>JBDHBX010000025.1:0-67001 GCA_039592335.1 Gemmatimonadota bacterium | reverse complement strand
CTGGCCAGGGACATTACCGAGTCGATCAAGCAGTTGATCACGCTGGCTCGTGAGGACCCGCGCTACGCGGCCGAGTAGCTGCGCTCCCCCCACACGGTGGCTTGCGGCGTCCCTTGTTCGGGTTATCTTCGGTTTCATGCCTACTCTCATCCCCATTCTGCTGGTCGCCCCCGTCGCGTTCCTCACGGCGGCGACCGGCCCCCACCAGGACCGTCCCATGCAGAAGCTCTCCCCCATCATCTTCGTCGAGGCCATCGAGCCGTGCATCGGCTTCTGGATCGACCGGCTCGGGTTCACCAAGACGATCGAGGTTCCGCATGGCGAGGCGCTGGGGTTCGCAGCCGTCGCGAGCGGGAACGTGGAGGTGATGTACCAGAGCCGCGCGAGTCTGGAGGCCGATGTCCCGGCGCTCGCGGAGGGGCCCTTCACGCGGTCAGGAGCGCTGTTCATCGAGGTCGAGAGCCTGGACGCGATCCTGCCGCAGCTCGATGGCGTGGAAGTGGTGGTGCCCGAACGCACCACGTCTTACGGCGCCCGCGAGATCTTCGTGCGGGCACCGTGCGGGACCGTGGTCGGACTGGCCGAGATGACCGGGGAGCAGTAGCGGCGATGGCTTCTCCTCCGCCATTGTGCGAGAATTCAAGCCAGGAGTGACTGGGTAGAGCCGGGCGGCGGCGCCGGTGTGACCGGGCGTCCCGCCCGCTGATGCACATAGGGAGGAGGAGTGGAACGATGGCAGTCCCTGCCTATCAGAATCCGTTTCCCATCGCGCAGGATCACACGCCGTACCGGCTGCTGACCAAGGACTACGTCACGGCCGCGACGTTCGAGGGCCAGGACGTGCTGAGGGTCGATCCGGAGGGTCTTGCCTTCCTGGCGCGGGAGGCGTTGCGCGATGCCTCGTTCCTGCTGCGGCCCGCGCACCTGGAGCAGGTGGCGGCGATCCTGGACGATCCCGACGCGAGTGAGAACGACCGCGGTGTGGCGCTGGCACTGCTGCGAAATGCCGAAGTCTCGGCCGGCTTCGTGCTCCCCTTCTGTCAGGACACCGGGACGGCCACCATCTACGCCAAGAAGGGGCAACACATCTGGACCGGCGGGCGGGACGAGGAGTCCCTGACGCGCGGCGTGTACGAGACGTACGCCAAGGAGAACCTGCGCTACTCGCAGACGATCCCGCTGACGCTCTACGAGGAGAAGAACTCCGGCAACAACCTGCCCGCGCAGATCGACATCCACGCCACCGACGGGATGGAGTATCGCTTCCTGTTCGTGGCGAAGGGCGGGGGATCGGCCAACAAGACCTACCTGTTCCAGGAAACCAAGGCCCTGCTCAATCCCGAGAAGCTGGAGGCATTCCTCACCGAGAAGATGAAGACGCTGGGAACGGCGGCCTGCCCGCCGTACCACCTGGCGTTCGTGATCGGCGGCACCTCGGCCGAGGCGACCCTCAAGACGGTGAAGCTGGCCACCACGGGCTACCTCGACGGGCTTCCCACGGAGGGGGGTGACGGGGGACAGGCGTTCCGCGACGTCGAGTTGGAGCGGAGGCTGCTCGAGCGGGCACAGCAGACGGGCATCGGCGCGCAGTTCGGCGGCAAGTACTTCGCGCTGGACGTGCGGGTCGTGCGGCTGCCGCGCCACGGCGCGTCGTGCCCGGTCGGCATGGGCGTCTCCTGCTCGGCACACCGCAACGTGAAGGCCAAGATCGACCGGGACGGCATCTGGCTGGAGGAGCTGGAGCGGACCCCCGGCCGGTTCATTCCGGATCGCTACCGCAAGAAGGACGAGCGCGGGGTCGTGGCCATCGACCTCAACCGGCCGATGAACGAGATCCTGGCCGAGCTGGGCAAGTACCCTGTGAAGACGCGGCTGTCGCTCACGGGCACGCTGATCGTGGCCCGCGACATCGCCCATGCCAAGATCAAGGAGCGGCTCGACGGCGGCGAGCAGATGCCGCAGTACATGAAGGACCACCCGGTCTACTATGCCGGGCCGGCCAAGACGCCCGACGGTATGGCGTCCGGCTCGTTCGGCCCCACGACGGCCGGGCGCATGGACTCCTACGTGGATCAGTTCCAATCCCAGGCCGGCTCCATGGTGATGATCGCCAAGGGCAACCGCAGCCGGCAGGTGAAGGAGGCGTGCCAGGAGCACGGTGGGTTCTATCTCGGGTCGATCGGCGGACCGGCCGCCGTGCTGGCGCAGGAGCACATCAAGAAGGTCGAGCTGCTGGAGTACCCCGAGCTCGGCATGGAGGCGATCTATCGGATTGACGTCGAGGGTTTCCCCGCGTACATCCTGATTGACGACAAGGGAAACGACTTCTTCGAGCAGCTAGCGTAAAAGACGACTCTTCTGGTCGGAGTTCACCGGAGCCGCCACGCACCGCGCCCTTCAGGGGGGATTCACGCTCTCTTCAGGCGCGGCGCTGTATTTAGTTGAACTTTACCCCCGCAAGGTGGACGTGTGTGCGACGCAGGACGACAGCCCCTGCCTCCTCCCGCCATCCGGCGTACCTCTTGAGGCCATGATGAACGACGTGCTCAATCACCGAGAATTGTATCGTCTACCGTGGAGCCTCCCCGACAACGCCATCGCGTGGCTCGAGCCCACCATGAAGTGCAACCTCGCGTGCGAGGGGTGCTACCGGGCGAACGTGAACGAGCACAAGAGCCTGGAGGATGTGGCAGCCGACCTGGACATCTTCCAGCGCTACCGTGAGGCGGACGGGATCTCGATTGCCGGCGGCGACCCCCTGACGCACCCCAAGGTCGTGGACATCGTGCGGCTGGTGGCCGAGCGGGGGTGGAAGCCGATCCTCAACACCAATGGGCTCGCGCTGAACGAGGAGCTCGTCCGCGACCTGAAGCGCGCGGGCCTGTGGGGGTTCACGTTCCACATCGACAGCAAGCAGGGGCGTCCCAAGTGGAAGGACAAGACGGAGCAGGAGCACAACGAGCTCCGCCTCCACTACGCCGAGATGGTGGCCCGGGTCGGTGGTCTCTCCTGCGCGTTCAATTCCACCGTGTACGACGACACCCTGGACGCCGTGCCGGATCTGGTCGACTGGGCGCAGAAGCATATCGACATCGTCCACGTGATGGTCTTCATCTGTTACCGCGAGGCGGTGCTGGAAGGCCAGTTCGATTACTACGTGGGTGGGCGGAAGCTCGACATGGAGCCGCTGGCCTACACGAGCCCGACGGCCCAACACCGGGTGGACATCTCCGCGCCGGAGGTGGTGACCAAGATCCGCGAGCGCATTCCGGACTTCGCCCCCTGCGCCTACCTGAACGGGACCGAGAAAGCCGACTCCTTCAAGTGGCTGCTCACGGTGCGGATGGGCACCAAGCAGCGCATCTACGGCTACCACGGCCCCAGAATGGCCGAGCTGGCGCAGACCCTGCACCACTGGCGCACGGGCCGGTACCTTGCCTATACCCGCCCCAAGGTGCTGCGGCGTGGCCGGTCGATGCTGGCGCTCGCCCCGTTCGACACGGGACTGCGCCGTACGCTGCGCAAGGCTATCACCGACCCGCGCCTGCTGTTTCGGCGGCTCCACCAGCAGTCGATCATGGTGATCCAGCCGATCGACATCCTGCCCGACGGCCGCCAGAACATGTGCGACGGCTGCCCGGACATGACGGTGTGGGGCGAGGGCCTCGCCTGGTCCTGTCGGCTGGAGGAGTGTCTCCACTTCGGGGAGTTCGTGCGGACGGCCCCGAAGAACGGGGCGCGGGAGGCCGCGGGAGCGGCCGCCGCCGGCGTGGATCGCTAGCGCCGCAAGCGTCCCGTCTCAGGCCGAGCCGGCCGGCCCCTATTGGGATCGGCCGGTTCGTCGTCTGGGGGCGCAATCCCGACGGTTCTGCTCGCAGAACCGCGGGTTTTTTCACGATTTCTTCACATGGGATGGGGTAGATTCGCGGCACGCGATTGCCCAGGAGTGGCCATGCGGGAGGTGAGGTGTGCCGTACACCAGCGGCGCCTCCACCCCGAGGGGACGCAAGAGGAGTTGCAGGCCATCCACAAGGTGGAGGGCGGCGACTTTGACCCCGAGGAGGGGTTCGAATGGCCATTCCCCACGGAGAATGAGGATGGGGTGGTGGTGGTGGTGAGGTAGCGAAGCCGACGCAAGGAGGCTTCGCAGCGCCCGGCTTCGGCCGGGCGCTTTTGCTTGTGCTTTCGCCGCGGCGTCCTCGGCCCCACCTTAGGGCGGTCGGACTGCGTGAACCGCAGTGCGTCCTGCGCTATCGCATCAACCGGGAGACGACAACATGTCACTCAACATCCGTGCGCTGGCGATTGTCGGCGCCATCCTCATGGGCGGGGGCTTCTTCCTCGTGGCGCTCGCCAACCTGATGTTCCCGTCCTACGGCGGAGCCTTCTTGGAGTTCGGGGCTTCGGTGTATCCCGGGTACCACGGTCCGGGTGGCTTCGGGTCGGTCATCGTGGTGACGATTTACGCCGCGGTGGACGGGGCCGTCTGCGGCGCCATCGTGGCGTGGCTGTACAACTTCTTCGCCGCCGGCGGGGCCTCGAAGGGGCAGTCCTTCACGGCGTAGCGGGCGGAACCCTCAGCGGCACACTCGGGTCCCAGGTGGTCACGACGCCTGGGACGCGAGCCCGTCCCCCAGCGGGTCTCCCCAGCGCCCGGCGCCGTCGCGGGCGGTGCAGTCGCGCGTGCGCCTATTATGGTATATGGGAGAGGTCCGCATGCTGAAATCCATCAAACGGTTCTTCGGAAACCACCTCGCGCTGGAGTCCGAATCGGAGGTGCCCGCGGAGGCGTCGGTCCCGGACGCGGAGCGGGTGACGCTCGCTGCATGCGCGCTGCTGCTCGAGCTGGCACACGCCGACCAGGAGTTCACGGACGACGAGCGCCACCATATCGAGGAGACGCTGACCCGCCACTTCGCCGTGTCGCTCGACCAGGCGCGTGAGCTGATTGCCCTGGCCGACGAGGAGCGCCGCCGGGCCACGGACCTCTACCAGTTCACTTCCCTGATTACCGCCAACTACGACGAGGGGCAGCGACTCGTGCTGGCGGAGGTCATGTGGCGGCTGGTCTACGCCGACGGCGAGCTGGCGAAGCACGAGAGCTACCTCATGCGCAAGCTCTCCGGCCTGTTGGAGCTGCGCCCCGGGTACCTCGCCGAGGCGCGCAAGCGCGCCGTGGGGCACCAGCCCGACTGACGAGCGATGCCGGATCTCGCTCAGCGGCTGCGCCGGCACCTGCGCGACGCGGACCTGTTCCCCGATCCCGGTCGCGCCCTCCTCGCCGTGAGCGGCGGGCCCGACTCGGTGGCGCTGCTCGACCTGTTCGCCGTGGTGGCGCCGGCGTTCGATCTGGAGCTGGTCGTGGCGCACGTGGACCATGGCATCGCGCCGGAGAGCGGGGAGGTGGCGCGACAGGTGGCCCGCCTGGCGGAGCACTACGGCGTACCGCATCGCGCGGTGCGGTTGGAGCTCGGCAGCGACACCTCCGAGACGCGGGCGCGCCGCGCCCGCTACCGGGCCCTGAGGGAGCTGCAGCGGGAGGCCGACGGCCGCTATCTGGTGACGGCGCACCACGCGGACGACCAGACCGAGACGGTGCTCTACCGGCTGCTGCGCGGGACGGGGATCGCGGGCCTCGCGGGAATCCCCGTGCGCGGCGCGCGCGGCCTGGTACGACCGCTGCTGCCGTTTCGCCGCCGTGAGTTGGAGGCCTGGTTGGATGAGCGGGAGGTCGACGCGGCACTCAGACGAGCCGTCCATCGTGACCCCGCGAACGTGGACGAGCGGCACGATCGGTCGTGGGTGCGGCACCGCCTCCTGCCGCTGGTGCGGGACCGTTTCGGCGCGGTGGTGGAGCGGCGCCTATCCGACGTCGCCCGGCATGCCAACTCGGAGCGGCAGGCCTGGGCGGCGGCGTTGCGCACCCTGCCCGAGCTCGAGTTTGGCGTCGCCGGGAGGGTGGCCGAGGTTGCTCGGCTACCCCTGGCTCGGTATGATAACACGTTGTCGGAGGCCCTTTTGCGCGCCCTCGCCCGGGAGGTGGGATGCGTGCTCGGGCCGCGGCGATCGGCACGGCTCCTGGCCTTTGTCCGCTCCAGCGCCAGCGGGCGCGTGATGCAGCTCGGGTCGAGCTGGGTGGCGGAGCTCTCGTTCGACCGCGTGCGTGTCGCGCCGGCCGCGCGCCGCGGAGCCGGCGGCGGGGGGGCTGTCGCCTGCGGGGAGGAACCCGAAGGGCGATTGCAGTGGAACGGCTGGGAAGTCAACTGGCGCCAGGACACGGCCGGCACACTGCGGCGGAGCTCGTTCGTCACGTGGGTCACGCCCGGAGACAACCGTGTGCGGTCGCTGGCGAGCGGCGACCGCATCGTGCCGTTGGGCGGGGTGGGGCGGAGGAGGGTGCGCCGCCTGCTGATGGAGGCGCGGGTGCCGTTTCGCGAGCGCGACGGGTACCCCGTGTTGGTGCGGAGCGACGAGATCCTGTGGGTCCCCGGGGTCTGCCGCTCCAGGAACGCCGTCCCACGGGCTGGCGAGCCCGCGGTGAGAATCGAGGCCCGAGTAGCCAGAGATGACGACGCAGATTGAGTGGCGCGGCATCGATGTGATCTACCACCCCGACCTGATTGCCGGGCGTGTGCGGGAACTCGGCGGGGAGATCGGGGAGTATTACGATACAGGAGATCTGCTACTCCTTGGGACGCTCAAGGGCAGCTTCATGTTCATGGCGGATCTGGTGCGCAGCATTCTTCGGCCGCACCAGCTGGAGTTCATCGTCGCGGAGTCGTACGGGACGGGGGTTACGTCGAGCGGGCGCGTGCGCCTGCTGTACGACCCGCAGGCCGTGTTCGAGGGCAAGCACGTGCTCCTGATCGAGGACATCGTCGACTCGGGAGCCACCCTCAACCGGCTGGTGCGGCTGCTGCGGACCCGGGATCCGCTGAGCCTCGAGATCTGTACACTGTTGCACAAGCACGTGGCGCCCGATCTGATGCTGGAGCCACGATTCGTGGGATTCGACGCGCCCGCCGACTTCCTGGTCGGCTACGGGCTCGACTTTGCCGAGCAGTACCGGCATTTGCCGTTCATTGGGAGCTTGCAGGAAGTCGATGGCTGATCGTAAACCGCCCAACAAACCGTTCACCTGGGGTGGCCTGAGTCGGAACCTCGTGTTCTGGCTGCTCATCATCCTCATCCCGATCGCGTTCTATCAGATGATCGGCGCGAACCGGGACGCGGTGGAGGAGATCACCTACACCCAGTTTCGAGGTCATCTCGACGACGACAACCTCGCCAGCGTCGAGATCACCAGCGGCAAGTTCATCGAGGGCGAGTTCAAGCGCCCCATGACGGTGGGGAACCGTCAGGTGGAGCGGTTCAGCGTCGTGCTCCCGATTCAGGATTCCGAGCTCTTTGTCGAGCAGCTGGAGGAGCAGGGCGTTCCCATCTCGGCGAAAGAGCCGAAACCCTCGATCGGGGCGGTGTTCTTCCAGCTGCTCCCGTGGGTCATCCTCATCGCCCTGTGGATCTTCTTCTTCCGCCAAATCCAGTCGGGTGGCAACCGGGCGTTCTCGTTTGGCAAGTCGAAGGCCAAACTACTGAGCGGGGACACGCCGAAGGTCACCTTCCAGGACGTGGCCGGGTGCGACGAGGCGAAGGTGGAGCTCGAGGAGGTCATCGAGTTCCTGCGCGACCCGCAGCGCTTCCAGCGCCTCGGCGGGCGGCTGCCCAAGGGCGTGCTCCTGGTGGGCCCGCCGGGCACCGGTAAGACCCTGCTCGCCCGTGCCGTAGCGGGCGAGGCTGCCCGTCCCTTCTTCTCCATGTCGGGCTCCGACTTCGTCGAGATGTTTGTGGGCGTGGGCGCCTCCCGCGTGCGCGATCTGTTCGAGCAAGGGAAGGCGCACGCGCCGTGCATCATCTTCGTCGATGAGATCGACGCCGTGGGACGACACCGCGGCGCCGGGCTGGGCGGCGGCCACGACGAGCGCGAGCAGACGCTGAACCAGCTGTTAGTGGAGATGGACGGCTTCGAGTCGAACGAGGGCGTGATCTTCATCGCCGCCACCAACCGACCCGACGTGCTCGATCCGGCGCTGCTGCGACCCGGGCGCTTTGATCGGCAGATCGTGGTGGACATGCCCGACGTGCGCGGCCGCGAGCAGATCCTCAAGGTGCACGCGCGCAAGATCCCGCTGGCGGACGACGTGAATCTCGAGACGACCGCGCGGGCCACGCCGGGTCTCGCGGGCGCCGACCTCGCCAACATCGTGAACGAGGCGGCGCTGCTCGCCGCGCGGCGCAACAAGCAGAGCGTCCAGATGATCGACTTCGAGGACGCCAAGGACAAGGTGATGCTCGGCGTGGAGCGCAAGAGCCTGGTCCTGTCCGACGAAGAGCGGAAGCTCACGGCGTACCACGAGGCCGGTCACGCGCTGGTCAGCGTGCGGGTGCCGGGGCTCGATCCGGTCCACAAGGTGACCATCGTGCCGCGGGGGCGGGCGCTCGGGATCACCTTCTCCCTCCCCGAGGAGGACCGCCACAACTACACCAAGGCGTACATCCACGGTCGGCTCGCCATGGCGTACGGTGGCCGGGTGGCCGAGGAGCTGATCTTCGGGTCGGAGAAGGTGACCACCGGTGCGGCGCAGGACATTGAGCAGGCGACGGAGATGGCGCGTCGCATGGTGACCCAGTTCGGCATGAGCGACGCGGTGGGTCCGGTGGCGGTGGGCGACCGGGAGCAGCAGATCTTTCTGGGACGCGAGATCTCCCAGCACCGGGAGGTCTCGGAGCAGACCGCGCAGATGGTAGATAGCGAGGTCAAGCGGATCCTCCACGATGCGTTCCGTCGCGCCCACGACATCCTCGAAGCGGACCTGGACACGCTGCACCGCATGGCCGAGGCGTTGCTGGAGCGGGAGACCCTGGACCGTGACGAGGTGGACCTCATCGCGGAGGGGAAGGACCTTCCGCCGCTGGCGCCGGCAGCAAGCGAGTCCCCGCCAGCGGTAGAGTTGAACGGAACGGCTGAGGACAAGGCCGACGCACCCGGCAAGGGCATACTTGGCACCCCCCCGGCCGAACCGGCCGGAGCGTGACCCTCCACTCGCTCGTTTCCGGGAGCTCCGTCGCCAGCTGGTCGATGACGCGCGGGGCGATGCCTCTCGAGCAGCCCGTCGTCGTGGGGATCCTCAACATCACCCCGAATTCGTTCAGCGACGGGGGGCGCTTCCTCGATCCAGCGGCTGCGCTGCAGCAGGCGACTCTGCTCCTCGAGCAGGGGGCCGACATGCTGGACCTGGGCGCCGAGTCTACCCGGCCGGGACGTCCCGAGCCGGTTGCGCCGGCGGAGGAGTGGCGCCGGCTCGAGCCGGTGTTGCGCGGGCTCGCCGAGCGAGATCCCGGCGTGCCCCTCAGCGTCGACACCGTGAAGGCCGAGACGGCGTCCCGTGCGCTTGCCGCCGGTGCCTGGGCGGTCAACGACGTGTCTGGACTCCGCCTCGACCCCGAGATCGCGGACGTCTGCGCCGAGCACGGAGCTGGCCTCGTGCTGATGCACTCGCGCGGCTCGCTGAGTGAGCTGGCCGGCTACAACCACGCCAGCTACGGACGGGTGGTGGACGAGGTGGTGCGGGAGCTGGAGCGGGCTCTGGAGGTCGCGGGAAACCGGGGGGTCGGCGCGGAACGTGTCGTGTTGGACCCCGGGCTCGGCTTTGCCAAACGGCCGGAACACAACTATGAAGTACTGCGGGATCTTCCTGCCCTGGTGGCGCTGGGACACCCGGTTATGGTGGGACCGTCGCGCAAGCGGTTCCTCGGAGCCGTGACGGGGAGGGACGCTCCCGACCGGGACGCGGCCACGGCGACGGCCTGTGCCGCGGCCTATCTGGGAGGAGCGTCGCTCTTCCGCGTGCACGCCGTCGCGCCCGTGCGGGAGGCCCTCGCCATCGCCCACGCGATACGGAGCACCTGATGTCGCTCGAGCAACTGCAGTTCCTGGTTCCTGGTCTGTACGACGTCCTCGAGATCCTGATCGTGGCCTACGTGATCTACCGCCTGCTGCTGTTCCTGGCGGGAACGCGGGCGCTGCAGATCCTGATCGGGATCACGGCGCTCTTCGTGATCTACTTCGTCGCGCTCGTGCTCAAGCTCAACATGATCAGCAGCCTGTTGGGCGTCGTGTTCACGTACGGGGCGTTCGCCGCCATCGTCGTGTTCCAGCCGGAGTTGCGGAACGCGCTGGCCCGCCTGGGGCGCTCCCGACTGGTGGGGTTCCTGGCGAGCTCGAGCAAGCGCGTCGTCGCCGACGAGATCGCGGAGGCCACGGGGCGTCTCGCCCGGAACGGGACCGGCGCGATCATCGCTGTGGAGCGGGACGTGTCGCTGGACGAGTTCGTGGAGTCGGGCACGCCCATGCGGGCCACGGTCTCGGCGGACCTCCTGGCCACGATCTTCACACCGTACTCGCCGTTGCACGACGGCGCCGTGCTGGTGCGCGGGGACCAAATCATCGGCGCCGGGGCCGTGCTCCCCCTCACCCAGTTCCCCGTCAGCGACAAATCGCTGGGCACCAGGCATCGTGCGGCGCTCGGGCTGTCCGAGGAGAGCGATGCCGTGGTGGTCGTGGTTTCGGAGGAAACCTCCAAGATCTCCATGGCGCTGCGAGGTATGCTGCGCCGCGGGATCACGCCGGATCAGGTGCGCACCGCGCTCGCCGGGCCCGAGGAGGCGAGCCTTGCGCTCACGAGCGCGCGTAGTGACGCTTCACCGGCCTAGTCGAGTTCCCACCACCCGAATTGAGCAATAGTCCGATGGCATCCGAGCAGGTCGAGAGCGGCAGGGTCCCCTACCGTGCCGCCGTGGCGGTCTTCGTGGTTGTGTTGGCCGGCTACGTCTGGACGCTGGCCCCCACGGTCACCTTCTGGGACGCGGGAGAGTTCATCGCCACGGCGAAGATCCTGGGCATCCCGCACCCCCCCGGCACGCCGCTGTTCGTGCTCATGGCCAACGTGTGGGCGGCCCTGGTGCCCATCGGCGAGTTTGCCTATCGCACCAACCTGATGACGGCCGTGGGCAGTGCCGCGGCCGCGGCGCTCTTCTTCCTGGTCGTGGCGCAGGCGCTGCGCGGGTGGAAGCGCGACGACGAGGGGCCGGACGGTGCTGGAACGGACAAGCTGTTCACGATCGGCGGCGGAGTCGCGGCGGCCCTGCTGGCGGCCACGGCCTTCACCGTCTGGCAGAATTCCAACGAGACCGAGGTGTACATGATCGCCGCGTCATCGATTGCGGCGATCTGCTGGCTCGGGTGGCTGTGGCGTCGACATCGCGGTGGGGAGCGCGCGCCCCACGTGCTACTGCTCATTGTGTACCTCGGGGCACTCTCGGTCGGCAACCACTTGCTCACGCTGCTCGTCGGACCGGCGCTGATCGGCTTCATGTGGCACGTGCTCAAGACCGAGCCGCTGCCTGAGGAGGCGGACCGCAAGACCGAGTGGGCCCAGTGGGCGGTGGTGCTGGGCGTGTGGGCGCTGCTCATCGGGATCGGATTGGGGAGCAAGGGCCTCCTCGTGTTGGGTGGGCTCGCGTTCCTGGGGGCCGCGGCCTACGCGGCCTCGGTGGGGGCGCTGCCGTTCGCCGCGACGGTGCTCATGATCGCCGTGGTGGGGGCGTCGACGTACCTGTTCCTGCTGATCCGCGCCCAGGTGGGACCGTTCATCAACGAGGCCGATCCGTACACGTGGGAGCGGCTCTGGGCCGTGATCGCCCGGGAGCAGTACCCCCCCCGCTCGCCGATCGACAATCCCATCTACACCGTGCGGCAGGGGTCGGGCGTGGTCGAGCGCGTCGGTGCGTTCGTGTCCTGCCTGCCGCGGTTCGTGGACGGGCCGGTGCCGCCGGACGAGGCGGTGTTCGGCATCCCGCGCTGCTACACGGTGCGGAGCATTCCGCTCATGCTGCGCCAGGCGCAGATGTACCTGCAGTACTTCGACTGGCAGTGGTCGATGGGGCTCGCCCCTACGGACTACGTGTTCGCGGCGGTGCGGCTTCCCATCACGCTGGTGTTCATCAGCCTGGGCGTGTACGGCGCGAACGTACTGCGGCAGCGCGACCGCTCGGTGTTCTGGCTCCTGGTGCTGCTGTTCCTGACGACGGGACCGGGGCTCGTGGGCTACATGAATTTCAAGCCGGGCTTCTCGCTCGCGTGGGATACCTATCCCCAGATGGACATGCACGAGGTGCGGGAGCGGGACTACTTCTTCACGGTCTCGTTTGCCGTGTGGGGCATCTTTGTTGGGTTGGGTTTGGCAGGCCTGTATCGGAAGGCGCGCGAGCTCCTCGGGACGCGGGACGGCCAGCACAGGCTCCAGCTCGCCTCCACGGCGGTGCTGCTGGTAGCGCTGCTTCCCTTCGTGGTCAACTTCCGGGCGGCGAGTCGGGCGCACGGTCCCGAAGCGCGTCTGGCCCGCGATTTCGCCTACGACCTGCTCCAGTCGGTCGAGCCGTACGGCATCGTGTTCACCAACGGTGACAACGACACCTTCCCGCTCTGGTACCTGCAGGAAGCAGAGGGGATCCGACAGGACGTTTCCGTGGTCAACCTGTCGCTGGCGAACACCAACTGGTACATCCGGCAGCTGCGGGACAACCCGGTTCGCCCCTTCGATCGTGAGCAGGCCCCCTGGTTTGCCGACCTCGCGCCCGCGACGCCGCCCAGCGCACTGCACTCGCTGGGCGATCCTGAAGTCGAGCAGCTGATGGCGACGCTCCTCTCCAGGGCCCTCACCTTCCGGGCGGGGGAGATGGAGGTGACCATCCCCGAGAACACGCCATTGTACGTGCACACCATGGTCGCGTTGCGGCTGGTCCAGGAGAATTGGGCGCAGCGTGCGATCTACTTCTCGCTGACGTCGGGTGGTGACAACTGGGGCCTGCTCGCCCCGTACCTCACGCAGGAGGCCCTGGTGTTCCGGGTCAACACGGCGGGGTGGCCGGACACCGCGAATCTCGTCCCCGGACTGTTCGGCGTGCCCGTGAACGTGTCGCGCACCGACTCGCTCGCCTGGGAGATCTACCGCTACGCGGACCTGTTCCGCGGCGACCCGCTGCGCCTGGATCCCACCAACCGGAACATCACGGTGAACCTGAGCTACCCGTTCTACGCGCTCGGCCAGGCGTATGAGAGCTGGGGGGATCTGGAACGCAGCCGGGAGAACCTGCGGCGCGGGCTCTGGCTCCAGCCGATTCCGGAGATCGCGCGGCTGCTGGAGGGTGGGGAATCCATTTTCGACACGCCGGCGGCAGGGGACACCGCCGTAGGCCAGTAGCGGCCCTTTCCGCCGCCACCCGGCGGCTTTGCAGGACCTGCAAGCACAGCTAAGTTCACAGGTTATGAGTTTTGGCGCCGTCCCCGGCAATCTCGCCCGCATCCGGGACGAGATTGCCCGTATCCAGGCGCGAGCAGGCCTGACGGGGGAGGTGGCCATCGTCGCGGTGACCAAGGGCCATCCACCCGAGGTGGCGCGGGCCGCGCATGCGGCCGGCCTGCGCGACCTGGGGGAGAGCCGCGTGCAGGAGGCCCTCGGCAAGCTCGAGGAGCTGACCGAGCTTCCGGTGCGGTGGCACCTGATCGGTCACCTGCAGACGAACAAGGCCAAGTACGTGGTGGGGCGCTTTGCCATGGTGCATTCGGTGGATTCGGTGCGGTTGGCCGACGCCCTGGCCCGGGCCATGGAAGGGCACGCGGGTGATGCAGTGCTTCCCGTGTTGCTCCAGGTGAACGTCGCCGGCGAGGAGCAGAAGAGCGGCTGCGTGCCGGAAGAAGCCGAGCGCGTGGCCCAGCATATTGCCGGGCTGCCGGCGCTCACGCTGCGGGGCTTGATGACGATGGCCCCGTTCGTGGACGACGAGCGGATGCATCACCGGGTCTTCGCGGGTCTGCGCGAGCTGCGCGACCGGCTCGAGCGAGCGGGGCTCGAGCTCCCGGAGCTCTCGATGGGGATGTCGGGAGACTACCGCGCGGCCGTCGCTGAAGGAGCAACCATGCTGCGGTTGGGCACCGTCCTGTTCGGAGAGCGGCCCAGATGAACGACGAAGGGTTCCGACTGACGCCGGTGGACGTGCGGACGCAGGAGTTCCGCCGTTCCGCCTTCGGCTACGACGTCTCTGGCGTCGAAGACTTCCGTGCGCGCGTCGCGGAGGAGCTGGAACGACTGCTCCGCGAGCGCGCCACGCTGGAGGAGCGACTCCAGAGCCTACGCGAACAGCTCAAGTCGTACCGCGACCGGGAGAAGGCGCTCAACGACGCGGTCGTCATGGCTCAGCAGGTGCGCGCCGACACGGAGCAGGCGGCCAAGCGCGATTCGGAGGCTGCCATGCGCGACGCCCAGGTGAAGGCCGAGGAGATCCTCACCGAGGCGCGGGCGACCGAGTCGGAGACCCGCCGAGACATCGAGGAGGCGCAGCGGCAGTTCAGTGCCTACCTGACGGCGTTCCGCCAACTCCTGTGGCGCCAGCTCGCCGAGATCGACGCGCTGGCCGAGCACGAGCGCGACGGCACCCCTCCCACGAAGTCATGACGGCGGGTAGGCTGCGCGCGGAGATCGAGCGGGCGGTGGACGTTGTGCGGCAGACGACGACCTTCACCCCCGACGTCGCGCTCATCTTGGGGACCGGCTTGGGGGGGCTGGCGCAGGAGATCGCGGTCGAGGCCGAGATCGGCTATGAGTCGATTCCCGGATTCCCCCTGTCGACGCTGGAATTTCACGCTGGCAAGCTGCTGTTCGGGACCCTGGGTGGGCAGCGCGTGGTCGCCATGCAGGGGCGGTTCCACCGCTACGAGGGGTACTCCATGCAGCAGATCACCTTTCCCGTGCGGGTGATCCGGGCGCTCGGGGCGCACACCATGCTGGTGTCCAACGCCTGTGGTGGGATGCATCCCCTGTGGGGTCCAGGTGATCTGGTGCTCATTGCCGATCACATCAACTTGCTGGGTGACAATCCGCTGATCGGCCCGAACGACGACGAGCTCGGCCCGCGCTTCCCCGACATGTCACAGCCCTACGACGGGTCATTGCGGCAGCTGGCACGTGCTGTCGCACGTGATCTCAAGCTCACGCTGCGCGAAGGGGTGTACGTGGCCGTGCCGGGGCCCAATCTGGAGACCCCGGCGGAATACCGCTTCCTGCGGGTCATCGGCGCCGACGTGGTCGGTATGTCGACCGTCCCGGAGGTGCTCGTGGCGGTCCACGGCGGCATGCGGGTGCTGGGAATCTCCATCATCACCGACCAGTGCCTGCCGGACGCTCTCGAGCCGGCCGATATCCCGACGATCATCGCGACCGCCGCCGCGGCAGAGCCGAATCTCACGAGCCTCGCGACCGGGGTGCTGGAGCGCCTGGCCTGATGCCGTACCAGCCGCTGCGCGCGGACACGGCCGACGCCTTCGAGCGTGAGGTGTTGGAGCAGTGGCGCCAGGAGGATCTGTTCCACCGCACGCTCGAGGGCTCGCGCGACGGTGAGCCGTTCGTGTTCTACGAGGGGCCGCCGACGGCCAACGGGCGGCCGGGGGTCCATCACGTGTTCGCGCGGACCATCAAGGACATGGTCTGCCGCTACCACACGATGTTGGGGCGCTCGGTCACCCGGATTGCGGGATGGGATACGCACGGTCTCCCGGTGGAGATCGAGGTCGAGAAAGCACTCGCCCTCAGTGGCAAGGCTGACATCGAGGAGTTCGGCGTCGCCGCGTTCAACGAGCGCTGCAAGGAAAGCGTGTTCCGCTACAAGTCCGACTGGGAATCGTTGTCGGAGCGGATTGGCTACTGGCTCGATTACTCGCGGCCGTACGTCACCTACACCAACGAGTACATCGAGAGCGTGTGGTGGCTGCTCAAGCAGCTGCACGAGCGCGACCTGTTGTATCAGGGGCACAAGGTGCTGCCCTACTGTCCGCGTTGCGGAACGGCGCTCTCGAGTCACGAGCTGGCCCAGGGATACGCGACCCACCGTAGTCCGTCTATCTACGTGCTGTTCCGGCTCGTGGGAGAGGAGGACCGGTATCTCCTGGTGTGGACCACCACGCCGTGGACGCTGCCGTCTAACGTGGGTGTGGCCGTACACCCCGACTTCCGCTATGTGGAGCACAACGTGGACGGCCGCCGCATCATCGCCGAGAAGGTCATCGCCGAGACGGCGGTGGTCCCCGGTGCCACCGGCGGCGAGCCGCTCGCCACGTTCCCTCGCGTCGCCGAGTTCATGGGGCGCGACCTCGTGGGACGCCGCTACGAGCAGCTGCTGGACGCGGTCGCGGCGGACGGCGACCAGGGCTTCCGCGTGGTGGCGGGTGACTTCGTGACCAATGAGGAGGGCACCGGTCTCGTCCATCTGGCGCCCGCGTTCGGAGCTGACGACTACGCCGCCGGCCAGCGCGACGGACTGCCGTTCGTCAACCCGGTCGATGCCGAAGGGCGGTTCAGCGGCACCACATGGGCTGCGATCAACGGCAAGACCGTCTTCGAGGCCAATCCCGTGATCGCGGATCGGCTCGTGCAGGAGGGGAAGGTATTCGGGCGCTATCAGCCCGAGGGCTACGAGCACAGCTATCCCTTCTGCTGGCGCTGTGACTCGCCGCTCATCTACTACGCGCGCGAGTCGTGGTTCGTGCGCACCACGGCTTATCGCGATCGCATGATCGCGATCAACCACGACGTGGCGTGGCATCCTCCAGAGGTGGGGGAGGGACGCTTCGGCGAGTGGCTCGAGAACAACGTCGACTGGGCGCTGTCGCGCGACCGGTATTGGGGCACGCCCTTGCCGGTGTGGATCTGCGACCGGGACGCGGCGCACCGTGTCGTCATCGGATCCTACGAAGAGCTCGAGCGACATTGGGGCAAGCCACTGCCCGAGGACTTCGATCCGCACAAGCCGTTCATCGACGAGTACGCGTTCGACTGCGGGGAGAAGCGTTGCGGCGGCACGATGCGTCGGATCCCGGAAGTGATCGACGCGTGGTTTGACTCCGGAGCGATGCCGTACGCGCAGTGGCACTATCCGTTCGAGAACGAGCGGGAGTTCGAGCAGCACTTCCCCGCCGATTTCATTTGCGAGGGACTCGACCAGACCCGGGGCTGGTTCTACTCGCTGCTGGCGATCGCGGCGGGCGCCTCCGACAGCCCGGCGTACCGCCACTGTCTGGTGAACGGGATCGTGCTCGATGCCGAGGGACGCAAGATGTCGAAGCGCCTCGGCAACGCCGCCGACCCATGGGAGGCCGTGGCGGAGTTCGGCGCCGACGCCGTGCGGCTCTACCTGTTGGCGTCCAGCCAGGTGGGGCTGCCCAAGCGGTTCGACCCCGACGCGATCCGCGAAGTCGCGGTCGGATTCCTCAACCGGCTGCGCAACACGTACGGCTTCTTCGCCCTCTACGCCGAGGACTGGACGCCCGGGCAGGCGCCCCCGGTGAGCGAGCGCCCGCTGGTGGATCGCTGGATGGTCAGCCGCCTGGATGCGGTGGCCCGGGCCGTGAATGCCGCTCTCGCGGCCTATGACGTGACCGGCGCGGTGCGGACGCTCATCGACTTCTGCGACCACGAGCTCTCCAACTGGTACGTGCGCGTGAACCGGGGCCGGTTCTGGGCGCCCGGGGGCCACGCCGACCCGGCGGCCCTCGCGACGCTGTACGAGGCGCTGGTGACGGTGAGCCGGCTGCTGGCCCCGGCGGCCCCGTTTGCGAGCGACGCCATTCACCGGCGGCTCGAGGGGTCTTCGGTGCACCTCGCTCGGTTTCCGGGAGACCGCGGGCACCACGATCCCGGCCTCGACGCCCAGATGGAGGCGGTCCGGCGCCTGGCCTCCCTCGCACGAGCGGCCCGCGAGCAGGCAGGCCTCAGGGTGCGGCAGCCGCTGGCGCGGCTCCGGGTGGCGGTGCCCGAGCGGCTGCGGGGCGAGGCGTTCACGGCCTTCCTGGACGTGCTGGCGGGAGAGGTGAACGTCAAGCAGGTCGACCTGGTGGCCTCGGACGAGGAGCTCGTGCGTCTCAAGCCGAAGCCCAGCTTCCGCGACCTGGGGAAGGTGTACGGCAAGGACACTCCCCTGGCGGCCCAGGCGACCCGGCAGCTCACCGCGGAGCAACTCCAACAGCTGGAGGCGGGGAGTGCGGTCTCCGTCACAGTGGACGGGCGCATTTGGGAATACCGTCCGGAGGACGTGGTGGTGGAGCGGGAGGTGGTCACGGAGTGGCCGGTGCAGAGCGAGGGGCCGCTCGTGGTCGCGCTGGATCCGGTGGTGAGCGAGGAGCTGCGCCGGGAGGGTCTGGCCCGTGAAGTGGTGAATCGGGTCCAGAGACTACGAAAAGAGGCGGGGTACGATTACAATACGCGGATCGCGTTGAGCATCTCCGGCGCGGAGGATGTGCTGGTGGCGGCCGACGCGTACCGGAATTTCATTGCGGGCGAGACTCTGGCCCGCCATCTCGAGGCAGGCGACGACCTGCCGAACTCAGACGTCCGCGAAGCGGTGGACATTGACGGCCGGAGCGTCGTGCTCTCCGTGAGGAGGGCCGAGGCCGAGCAGACTGGCAGGGACGACGAAGGATGAAGAAGAAGCAACTGGAGCACCTCGAGAAACGACTGCTCGAAGAGCGCGACCGCGTGATGAAGGAGCTCGGCCAGTACGACGAGCAGTTCAGCGGCACGCTCCAGAGCTCGGACGGCGATCTCTCCTCCTACTCGTTCCACATGGCGGACCAGGGGACCGATGCCATGGAGCGGGAGAAGCAGTTCCTCTTCGCCTCCAAGGAGGGCCGCTATCTCTGGCACGTGAACGAGGCGCTGCGCCGCCTGTACTTCTCCCCCGAGAAGTTCGGAGCGTGCCACGAGTGCGGTGACGAGATCGGGTTCGAACGGCTCGACGCCCTGCCACACGCGCGGCTGTGCATCAAGTGCAAGGCCAAAGAGGAAGATGCAAAACGGGCTTAAGTCTCCGTGGTTCTGGGGAATCGCGCTCGGGGTCGTGCTGCTGGACCTCATGACCAAGCAGCTCGCGGTCGCGACCCTCGCCCACGCCCCGGTTCCGATTCTCGGGGATTGGCTGACCCTGCGTCTCGTCTACAATCCCGGCGCGGCGTTCGGCATCCACGTCGGCCAGTACTCGCGCTGGGTGTTCATGGTACTCGCGCTGGTGGCCCTGCTCGTGCTCGGCTCGATGGTGCGTGTCACGCGCTCCGCACAGTGGGTGCGCCTCACCGCCCTGGCGCTGGTGTGTGGTGGGGCGGTCGGCAACCTGCTCGACCGCATCCGGAGCAGTCGCGGCGTGGTGGACTTCATCGACGTGTGGGTCGGCGCGTTCCACTGGCCCACCTTCAACGTCGCCGACATGGCGGTGACGTGTGGTGCCATCGCCCTGGCCCTCGTGCTGTGGCAGGAGGGGCGGCAGGGCGGTGAGACCACCGCGGAGCACGCCGGTCCGGCCGAGGCGTGAGCCGATTCCCCTCGTCACGTTCCACGTCGCCACCGAATCGACGGAACGTCTCGATCGGTTTCTCGCCGATCAACTCTCTCTCTCTCGCACGCAAGCTGCCCGGCTGATCGCCGCCGGCGGCGTGACCGTCAACGACGAACCGGCCCGGGCCTCACGCACTCTGGGCCGGGGCGACGCCGTGCGGGTCGAAATCCAGGAAGAGGCGCCGCCTCGGGAGCTCACGCCGTATCCCCGCGCGCTGACGGCGGTGTTCGAGGACGACGCGCTCCTGGTCCTGGAGAAGCCGGCCGGGCTCGTGGTCCATCCGGCGCCGGGGCACTGGGACGACACCCTGCTCAATGCCCTGGTGGCGCGGGGCACGTCTCTCGCGGGGGGTGGCCCCGGACGGCCCGGGATCGTCCATCGGCTGGACAAGGACACCTCGGGCCTGCTCATCGTGGCCAAGACCGAAACCGCGCACCGCGCGCTGTCCCGTGCGCTGGGACGCCGCAAGGTGCGGCGGGTGTACGCCGCCCTCGTATGGGGCCACATCTCTGAGCCGGTGGACGTGGACGCCCCGGTGGCGCGGCACCCGGCCGACCGCAAGCGCATGGCGGTCCTTGCCACCGGGCGGCCGGCTCGGAGCCGCGTGGAGCCGGTGGCGCGGTTCGATACCTGCGATCTGGTGCGCGTGAAGCTGGCTACCGGCCGCACGCATCAGGTACGGGTGCACCTGGCCCACATCGGCCACCCCATCGTGGGGGACCCCGTGTACGGGCAGGGGGGTGCCCAGCGGGTCACGGGGTCCCAGCGACGGCTGGCAGAGGCGGTGGAGAACGCCGCGCCGCGCCAGTCGCTCCATGCCGCGCTTCTTGGATTCACCCACCCCGAGAGCGGTGCGTGGAGCGAGTTCCGCAGCGAATGGCCCCCGGATCTGCACCCGGCCCTGGCGCAGGCAGCAGGCGATTCGAGTCTGCTTGCTCGCCCCAATATGTTGGACTATCTTGGCTTCTTTAAATAAGATGCGCGACTCGGCGGGTGTGCGAATCTTGGTCTTTCGGGTGGCCGATCGGCTGTGCGCAGCCGAGGTCGGAGCCGTCCGCGAGATCCTCCCGAGGCAGGAGGCCACCCGCATCCCCGGGGCCGAGGGGGCCGTGGCCGGCCTGATCAATGTTCGGAGCCAACTCGTGCCGTTGATGGATGGGAGTCGTGCGCTAGGCCACAGCACGGACGGCGAGGGGCGAACCATAGTGCTGTTCGAGGTGAGCGAGCAGATGGTTGGCTTCACCGTCGATGAAGTGATCGACCTAGTGACCGTCGCTGCCGACGACCTCTCCGATCGCGCTGACCTGCCGGGCGTCGATCCCCGGTTGGTGCGGGCCGTGGGCCGGCGTGGAGAGGACTCCTTCGTTCTTCTCGATCTCGAAGCACTGCTGACCCCAATCCTCAGCGTGTAGGGAGGGTGTGTGAGCCATACGGTACTCGTGTGCGATGACGCGATCTTCATGCGGACGATGATCAGCGACATCCTGACGCAGGCAGGTTACGAGGTGGTGGGCGAGGCGGAGTCCGGCACTCAGGCGGTCGATAAGTACAAGCAGCTGAAGCCCGACTTGGTCACGATGGACATCGTGATGCCCGACATGGGCGGGATCGACGCCGTGCGCGAGATCGTCCAGGCCGATCCCAGCGCCCGAGTTCTCATGTGCAGCGCTATGGGCCAGCAGGCGCTGGTCGTCGAGGCAATTCAGGCGGGAGCCAAAGACTTCGTCGTCAAGCCGTTCCAGCCGTCTCGGGTACTGGAGGCGGTGCAGCGGGTGCTCGGCTAGGCATGGACCTCTCGCAGTATGCGGAGCTCTTCCTCGCCGAAAGTCGCGAACACCTCAGCACCATCAACCAGCTCCTGCTGGAGTGGGAGCGAGACCCGCAGGCGAGTGAGCCCGTTGCCGGGATCTTCCGGGCCATGCACACGATCAAGGGCATGGCCGCGACGATGGGCTACGCCAAGGTCGCCGACCTGGCCCACCGCACGGAGAATCTGCTGGACCTCTTGCGGCGCGGTGAGCGGACCGCGTCCGACGAGGTGCTGGAACTCCTCTTCAAGAGCGCCGACTCCCTCGAGCAAGCCGTAGAGGCATCCGTCGCCGGGCGCGAGTCCGACGTGGACCTCGCCGGCGTCGTACAGGCCATCGACGAGGCTGCGTCGGCCTTCGAGAAGGTCGTGGAGCGTCCCCAGCAGGCCCGACCCTCGGCCCCGACCGTGTCGGCTGGGGCTGGTGGAGGGCGGGCGGTACAGGTCACGCTGGTGTCGGAGTCGCCGCTCAAGGGTGCGCGGGCGCTGATCATCCTGCAGCAGATGGAGACCCTCGGGCGGGTGCACGCGGTGGAGCCACCCACCACCGCCATTGAGGGTGATGAGTTCGACGGGCGCTTCGCGTTTCGGCTGGAGACCGATGCGGCTGCCGACGCGGTCGAGCAGGCGATCCGTGGCGCCGGAGACGTGGAGCGGGTGGAGATTGCGTCGACCGAGGATGCGCAGCCGGCGGCGGAGGCGGTGGGGCGCAAGGCGCGCCACATTCGGGTCGACCTGCGGCGCCTCGACGCGCTCATGAACCTGATCGGCGAGCTCCTCACGACGCGCGGGGCGCTGGCCGAGATCAGCGTGCAGCGCGCCGATCCCGAACTGGAGGAGGTCAGCACGAAGTTCTCCCAACTGGCCGCCGATCTCCAGAACGAGATCATCCAGGCCCGCATGACGCCGGTGTGGCAAGTGTTCGACCGGTTTCCCCGTCTGGTGCGGGATCTCGCCCGCAAACTCAGCAAGCAGGTCGCCTTCCGGGTGGAAGGGAAGGAGATCGAGCTCGACCGGGCGGTCCTGGACGAGATTGGTGATCCGCTGGTACACCTGCTGCGCAACGCCGTGGACCACGGGATTGAGAGCCCCAAGGCGCGCAAGGCTGCCGGGAAGCCGCAGGAGGGCGTGATCGAGCTGAGCGCGATGCGGGAGCGCGCCGCGGTAGCCATTCGCGTGCGCGACGACGGGCGCGGCATCGACCGCGCCAGGATCCTGGAAGGCGCGAAGGAGCTGGGATTGGTGGAAGCCGACGTGGACTCGCTGAGTGGCGAGGTGCTGCTGCGCGTCCTTTCGCAATCCGGCATGAGCACGGCGGAGGAGGTGTCGGACGTGTCGGGACGCGGCGTGGGGATCGATGCCGTGGTGCATGCCACGCGGGGCATGGGAGGTGGGGTCGAGGTCCAGACCGTCGAGGGTGAGGGGACGACCTTCACCCTGCGTCTTCCCACGACGCTGGCCATCGTGCGGGCCCTCATCACGCGCGTGGGGGAGGAGCGCTATGCGCTCCCCATTACCCACGTCGCCGAGACGCTCGACCTCGGCGCAGCCGAGGTGACCCGGGTGGACGAGCGCGACGCGTTGACGTTGCGGGAGGAAGTCGTGCCGCTGGTGTACCTGCGGCGCATGCTGGAGATTGCGGGGGACGGCCCGCTCCGAAGCCCCGTGATCGTGTTGCAGATCGGAAAGCGACGTTCCGGCCTGGTCGTGGATCAACTGCTCGGCCAGCAGGAGATCGTCGTGAAGACCTTCACTCCGCCGCGGGGGATGCTGCCCATCTTCAGCGGCGCAACGATTCTCGGAGAGGGGCGCCCCGTCCTCATTCTGGACGCGGGCGGTTTCGTCTAGGAGCGAGCATGGTAGACCTGCGAGATCTCGAAGAACTGCAGCTCGATGCTCTGAGAGAGGTGGCCAACATCGGCGCGGGGCACGCGGCGACGGCGCTCTCCCAGCTCACCGACCGCCGCATCATGATCAGCGTGCCGCAGATTTATGTCGAACGCCTGGAGCAGGCGCCGGATCTCCTCGGCCACTCCGACGAGGTGGTGGCTGCCGTCCTCATGCACATGCTGGGAGACCTGACGGGGCGCATGCTCCTCGTGGTGCCGCAGAGCAATGCCATGCTGCTGAGCGACCTCCTGTTGCGGCGTGAGCCGGGGACCACGTCGGAGTTTGGCGATCTGGAACAGTCCAGCATCAAGGAGGCGGGCAACATCCTGGGTGGGGCGTACATGAACGCCCTCTCGGACTTCATGGGAATGATGCTGCTTCCCTCCGTTCCCAGTCTTGCTGTGGACCTCACGGGCGCCGTGCTGAGCACCACGCATCTGAGCTTCGGGCGGGACAAGGATGTGGTGTTCTGCGTCGAGACCAACTTCCACTTTGAGGAAGCGGGCGCGGACCTGCGGGGCCACTTCCTCCTCCTGCCGGACGCCGCCTCGCTGAACTCCATCTTCGACGCCATCCGCATCTGACCTAATGCCGACAGGGGCCCTCCCGCAGAAGGACCGCGATGTCCTCCGGTCGTTCGCCAGGCGGATCGACCCCTCGGACGCGGGCGCCCACAACAACCTGGGTGTCCTATACCATCGCAAAGGGCTGGTCGAGGACGCGATCTACGAGTTCCAGCGGGCGCTGGAACTCGATCCGAAAATGCACACCGCGCGACGCAACCTGGAGATCGCGTACAAGGCGTCGGGCTTCTACGACCGGCGGATTGCCGAGCTGGGCGAGCGGCTGCGCACGGATTCCGAGGACGTCAACGCCCGCTGGGAACTGGCACGGGCCTACGCGTCGCTCGGGCAGTACGACGAGGCGGCGCGCGAGTTCCAGGCGCTGATCGAGCGCGATCCCAACAACGTGGCGGCGATGATTCAGGTCGGGCTCGCGGAGAAGAGCCGTGGGACGCTGGATACTGCGGCGGAGTGGCTCGAAAGGGCGCGCGCCCTGGATGCCGAGAGTAGCGTGATTCACCAGTATCTCGGAGAGGTGCGGTACAACCAGGGGCTCAACATCGAGGCGCTGGAAGCACTGGAGCAGGCCACCGACATCAATCCGGAGAATGCAGACGCCCACTACCAGATGGCCTTCGTGCTGGGCGACCTGGGGCGGCACGAGGAGGCGCGCGCCGCGACCAAGCGGGCCATCGAGCTGAACCCCACCCTGGGCCGGGCGCAAACCAACCTCACGCTCGAGTCCATCGCCGAACAACGCGACCGTCCGTCGGCACCGTACATCACGCAACCCGACGTCGATGAAACGCTGGCGCACTTCAACCTGGGTCGGGCTTTCCGGCAGCAGGGCTACTACAACGAGGCGGTGAAGGAGTACCGGCTGGCATTGGAGCGCGGGGAAGACCGCCAACTCGTGCTGCAAGCCCTCGCCGAGGTGCACCTGCTGAAGCGCGACCATGCGTCGGCGCTGGAGTTGTACGACAAGCTGGTGGGCGAGCTTCCCGACGACCCGAAGCTGTGGAACGAGCGTGGTGTGGTGTTGCACCAGGTGGGCCGATTCGAGGATGCGCTCGGGTCGTATCAGCGGGCGGTGCACCATGACCCCGAGTATCCGCTTGCCCGCAACAACCTGGCTATCACGATGGCCCAGGTGGGACGCACCGAGGAAGCGGTCGAGACGCTGGGGGAAGCGCTCAAACACGGGCCCGACCTGGCCATCCCGCGCCTCAACCTCGGGCTGCTGCTCCTCAACTTGAAGCGGTTCCAGCTCGCGCTCCAGGCCTTCCGGCGGGTGTTGGAGCAAGATCCGGCCTTGGCGGCCGCGTGGAACGGGTTGGGGTTGGTGCTCACCGAGACCGACCGGCCGGAGGACGCGCGCAATGCGTTCTCCCGCGCCGTCGAGTCCGACCCACAATCCGCGGAGGCCCACTACAACCTGAGTTTCTCCCTGTCGCGCCTGGGCGACTTCGACGGGGCGCTGCGGGCAGTGACCCGGGCGCAAACGCTCGATCCGTACTACGTGCCGCAGAAGTTCCGGCTCGCGATCGATCTGCAGTACGAGGACCCGGGAATCTCGGTGGTCCCCGAGATCTCGGCGGACGTGGCGGCCGAGCTCGCGAATCAGAGCCTGACGCTCGAGCCCGGCACACTCGACAGTCTCTTCGCCGAGCTGGAGCGACCGGCGCCCAAGCCCGCGGCACCCAAGCGAGGCGATCCCTTCGACCTGGCGCGAGACTACTTGAACAAGGGGCTCTTCGAACTCGCCTCGGCCGAGGTGAATCGCGCGGTGAGCCGTGGGGCCGAGCAGGTGGAGGCGCACGTCTTGCTCGGCGAGATCTTCGGCCGGCGCGGACTCCACGGTGAGGCGCTGGAGCGGTATCGGGCGGCGCGGGATCTCGCGCCCGACCGGGCAGACGTGCGCCTGGCCGAGCTGCGCGAGCTGCTGGCGCTGGAGCGCGGCGCCGAAGTCGTGGATGACGCCGCGGCGCTGGCGAGCGAGCAACCCGAGAACGTCGATGTGCTCGTCGTGCTCGCCCGAGGGCAGCTCGCCGCCGGTGATCCGGGCAAGGCGCTGGAAGCGTTGCAGGCGGCCCGCACGCGCGCGCCCCAGCGGGCCGACCTCCTGAAGCTGGAGGGGGACATTGCGGTGGGGATGCGGAACTGGAACGCGGCACGCACAGCCTACGAAAGCGCGTTGGAGCTCGACCCCCGGCTGGTGCAGGTGCGGGTCGACTTGGGGAAGGCGCATGAGGCGCGCGAAGACTGGACGGCTGCCGAAGCGTCGTACCAGGCGGCGCTGGATCAGCTCCCGACCTTCTTCGAGGCCGCGGTCGCTCTGGCCGAGCTGCACCGCCGGACCGGGGCGCCACGCAAGGCCATCCATCTCCTCGCCGACGTGCTCACGGCCGACTCCACCGCGATGGACGCGCTGCTCGTGCTGGGAAAGGCGCTGCTCGAAGACGGGCGGGTGGACGAGGCGTTGCACTCGTTCGAGCGGGTCCTAACCCACGACCAGCACCACCTCGCGGCCCTGTTCTTCTCGGGGGTGGTGTTCGCGCGGCAACGCCGCTACCAGCAAGCCGTGGAGCGGTGGGATCGCGTGATCGATCTGGATCCGTCCGGTCTGCGGCACATCTTCGAGGGCGAGGTGGCGTAGACCATGGCGATCGAGGGACCGCTCAAGGAACTGGGGATCCACGACGTCTTCCAGCTGCTGGATCTCAGCCGCAAGACGGGCGTGCTCACGGTGTCGTCCAAGCTGCGGCACAACCAGGGGACCGTGTACTTCGACGACGGTGCGGTGGTCTACGCGGAGATCCAGAGCAACCCGCACCCGTTGGGCGGCATACTGGTACGCGCGGGCAAGATCACCGAAGCCGATCTCCAGCGAGCCCGCGACATGCAGGAGCAGGGTGACCGGCGGCGCCTGGGTGAGGTCCTGACGGACATCGGCGCCGTCGCCGCGCGGGAGCTCGAGCGGCAGGTTCGCTTCCAGGTCGAGGAAGTGATCTTCGAGGTCATGAACTGGCGCGAGGGTTACTTCTCGTTCGTGGAAGGTCCGCTCCAGGAGGTTCCCGCCGACGCAACGGTGCGGATCACCACGGAATCGGTGCTCATGGAGGGCGCCCGCCGGATCGACGAGTGGTCCCGCATCGAGTCGAAGATCCCGCACGTGGGGGTGGTGCCGGCGCTCGCGCCCGCCGACAGCGGCGAAGGGGGTGGACTCGATCTGCTGCCGTTCGAGTGGGAGGTGCTGGCCACCATCGACGGCGAGCGGGACGTGCGCACCATCGCCAGCCTGGTCGCCCGGTCCGATTTCGACGTGGCGAAGACCATCTTTGGGCTGCAGAGCGCGGGACTCGTGGCCGTGGCCGACCGGGGAGCGGCGCCGGCCCCGACCGAGGTCTCCGCGGACCTCAGCGGGTTGGTCGAGCGGGCCGAGTCCGCCCTGGACGAGGGTGACCTGGGTGCCGCGCGCCAGCTGGCAGAGACGATGCGGGAGCGGTTCCCGCACGAGGTGGCCGTCGACGTCGTGCTGGGACGCGTGAGCCTCGTGACCGGCGAGGTAGGCTCGGCAGAGGAACACCTGCGCCGCGCGCTGCGGGTGGATCCCCTCTTCGGTGCGGCGCACCGCCTGCTGGGGGATGCCTTGGCGTTGCAGGGACGCTTCCGGGAGGCGGTCGAGTGGTGGCGGCGCTGGCTCAAGATCGCCGAGCAGGAGGGAGGAGCCGAAGCAGAGATGCAGCGGGTGCGCGACGCGGTCGTCGCAGCCCAGACCTTGAACAGCTTCCTGGCGGGGTCTCGTGGCTAGCGACATCCAGGCCATGACGGCGGAATTGGCGCGCGATCCGTCGAGCCTCGTCTTCCTCGAACTGGGCGAGGCGCTGCGGCAGGTGGGACAGCTCGACGCCGCGTCGCGCATTGTAGTGAGTGGGGTGGAGCAGCATCCGGAGCTCATCGAAGGTCGCGACTTGTACGCCCGCGTGCTCGTGGATCAGGGCGAGTATGGACGCGCCGTGCAGGTGTGGGGAACCGTGCTGGAGCTGGACCCCCGGCACCTCGGCGCGCACAAAGGACTCGGCTTCCTGAGCTACCGCTCCGGCGATCTGAACAGCGCGCTGGAGCACTTGGAGCTTGCCCTCGCGGCCGATCCCACGAACGAGAGCGTGATCGGCGCCTTGCGCACGGTGCGTGATGCGGTCGAGGAATTCGAGTCGCAGCGCGTCGAGGAGGGCCCGGGTGAGGAGGCGCTGTCCGCCGGTCTCGACGGTGCCGAGCAGGGGATGCTCCTGGTGGACGACCGCGGCCAGGTGTTGGGTGGGCAGCTGCGCGACGCCGACGGGCATGACGTCTCGCAAGCGGTGGCGGCGTACCTGGCAGGGGCCGCCCAAGAGGCCGATCGCACAGCGCGCATGCTCCACCTGGGTGCGTGGCGCTGGATCGTGGCCGAGGGGCCCGATGGCAACGTGTACGTGACACCGCCGACCCCTGAGACCCTGCTGCTCATCCTGCGCGACCACAGTGTGCCGTCGGGCCGGCTTGCCATCCTGGCAGAGAGTGCGGGTACCGTGGCCCGGGCCTGGCTCGAGGAGCAGCAGCTGTGACCACGCGATTCCGTCGGGCCCTCGACAACATCACCCGCGTGCGCGGCGTGCGCGGGGCGATGCTCGTGACGGGTGATGACGGACTCATCGTGGCGGAGTCGCTGATGGAGGGTGTGCGAGGCAACGCCGTGGCGGCGCTGGCGGCCAGCCTGCACAAGCGGTTCCGCCAGGCGATGGACGCCGGCGCCGCGGGCGCGCCGCACTTCCTGCACTTGCAGGGTGACGGTGGCACGCTCATCGTGGTTCCGGCGCCGGACGGCGTGCTGGTCGTCGCCGTCGGTGATCCCAACATGAACGTCGGTCTCGTGCGGTTGGAGATGCTGCGAGCAGCGGAGGGCATTGCGTGACGCAGACACGCGCGGTTGAGGCGTGGACCCTCGAACCTCTGGAGCGGTTTGTGGCGGAGGCGGGGGCGCGGATCACGTTGCTCATGACCCCTGCGGGCCAGGTGCTGGCGCAGCACGGGTTCACGCGTGCCGTGGACGTGATGTCGGCGGCGGCCCTTGGGGCCGCGATCGTCGCCTCGAGCGGCGAGTTGGCCAGCATGCTCGACCAGCGGCACTTCTCGACCCTCGACCACCAGGGTGTGGAGCATGGCATCTTCCTGGGGGCATTCGATACCCCGCGCGGACGGTTGCTCGCACTGGTAGTTTATGGTTCGGACTCCTCGGTGGGATTGGTGCAGTTATTCTTCGAGGAGTTCGTGGCGGAACTGGCGGCGGTGGCTCCCCCCGAGGAGCGCCCCCAAGCGGTGCTCGCAGCAGACTTCGAGCGGGAGTTGAACGAAAGTCTGGCGACCCTTTTCGGACAGTGATAGCGTGTCCCTAGTCAACTTCACGACCCGCGAGATCACGTGCAAGATCGTCTACTACGGACCCGGACGGTCGGGCAAGACGACCAATCTGCAATACGTCTACGGGCGCGTGCCGGATGATCGCCGCGGCCGCATGGTGTCGCTCGCGACCCAAACCGATCGCACACTGTTCTTCGACTTCCTGCCGCTCGAGCTCGGCAGCATCTCGGGCTTCACCACCCGGTTCCAGCTGTACACGGTCCCCGGGCAGGTCTACTACAACGCGACGCGCAAACTGGTGCTCCAGGGCGCGGATGGCGTGGTGTTCGTTGCCGACAGCCAGGCGCGACAGCTCGAGGAGAACGTCGAGAGCCTGCAGAATCTGCAGGAGAACCTCTTGGCACAGGGCGCCGAAGTGCGCGCTATGCCGCTCGTGTTCCAATACAACAAGCAGGACCTGCCGCAGGATCTCGTGCTCTCGACGCAAGAGCTGGATGACGCGCTGAACTTCTGGGGTGTGCCCAGCTTCCCCGCGGCCGCGCTGTCAGGCACCGGTGTGTTTGAGACGCTCAAGGCCGCCTCGGAGCTCGTGCTGCGCAAGCTGAGCCAAGAGGAGCCGGCGTGACCGAAGAGCTGAATCCCAAGTTCAGCTTCGAGACCCTCGTGGTCGGCGCCGCCAACCGGCTGGCGGTGACCGCGGCCCGGACCGTCGCGGAGTCGCCCGGTACGGCGTACAACCCGTTGTTCGTCTATAGCCCCACGGGCTTGGGCAAGACCCACCTCCTGATGGCCGTCGGCCAGCTCGCCAAGGAGCTCGTCCCGCAGGTCCGCGTGGAGTACCTCACGATCGACGAGTTCGTCGAGGCCTACAACGCAGCGGTGGCGGCGGGGCAGAGTGAGGCGTTGCGCAGCCGCTACGCCCAGGTCGAGGTACTCCTGGTGGACGACGTGCAGTTTCTGACGCACCGACGCGAGATGCAGGCGGAGCTGCTGCGCATCACCCAGGAGCTCCAGTCGGCCGGCAAGCAGATCGTGCTGACCAGCGACAGCCCGCCCTCGGAGATCGAGGACCTGGACGAGCGGCTGCTGTCGCGGTTCGACGCGGGACTGTTGGTCGATATTGCGCCCCCCGACGCCGAGACACGGCTCGCGATCCTCTTGCGTCGAGCGGAGGAGCGCGGCGCGGTCTTCGGAGACGGGGTGCTGCAGGCCGTGGCGGAGTTCGAGGTGCCCAACGTGCGGGAGCTACTCGGGCTGCTCAACAAGCTGGTTGCCTACCAGGCCGTGAGCGAGTCACCCATCACCCCCGACGGCGCCGCCGAGCTGCTCGCGGGCGAGGTGCGAACCGAGGTCCCCATGACCACGGGTCCCGCGCCCGCGCTGATGGATCCTGGGGAGCGGGAGGCCGCACCGCCGGAGGCACGACCGGACGAGTTTGCGGACTTTCTCTCAGACGTGGCCCACACGGTGGAAGAGCAGGTGGACGTGTGGCGGTCCAAACTGGGCAAGGCGATCATGCGCTGGGAGGCCGAGGGCTATCGCACGGCGCGCCTCGAACAGCTGTTGGACCAGGACATGCCGATCGCGGTCGAGCGAGTGCTCAGGCAATACGAGCGCGACATCGAGCGACTGCGCTCGACGCAGGCCACGATGACCAAGCTCGACGCGGAGCGCGCCGAGGACCCGATCTTCTACGACCCGGACTGTCTGGAGGAGGTGGACCAGCTCGTGCAGACGGCGCTCCAGGAGGTCGGGCCGCCGCCCGGGCCCTCGGCCGCGTGGGCGCTCTCGTCGTTCGTGGGGGGCGAGTCGAACAAGGTCGCCCACAGCGCTGCCCAGGCGGTGGTGGCGCAGCCAGGCACGCGCTACAACCCGCTCGTGTTCGCGGGGCCCACGGGGGTCGGCAAGACGCACTTGCTGCACGCGATCGGGCACGAGCTCGCTGGGGGACCGGACGCAGTGGTCGCTTGTCTATCGGCGCAACAGCTCATCGACGAGTTGGTGGAGGCGATTGACGGCGAGCGTGTCGACGCGTGGCGCACGCGGTATCGTCGCGCGACGGCCTTCCTGTTGGACGATGCGCACCTCCTGGTCGGCAAGGAGCGCACGCAGGAGGAGCTGTTCCACCTCTTCAACGAGTTGTTTGAGTCGCAGCGCCAGCTGGTGTTCACCATGGCCGGCGTGCCGCACGAGGTCGAGGGCCTCGACGATCGTCTGATCTCGCGGCTGGAAGGTGGGTTGGTCGTGAACGTTGCGAGCCCCGACCGCGAGCTCCGCCGCGCAATCGTGGTGGGCAAGCTGGAGCAGGACTTCGGCGCCGCCGACGAAGAGCTAGCCGACTACCTGGCAGCGCGTCCCGCCGACTCGATTCGTGGCGTGTTGGGCCTGTTGCAGCGGGTGGCGGTGGCAGCTGAGGCGCAGGGTGTTCTGCCCAACGCCGCGCTGGCGCGCGAGATGGTCGAAGGTGCCGCTCCCCCGCGGCCGCGCGTGTCCACCGGAGTGCGGACGAGCGGGATCATGATCTCGCCCTCGGGAGGCGTGAGGAGTCGGGAGAAGATGGTCTGGTTCTGGCCCGATCCCGCGCAGCGCGTGATCGAGGAGATGACCTAGTGGCGATCAAGGGCAGCCTCAAGGAAGCGTCCCTCGCCGACGTGCTGCAGTTGCTGGCGCTCGGGCAGAAGACGGGTTGTCTCTCAGTGACCGACCGGACCAACCTGGGCCACATCTACTTCAATCGGGGCCAGATCACGTACGCGTCTCTCGTCAATCGGCGCGATCGCCTCGGCGACATCCTCGTCAAGAACGGGAAGATCACGCAGGACGAGCTGCACGCGGCCATCGATCTGCAGACCATCCAGCGAGACAAGCGCGTGGGCGAGCTGCTCGTGGAGCAACGCGCCATCGCCCGCGAGGATCTGGAACACTACATGCGGCTGCAGATCGAGGAGGCGGTGTACTTCCTGTTCACGTGGACGCGGGGCTCGTTCAACTTCGAGGCGGACGTGCATCCCGAGGAGCAGGATTTCCTCGTCGCCATCAACCCGGAATCGCTGTTGCTCGAGGGCGCGCGCCGGGTAGACGAGTGGAGCCTCATCGAGAAGAAGATCCCGTCGCTCGACATCATCTTCACGGTGGACGAGCGTCGTATCGCCGCCTCGCAGGTCACGATCACCGAGCATCAGCAGCGCATGGTACCGCTCCTCGACGGCACCCGTGACTTCACGCAGCTCGTCGAGGACTCGGGGCTGGTCGAGTTCGACGTGGGCAAGGCGTTGTACGGTCTCATCACCGCGGGCTTCGTGCACCGCACGGGTCGGAGCGAACCGCAGGCGGCCGACGTCGGCGACGCCCGCGTCGACGAGCACCGTAATCTCGGCATCGCCTTCTACAAGACCGGGATGCTGGATGAGGCGACACGCGAGTTCCGACGTGTCGTCGATCTACGCCCGTCCGACGGAAGTGCGTACTTCCATCTTGGCCTGATCGCCGCGAAGCAGGCGCACTGGCAGGAGGCGGCTGGCCACTTCAACCAGGCTGCGGAGCGCGGAGGCGCGCGCGCGGCCGTGCTGCACAACCTGGCCCTCAGTTATGAGAAGGCGGGTCGGCTGGAGGAAGCCGAAGCGACCTATGCGGAGGCGGCGAGCAAGGCACGTCGCAACGCAGCCGTCATGACCAGTTGGGGTATCGTGGCGCTGCAGCGTGGCGACTATGAGGTCGCCACGGGCCGCCTCGATCGGGCTCGCGAGGTGGGCGCGGACGAGATCCCCAGTGCCATGTGGTTCTGGGCGCGCTCCCTCGCCGCGGCCGCATTGGAGGACGTGGAGGAGGCGGAGGCCTTGCTGCGCGAGGGGCTCGAGGCCCACCCCGGTAGCGTGGTGTTGCGCAACAACCGCGCCGTCCTGCTGGAGCTCCTGGGGGAGCTGGACCAGGCCGAGGAAGGGCTGCGCAGCGCGTTGGCCGACGACCCGTCCGTGCCGCAGCTCTCCAAGAATCTCGGCGACCTCCACTATCGCGCGGGGCGGTACGACGAGGCATGGGATGCCTACCAGCGCGCGACAAAACTCCAGCCACAGCTGGGCGACGACGTCTACTTCAAGCTCGGCAACATCGCCTACAAGCGCCTCGATCGGGAGTCGGCGGCGGACTTCTGGCGCAAGGCACTCGAACTGAATCCGGGGCACGAGCTTGCGCGCACCAATCTCGATACCGTGAGTGCGCTGACGTGACGCCACGGGAGCGCGACCCAGCGTTGATCGCGCTGCTCGGGAAGGTCGGCGAGGCACGCGGCTTCAACGGGAATTCGTACAAGGAAGGATGTCTCCGGCGGCGCGTCGCGGTGCGAATGCGCGCCCGGGGGGTACACACCTACGAGCAGTACGCCGCGGTGCTCGACGGGGACGCGGAGGAGTACGACCGCCTGCTCGACACCATCACCATCAACGTCACCAAGTTCTTCCGCAACCGCGAGACCTGGCAGCTGCTCGCGGACCGGGTGCTCCCCGCGCTGTGGGAAGCGCGCGAAGGTCGGGTGCGCTGCTGGTCCGCCGGCTGTGCCTCGGGCGAGGAGCCCTACACTCTGGCCGTGCTCCTTCTGGAGTTGGCGCGCAGTACGCCGCGGGTGCCTGGTGGGCGTACCCGGATCGATGCGACCGACCTCGACCGCGCGAGCCTCGCGCGCGCGGCAGAGGGCGTGTACCGGCCGCCGGCCTTCGACGAGATGCCCCCACCCTTCGTGTCGCGCTATGTGCGCGGTGACGAGCGGCGCCACGTGGTCCCGGAGGTGAAGGCGTTGGTGCGGTTCCAGCAGCACGACCTCCTGCGCGAGCCGCCGCCGTATCCTCCGTACGACCTCATCATGTGTCGCAACGTGGTCATCTACTTCGACCGTCCCACGCAGGAGGTGTTGTTCCAGCGGTTCGCCGATGCGCTGCGGCCCGGGGGCTACCTCGTGCTCGGCAAGGTCGAGACGCTGGTGGGGGAGGTACGGCAGGAGCTCGAGCTCGAGGACGCCCGCGAGCGCGTGTATCGCCGGCCATGAGGGCCGAGAACAACCAGACCGTCGTTGCCCTGGGCGAATACGCCGTGGTGGGCGGGAGCGGGACGCTCACGGTGCTGGGGCTCGGGAGCTGCGTCGCGGTGATCCTGCACGACGTCGAGGGGCGTGTGGGCGCGATGGCGCACGTGCTGCTCCCTGCGCAATCGCTCGCCCGCCGCAGCAGTAGTCCAGCGCGAGCGGCTGACACGGCGGTGCCGCTGCTGGTGGAGCAGATGCGGCGGCGCGGAGCCGTGCTGGAGCGCACGCATGCCCGGTTGGTCGGGGGCAGCACGATGTTCGGTGACCTCCTTCCCACGGGGAGCGTGCACATCGGTGAACGCAACGTGCTGGCCTGCCGTACGGCGTTGCGGCAGGTCGGCGTGCCCATCGTTGCGGAGGCGGTCGGGGGACGCGCCGGCCGCTCGGTCTGGTTCGACGTGGGGGCGGGGAAGGTCACCGTGCGGGTGGTGGGGAAGGAGGAGATGGAGCTGTGAGTGGGGTGGCCTCAGTTCTCGTCGCGGACGACAGTGCGTTCATCCGGCGCGTGCTCACAGACGTGATCGACGCCTCCGAGCGCTACCGCGTCGTGGCCATCGCGCGCGACGGCCTCGACGCCGCCGAGAAGGTGCACCGCTTCGAGCCCGATGTCGTCACGATGGACATCGAGATGCCGCGGCTCGACGGCCTCGGGGCCATCGGCTACATCATGAGCGAGTCGCCTCGTCCCATCGTGGTCGTGAGTGCCTACGCCGGGCCCGGGACCGAGGCGGCGATTCGCGCGCTCGAGCTCGGCGCGGTCGAGGTCGTGGCCAAGCCGCGGGGGTCGGGGCGCGAGGCAGTGGAGGCCCTCGGGCCGGCGCTGCTGGGGGCGCTGGACGCGGCCATGGCGGCGGAGCTCGATCGTGTGCCGATCCTGGCGCGTGCGCCAACCCCCGTGGTGCCGCCGCCCTCCGCTGTGTGGGTGAAGGGGCGCGCCCGATTCGCCGTTGCCATTGCGGCGAGCACGGGTGGGCCGCGAGCACTCGCCGAGGTCATTCCCCGGCTCTCGGTCGGCGGCGACACGAGCGTGCTCGTCGTGCAGCACATGCCGGCGCACTTCACCCGGAGCCTCGCCGAGCGACTCGACGCGTCCAGCGTGCTTCGCGTCGTCGAGGCCGGCGACGGTGCACCGTTGCTCGCCGATACTGCGTACGTGGCACCGGGCGACTACCACATGCGGGTGGAGGCGGGTCCGGAGGGCCCGTGTGTGCAGCTGCGCCAGGACGAGCCGGTGTGGGGGGTGCGACCGGCGGCCGATCCCCTCTTCAAGTCGGTGGCCCGGCTCTTTGGCCGGCAGTCGCTCGGTGTGGTGCTGACCGGCATGGGGCGTGATGGTGCCGAGGGACTGCGTGCCATTCGGGACGCCGGTGGCGGAGGCTTGGCGCAGGACGAAGCCTCGGCGGTGATCTTCGGCATGCCCCAGGCAGCCATTGCGGCGGGTGGGGCGGAGAAAGTCGTGGCGCTCGACGCCATCGCCTCCTGCATCGAGGCCCGGCTCAAGGGGCGCGTCAGAGCATGAAGGGCTATCTTTTGGTCGAGGCCGGCGGCACACGGTACGGTGTGCCGCTCGCAGACGTACGGCAGGTCATAGAGTTGCCGAAGGCGTATGCCGCGCCGAGCAGGCACCCCGCGGTGCTCGGGGTCATACACACGGGCGGACGGCTCATGCCCCTGATCGATCTGGGGGCGCTGGTCGAGACCGGTCGCGACCCGGAACCCGGCGCGGCGCTGGGTGTCGTGACGCAATGCGCCGGGCGACTCGTGACGTTGGCGGTGGATGAGGCGGAGTCGGTGGTGCGCGAGGATCCCCAGCGCGTCCCGGCGGGGTGGGATCTTCCCTGGGCGTCGGGAGTGGCGCGGGAGGGCGAGCTGCTGGTGCCGGTGATCGACATGGACGTCCTGGCCGAGCGGCTCGTGCCGGCCGGCGTAACCGAGGAGCGATGAGTACAGGCGACGAAGTCCAGCTCGTCACCTTTCGTGTCGGCGGACATGACTTCGCGGTGAACATCTTTCAGGTCGAGCGGATACTCCGGTACCAGGAGCCCGCTCCCCTGCCCAAGGCACCGGCCTACCTCGAGGGCGTAGTGCAGTACGGCGACGCCGTCGTGCCGCTCATGGATCTCCGCAAGCGGGTCGAGGTGGATGCGCCCGTGCGCGAAGACACGCGCATCATGATTCTGGAGCTCGAGGGAGAGAAGATCGGGGTCGTGGTCGACGCGGTGCAGGAAGTGCTGCGTGTCTCGGCTGATCGCATCACCCCTCCGTCAACCATCGTGCGGGGATTGGCGGCGAAGTACATCGGTGGTGTGGTGGCCGACGGCGATCGCACGCTTGTGGTGCTCCAGGCGGGCAAGCTCCTGTCATCCGAAGAGCGGTTGGCACTGGAGAAGCTGGAAGTGGAGGCGGCACATGAGTGACTCCGTGATCTCCTCACTGCGCGATAAGTACGATTCCATCGCCCGCCGCCTCGACGCGTCTCCCGGTGGCGAGGAGCGCGAGGACCTGAAAGCGGAGATCATCACGCTGTTCAAGACCGTCGATCAGGCGATCTCTGACCTCGGCATGCTCAAGGAGAGCATCCGGGTGCTGGTGGACAAGTACAAAGAGCTCGCCCAGGGCCAAAGCGGTGACCAGGCCCCGCAGTTCACGGGGACGGTACCCGTGATGCAGGACCACCTTGGCGCCACCACGTTCATCGAGAAGGGATGGAGTCTCATCTCACTGGGCGACTATGGTGGGGCAATCCAGTCGCTGACCAAGGCCCTGCAGTTGTCTCCCAACGATATCCAGGCGCAGTCACTCCTCGGCTGGGCGCAGATGCTGAACGAGGACTATGACTCGGCCATGGGCACCTTCCAATTGGTGCTCGCCAAGGAGCCGGCGAACTCGCTGGCCCGGATCAACGTGGGGTACATCTGCCTCAAGAAACAGATCTTCGGCGAGGCCATCGAGCATCTCTCCAAGGCGATTCGCCTGGACAACGACCGGAAGGCCACGTTGTACGCACACTTCTATCTCGGGCTCGTGTACCTGGAGCGCGAGATGTACGAGGACGCGCAGACGTTCTTCGGCAAGACCCTGAAGCTCGGGCCGAATCTCATCGAGGCTTACTACGAGCTGGGGCGCTCGCAGTGGTACGCCGGAGATCGAGATGTGGCGCGCCAGACGTGGGAGGAGGGGTATCAAACCAACAAGTTCAATCCGTGGGGCAAGCGCTGCAAGGAGACCCTGGACCTGGTCGCGCAAGGCCAGGAGCCGCCACGCTAGCCGCCCTCTTCTTCCTGTTCGCGGTACCGCAGGAACCCTCCGTAGTGCATGTGGGTCGCGTGACCGCCGTGTATTGGTCCGACGAGGCCACGGCGATTGCCCTGGCCGAGTACGCCGACCGCGCGGGCCCGTGGCCGGGCATCCCGGATCCACCACCCCGACGCATCCGTCTGATCGTGGCGCCCAGCGATACACACTTCGATTCACTCACGGCGGGACGCGTGCCCGAGTGGGGGGCGGCGGCGGCCTTCCCGGGGACCCGCACCATCGTGCTGCAGGTGGGTCGAGACCATCGCCGGCTGTTGCGGCACGAGCTGGCGCATCTCGCCCTGCACAGCGTGGTGCGTCGCGTGCCCCGCTGGTTCGACGAGGGCTACGCGGCAAGTGCCGCCGGGGAGTGGGACCAGGGCGACGTGCTGCGGGTGAACTGGATCGTGCTGCGCGGGGTGGTGCCGACCCTGGCGAACCTCGACCGTCACATCCGGGAAGGTGGGGCGGTGGAAGCGGGGGCGTCGTACGCGTTGGCGACCACGGCCGTGCGGCTGTTGGAGCGGTTGGGTGGGGATCGGGGTCTCGAGCCGCTCATCACGACGTTGCGGGGCACGCCGGACTTCGACCTGGCGCTGCGCTCCACGTACCAGGTGACGCTCGGCCAGTTCGACGAGATGTGGCGCCGCGACCTGCGCAAACGCTACGGTTGGCTGTTAATTTTCAGCTCGGTGACGGTGTTCTGGACGTTCGTCGCCGTGCTGCTCATAGTGCTTTGGGCGCGGCGCCGGCAGCGGGATCGTGAACGCCGCCAAGCCCTTGAGAATGGGTGGTTTGTGCCCGAAGATCAGTGGAACCCGAATGCTTGACGGCTTCGGAACCTGCGGTTAGCCTGAGGGTCTATGTTAGGTAGAATAGGGTCGCCCGCGCGGCTGCGGTTCCGCCAGCGCAATCTGGTGCTGTTGACCGGCGCTCTGGCCTCCATCACGGTTGGCTACGCGCTGCTCGCCCGAGGGTCGACCACGGTAGCCCCGGTCCTTCTGGTGCTGGGCTACTGCGTCCTGTTTCCACTGGGACTGGCGCTCTAGGCGACCGGCTTGGGGGCGAATAGCTCAGGGGTCGAGAGCGCCTGCCTTACAAGCAGGAAGTCGGGGGTTCGAATCCCTCTTCGCCCATGTGGTTGGATGACTGACATGGCTCGGGTGGGCACCCGGGCCGCCAGAACCGGAGGACGCTAGTGGTGCGGTGGACACCAATGATCATTCGGACAGTCCTGGTGGCGGCCGGCGTGAGCCTGGCCTGGACCGCCACGGCGACCAGCGCGAGGGCGCAGTTCGGATCCCGCGAGGGACCGGACGAGCGCGTGCTGTTCCTGGTGCCGGCGCCTGCAGACCCCGAAGACGGGGTGTACGTGGCGGCGCTGGCCGAGGAAGTGCGCGAGCGGATGGAGTCCAAGTTCCGCAATGACGTCGTCACCGTTGGCACGGAGCAGGTGTGCCGGGTGTTGCAGGAGTCGGCGTACACCTGTAACGCCGTGCTGGGTGCGGCAGACGCGGACCGGCTGGCGCGGGCGTTGCGGGCGGACGCGTACATCGTCGGCTCCTTCTGGCGCGAAGATACCGGACTGATGGGCCGGTTCCGCATGGTGGACATCGGCCGATCCGGTCTGTCGGGCTGGATGACAGTGGAAGGCGTGGGCGACAGCAGCGTGCGGGACTTCGCGCGCACCGTCGTCGATTCCTTGGACAACCAGGTGAAGGCCGCGGAGCGAGCACGGAGGTGTTCCGAGAAGCGGGACGAGGGGGACTTCCCGGACGCCCTCGAGGAAGCTGACAGGGTATTCCGTGAGTACCCCAACCATCCGTCGGCCGCGATGTGCGCCGAGGTGTCGTCGGAGGCGCTGCAGCAGCCGGCGGATTCCCAGATCGCCTATCTGCGGCGCGCCGTGGCCGGCGACTCCCTGTTGACGCGGGGCTGGGAGCGCCTGGGTCGGCTGTACCAGCAGAAGGGCGACTCGCTGAATGCGCTCCACGCGTTCACGCAGCAGAGCCGCGCGGTCCCGGGCGATCGGCAGCTGCGCATCGGCGTCATCGCCGGGGCCATCACTCTAGGTGTGCACGAGAGTGGCCGTGAGCTGGCCGATGAGTGGCTCGAGGCCAACCCCGAAGATCTGGAGGTGCTGCGGCTCAAGACGCGCGCCTGCGTCGAGGGCGGCCTGTGGGATTGCGCCATGGAGGCGCTGGTGCAGCAGTACGCCGCCGACAGCAGCTTGCGTGACGACGAGATCTTCTATCAGCAGGTGCTGGGCGCGGCCCAGGCCCTGGGCGACGTGAACGCGGAGCTGGAGTGGTCGGGGCGGGCCGTGGAGCACGTGCCGGGCTCGCTGATCCTGTGGCGCGCGCACGCCACGGTGCTGGGTGCGGCGGCCGAGGACACGATCTTCGTGGAGGAGTCGCTGCGGCTGTTGCTCGGGGACTCTACCATCGCGGTGTACGAGCACATTCTGATGATGGACTCCACCGACGTGCGGAGCGCGCTGGCGGCGTCCGAGTTCCTGCTCGAGGGCGTGGTGGTCGACACCGCGGTCCCGCTCGACACAGATCGCATGTTCCGGGGCTTTGTCTTCCTGGACCATGCCACCAGCGTGGCCAGCGCGAGCGCCGACACGGCGGTGCTGATGAACGCCGCGGTGAAGTACTATCAGATGGGCTCCGAGCTGGTGCAGGGCCGCGTGCAGATCCCGTTCGCGGTCGGGCTGCTGGAGAAGGCCATCCGGCACGACGTTCTGGAGCGGCTCTCGGTCCAGAGCAACTTCTTCCTCGGCCTCGGCCTGATGTTCGAGATCTTCGAGTTCGACCAGCAGGTCACGGCCACGCAGTCCTGCCAGCTCGTGGAACAGGAGGCGGACATGATCGCCCGGGGCAAGGCGGCGTTGACGATCGGTGCCGAGCTGGCGCCGGCGCAGTCCCAGCAGTTTCTACAACAATTCGAGGCGTTCGAGCAGCGGGTGCCCCAGCTCCGGCGGGCCTACAACTGCAGCTGAGCAGCGCTTGAAAACGGACCTCGGTACGTCTACATTCCCAAGCTACTTGTGGTATGGGGCTGTAGCTCAGTTTGGTTAGAGTGCCGGTCTGTCACACCGGAGGCCGCGGGTTCAAGTCCCGTCAGCCCCGCTCGAGTCAAAGCGTCGCAACAGAGTCCCGGCCCCGCGCATCGTTCGCGGGGCCGTCGCTTTATGGGGGGAATCACGTGAGCGAGCGCCATCTGCCGGTCCTCCCGGATTCCGTTGCCGATCTGGCCGCCGGCTGTCGCCGCGTCGTCGATGGGACGGTCGGGGACGGCGGGCATGCCGAGCGCTTCCGGGCCGGCGGGGCCCAGGTGCTGGCAGTGGATCGTGACCCCGACGCCCTGGCCCGCGCCCGGGAGCGGCTGGGCGACGAGGGGATGTACTGGGTGCCGGGACGGTTCGGGGCTCCCCAGGTGCTGGCCGAGATCACCCGGTTCCGGCCCGACTTCATATTGCTCGATCTGGGCGTCTCTTCGGAGCAGCTCGATCTCGACGGCCGGGGTTTCTCGTTTCGGCCGGGCGTGCCACTGGACATGCGGATGGACCGCAGCGGCCCGACGGCGGCGGACCTGTTGAACCGGCTCCCGGAAGCCGAGCTCGCGGAGATCTTCCGGGAGTACGGTGACGAGCGACGTGCCCGCCGCCTGGCCGCCACGGTGGTGCGTCGTCGCCAGACCAGGTTTGCTACGAGCGACGACCTGGTGAACGCCGTTCGGGCGGCGCTGGGCCCCCGCACCGGACCCTCCACCTTTGCGCGGCTGTTCCAGGCCGTGCGCATCGCGGTCAACGACGAGCTGGGAGAGCTGCGCCGCGCCCTCCCGGAGCTGCGCGACGCGCTCACCCCCGAGGGCAGGCTGGCGGTGATTAGCTATCATTCGGGTGAGGACCGAATCGTGAAGCACCTGTTCCGGGAGTGGGCCCGAGAGTGCGTGTGTCCGCCGGCGCAGCCGGTCTGTACCTGCCGCGGCCGCGCCCTTGGGCGCCTCGATCCTCCGAAGCCCATGGCGCCGACGCCTGCCGAGATCGCCACCAACCCCCGCGCGCGGAGCGCCAGGCTGCGTGCGTTCCGGTCGCATGGTTCAGCCTAGAGGCCGGGTCTGGGTCACGCTGTGGCTCGTCTTCGTGCTCGCGATTCTGGCGTGGGTCGTCGCGCGGCAGACGTCCGCCGTGGTGAGCGCGGGCGAGTTGGATGAGGTGCGCAACCGGCGCTCGCTGCTCGAAGCGCGGCGTGCGGAGCTGCTGCGGCGCATTCGCGAGGCGGAGAGCCGGGCGGTGCTCGTCCCCCGGGCGGAAGCGCTTGGGCTGCGGCTCCCGGCCGACAGTGAGATCGTGATCCTCCCCGCTCCCGTTCCCGGAGAACGGTAGGACGTGGCCCGCGAGCAGGTGCGGTTGCGCGTCATGCAGGTGGCGTTCGGTGTCGCCCTGCTCGTGCTGCTCGCCCGCGCCGCACAGGTGCAGTTGGTCGAGGGCGGCCGGCACTACGCGACGGCGCAGGCGCAGCGGACCGAACGCGTGGAGCTTCCGGCGCGCCGCGGCACGATCTACGACCGCAACGGCGTCCCCCTCGCGCTCACGCAGGAGATCTTCCGTGTGGGCGTGGCGCCCAACGAGCTGCGCGATCAGGAGGAGGCCGCGCGCGCGCTCGCACGCGCGCTGGACGTCCCGGCGACCACGGTCCGGCGCCGCCTGCGGCAGGCCTGGGTGCACTTCCACGGCCCGTACACGGCGGTGCAGGTCGAGCCCCTGCGGCGGTTGCGGGGGGTGTATCCGGAGCGGGAGCTGGTGCGGTTCTACCCCGACGCGGATCTCGCTGGCGTCGTGCTGGGGCGCCCCAACGCGGAGGGTCGGCCGGCCAGCGGGTTGGAGCGGGTGTTGGATGAGTGGCTCACGGGCACACCGGGGCAGGCCGTCGTATTGCGCGACCGGCAGGGACAACAGATCGAGTCGCCGTCGAGCCTCTCCGCATTCCCCGTGCCGGGCCACGATGTGTACCTGACGGTCGATGCCGAGTTGCAGGAGATCGTCGAGCGGGCGTTGGTGGACGGCATTGACCGCTACGAAGCGTTGGGTGGAGACGTCGTGGTGCTGGATCCCCGCAGCGGCGAGATCCTGGCCGTGGCGTCACGCGATGGGGAGGGGCGCAGTGTGGCGAGTGCGTTCACCGCCGTGTTCGAGCCCGGCTCGACGGCAAAGCTGTTCGCCGCCAGCGCCCTCCTGTCTCACGATCTCGCCGAGCCCGACGACAGCGTGTGGGCGGAGGAGGGAGAGTTCCGCCTCGGCAACCGCACGATTCACGACGACCATCCCAACGGCTGGCTCACCGTGGCCGGGGTGATCGAGCAGTCGAGCAATATCGGCATCGTGAAGTTGGGGCAGCGGCTCAGCGCGGAGCGGCAGTACGCGATGCTGCGCGACTTTGGGCTCGGCACGCCCACCGGCGTCGAGTACCCGGCCGAGTCACCGGGGCTGCTGAAACAACCGCATCAGTGGAGTGGGACGACGCGCGCCAGCTTGGCCATGGGGTACGAGGTCGCGGTGACGGTGCTGCAGCTGGCGCAGGCGTATGCGGCGGTGGCCAGCGACGGGGTGCTGGTGCAGCCCACACTGGTCCGTGAGATCCGCACGCCCAAGGGCAGGACGGTGTACCGACACACGCCCGAGCCGGTACGCCGTGTGGTGCGGCCAGCGGTGGCCGCGGCGCTGCGCACGATGCTGCATGGGGTCGTGTACCGCGGGGGCACAGGCGAGACGGCGGCCCTCTCGAGCTACGAGATCGCGGGCAAGACCGGGACCGCGCGCCGCGCGGGCCCCGGCGGCTATGTGCCAGGATCCTACGTTGCGAACTTTGCGTCACTCTTCCCGGCTGACGATCCACAGATCGTCATGGTGGTGAAGCTGGACGATCCGCGCGGGGCGTACGCCAGGCTCTCGGCGGCGCCGATCACGCGCGAGGTCCTGGAGCAACTGCTCGCGGCCCAGTCGGGGGCGCTCGATCGCGGACGCCTCACGGTGGAGCAGGCGCCCCTCGCGTCCGACCCGGCGATTGCCGCCGGGACCGTTCCCTATGTGGTCGAATGGCCTCCGCGCGAGTCCCAGGACTCCACGGTGCCCAGCACAGTGCCCGATGTGGCCGGCACATCGCTCCGCGATGCGGCGCGCGCGCTGCATCGTGCGGGCCTGAGGATGCGGGTCGAGGGATGGGGCACGGTCACCAGCGTCGCCCCGCCGGCGGGTACCCGTGTGGCTCCGGGCACGCTGGTCACGGTCACCGCCAGGGAGCGTGGTCGCCGGTGAGTCGGCTCGCCGCGCTCGTTCGGGCTCTGGAGGAGCACGGGCAGCTGGTCCGCCCACCGGGCGACGCTCCGGCGATCACCGGCGTCGCCGATGACTCGCGCCGCGTGACCGCCGGCACGCTGTTCTGTGCAGTCGAGGGGACGGTCGAGGACGGCCACGCCTACGTGGCCGACGCTGCCGCTCGCGGTGCCGCGGCCGCGCTGGTGACGCGAGAGGTGCCGGCGCAGCTTCCCCTGATCCTGGTGCAGGACGGCCGAGCGGCCGCCAGCATCGTGGCGCGCGAGTGGTACGGCCGACCGGGTGACGAGCTCGAGCTGATCGCCATTACCGGCACGAACGGGAAGACCACGACCGTGGCGATCCTGCGTCACCTCCTCAACGCCGAGGGACGAGCGGGCTCGCTCGGCACGCTGGGGGCGTTCGATGGCTCGGGCGAGCCGCTCGCGGGCTACGGGACGCTCACCACGCCGGGCACGGTGGAGCTGCAGGCGGTGCTCGCAGCGCTGCGGGAACGCGGGATCGAACGGGTGGTCATGGAAGCCTCGTCCCACGCCCTCGACCAGCGTCGGCTCGAGACGCTCTCGCTGCGAGGGGCGGTGTACACCAACCTGACGCACGAGCACCTGGATTATCATCCCGACCTTGAGGCCTATCGCCGGGCGAAGCTGCGGCTCTCGACCTACCTCGTGCCGGGCGGGGTGGAAGTCGTGAACCGGGACGACGAGGCATGGCAGGAACTCCCGGTGCGCCCGGGTTTGCGCCGCATCTGGTGGGGTCGGGGAACGGACGTCGACGTCGGCGCGAGTGAGGTGCGCCTGGCTGCGTCGGGGGCGCTCTTCCTGTTGCATCTCGGTGAGAGCGCGGTGCCCGTGCGGCCCCCGCTGATGGGGGACTTCAACGTCAGCAACGCGGTGGCGGCGGCCGCCGCGGCATGGGCGTTGGGCGTTGAGCCCGGGGAAATCGGGACCCGCCTCGCCACCGCGCCGCAGGTACCGGGCCGCATGGAGCGTCTGGTGGACGCCGGATTCGTCGTGCTGCGCGACTACGCGCATACGCCGGATGCCCTGGAGCGCGCGGTGCAGGCGCTGCGGCCGGTGACGGCCGGTCGACTGGTCGTGCTGTTTGGCGCCGGTGGCGATCGTGACCGGGCCAAGCGCCCTCTCATGGGGCGCGTCGTGTCACGCGAGGCGGACCTCGCAGTGGTGACGTCCGACAACCCCCGCACCGAGGACCCCGACCGGATCATCGACGAGGTCGAGCAGGGGATGGAAGGCGCACCGCACGTGCGGATCACCGACCGGCGCGAGGCGATCCACCAGGTGATCGCCGAGCTTCACGAGGGCGACTGCCTCCTGCTTGCCGGCAAGGGGCACGAGACCTACCAGATCATCGGCACCGAACGTCTGCCATTTGACGAAGGCGAGATCGTGCGTGAAGCGCTGCACGCCCGGGGGATCGCGTGACCCGCTGGTCCAGCGCGCGCGTGGCCCAGGCGCTCGGGGCGGAGTCGTCGCACGCCCTCACCTTCTCGGGCATCGGGACCGACACGCGCACGCTCGAGCCCGACATGCTGTTCGTGGCCCTGGCGGGGGAGCGGTACGATGGCCACGCGTTCCTGGCCGAGGCAGTGCAGCGCGGGGCGACCGGTGCCGTGGTGCATCGCGGCACGGAGGCCCCGGCGGGCCTCGCCACGTTCGCGGTGGAGGACACGCTGGTCGCGCTGGGCGCGCTGGCGCGAGAGCGACGACGCGATATCGGGGGCCCCGTGGTCGCCGTCACCGGCACCAACGGCAAGACCGCCACGAAGGAGATGGTGGCACGGGTGGTGGGAACCCGTTGGAGCGCGCACGCGACGCACGGGAACCTGAACAACCTGGTGGGGGTCCCGCTCACGATCCTGGCCGCGCCGGACGACGCCGACGCGCTCGTGGTAGAGGCGGGGGCGAGTGTGCCCGGGGAGATCGCTCGGCTGCGCGACATCATCGAGCCCACGCACGGCGTGGTGACCAACGTCTCGGTGGGGCACGTGGAGGGCTTCGGCACGCTCGAGGGGGTGCTGACCGAGAAGGTCGAGTTGCTGCTCGGCGTGCCCGATGCGGTGGTCGGGACGATCCCACCCGACCTCGCACGGCGTGCGCGAGAGGTCGCGACCCGGGTGGTGGTGGCCGGCGTGGAGGCGTTCGCCGAGGTACGGCCCGACGACTGGGGTGTGGATGGGCAAGGCAGGGTCGAGCTGACGCTGAACGGGGTGCCGGTGCGCCTGCCGCTGGTCGGGAAGCACCAGGCCGACAACGCCATGCTGGCCCTGGCGGTGGGACAGTTGCTGGAGGTGGACCTGTCTGCCGCGGCCGCCGCGCTGGGCGACCTGACGCTGCCGCCGGGACGCTGCGAGGTACTGCGCAGCGGCGACCTGGTTGTGCTGCACGACGCCTACAACGCCAATCCCCAGTCGCTCACCGCCTCGCTGGAGACCGCGGCGGCGATGCGGGGTGATCGCCCCCTGGTGGTGGTGCTCGGCACCATGCTCGAGCTGGGGGAGCAGTCGGGGGAGCAGCACGCGGCGATGGCCGATCGGGTGATGCAGGACGACCCGGCGCTCGTGGCCGTGGTCGGCGAGTTCGTGGCCGGCTTCGAGCGGCACGCCGGCGCCCTGGGCGACCGGTTGATCACAGCGGCCGACCCCGCCAGTTTGGGGGAGCGTGTGAGCCAGAGGCTCAACGGACGCGAGTTCGTGCTGCTCAAGGCGTCGCGCGGCGTGCAGCTGGAGCGCGCCATTCCCTATCTCGTTCCGGATAGCGACACGTGCTCTACCATCTCCTAAGCCCGCTGGCCGAACGGTTCATCGCGTTCAATCTCTTCAATTACATCTCCTTCCGTGCCGCCGGCGCGGCGGTCACGGCCATGGTGCTCGCCTTTCTGGTGGGGCCGGCCGTGATCCGGCGTCTCAAGGACCGCAACGTGGGGCAGGTCATCCGTGCCGAGGGGCCCGCCTCGCATCAGGCGAAGCGGGGCACACCGACCATGGGTGGGCTGATCATCCTCATCGCCACCCTGGTTCCGACGGTGCTGTGGGCCCGGCTCGACAACCGCTACGTGGTAGTGGCGGCGATCGCGACCCTGTGGTTGGGTACCATCGGCTTCGTGGACGACTACCTCAAGTTCGTGTCGGGCAAGTCCCGCGGGCTCGTGGCGCGGCACAAGCTGATCGGCCAGGTGACGTTCGGGGTCCTGCTGGGGACGTACCTCCTGCTCTATCCCCTGGCCGACAACCTGCCCGCCAACGCCACGACGCTGCCGTTCTTCAAGTACGTGCTGCTGCCGTTGCCGCCGCTGCTGTACGTGGCGTTCGTGACGTTGGTGCTCACGGGCACTAGCAATGCCGTGAACCTGACCGATGGCCTCGACGGGCTGGCCATCGGGTTGAGTGCGGTCGCCGCGGTGGCCTTCGCCATCTTCGCCTACCTGTTCGGGCGGATCGATACCGCCGAGTACCTATGGGTCTACTACCTGCCCGGCGCGGGTGAGTTGACCATCTTCTGCGCCGCGCTGCTCGGCGCGGCGCTCGGCTTCCTCTGGTTCAACGCCCACCCCGCCCAGGTGTTCATGGGCGACACGGGCAGCCTCGCTATCGGCGGTGCGTTCGGCACCGTGGCGATTCTCATGAAATCGGAGTTCCTGCTGCTGCTGGTGGGTGGGGTGTTCGTTGCCGAGGCCGTCTCGGTCATTCTGCAGACCGGGGCTTACAAGTGGCACAAGCAGCGGCGGGGCAGGGAGTACGCCGATCAGCACCGCGTGTTCCGCATGGCGCCGCTGCACCACCATTTCGAGAAGCTGGGGTGGCCCGAATCCAAAGTGGTGATGCGCTTCTACATCATCGGGATTCTGTGCGCCCTGTTCGCGCTGTCGACGCTGAAGATCCGATGATCCCCGACGCCTGGCGGCGCGGCGAGGTAGCGGTGATTGGCATGGGTCGGAGTGGCGTCGCCGCCGGCAAGTGGTTGGCCGCGCATGAGGTGAGCGTGTACGCCTCCGACGTGGCCGACGGCGAAGCCGTGCAGGCCGGCGCCCGGGAGCTGCGTGCCGCGGGCGCCGTCGTGCAGACGGGCGGGCACGACCTCGACCGGATTCGCGCGGCGCAGGCGGTGGTGGTCTCCCCCGGGGTGCCCCCCGACGCGCCGCCCGTCGCGGCCGCGCGCGGGGCGGGCGTGGAGATCATCGCGGAGCTCGATCTCGCGGTGCAGCAACTGCGGGCTGCGAAGCTCGCGGTAGTGACCGGCACCAACGGCAAGACGACCACGACCGCGTTGCTCGCGCACCTACTCGTGAGCGGTGGTCTCGAGGCCGAGGCGGCCGGCAACATCGGCCGGCCCCTCACCGAGCTCGCCACGGACCGCACGCCACCTGAATGGATCGCCGTGGAGGTGTCGTCGTTTCAGTTGCACGACGCGCCCCACCTGGTGCCGTCCATCGGCGTGCTCACCAATCTCGCGCCCGACCACCTGGACCGGTATCCAGACGTGGAGGCGTACTACGCGGACAAGTGCCTGCTGTTCCGCAACGCGTCGGCCGACTCGGTCTGGGTGCTCAACGCGGACGACCGCGCGGTGCTAGAGCTGGCACGTGAGGTCAGCGGCGCACACCGTCACTGGAGCCTCACGGAGCGCACCGACGCCTGGTTCGATCGCGACGCGGGGTGGCTGATGCTGCGGGACAGACCGCTGCTCGCGCGCAGCGAGCTGGGGTTGCTGGGGGACCACAACGTGGCAAACGCGCTCGCGGCGGCGTTGGCCGCGGCGAGCGCGGGCGTCGGCGCGGCGCACATCGCCCGCGGGCTCACGACGTTCCGCCCGCCGCCGCACCGACTCGAGCCGGTGGCGACGGTGCGCGAAGTGGCGTGGATCAACGACTCGAAGGCGACCAACGTCTCGGCCGCGGGGATGGCGCTCCGGGCCATGACCGAGTCGTACGTCGTCATTCTGGGCGGGCGACACAAGGGCGAGCCGTACGTGCCGTTGGCGCCGTTGCTCGGGGCGTGCCGCGCGGTCGTGGCGTACGGGGAAGCGGCGGACGTGATCGCGGCGGATCTCTCGGGTGCCGTGACGCTGGAGCGGGTCGAGCAGTTCGATGACGCTGTGGCGCGGGCCGCGGCGCTGGCGCAGCCGGGTGATGTGGTGCTGCTGTCGCCTGCCTGCGCCAGCTTCGATCAATTCACCAGCTTCGAGCAGCGCGGCCGGCGCTTTCGGGAGCTGGTGGAGGCGATGTGAGAGTCGCGCGCGTCGACCCATCCGTCATGTGGGAGAGCCGCCTGCTCGGGATCGTCGCGGCGACGCTCGTCGTGTTCGGGGTCGCGGCGGTGTACGGCGCGTCGAGCATCTGGGCGGTGCAGAGTGGTCACCCGGGGAGCTACTTCGCGTTGCGCCAGCTGCTCGGTGCCGTGCTCGGGATGGTGCTGCTCCTGGTCGCCGCCCGCATTGACTACCACGTGTGGCAGGAGTACGCCTGGCTGCTGCTGGGCGTCGTGGTGGTGCTGCTCGTCGTGCCGCTGTTGCCGTTCACACGGGCCATCGCCCCGGAGGTGAACGGCGCCCGCCGCTGGCTCGCTGTCGGCCCGGTCACGCTCCAGCCATCGGAATTTGCCAAGCTGGGGGTCGTGGTGTGGACGGCGATGCTCGCGGTGAAGAAGGCAGCACTGGTGCGCGAGTTCAAGCGTGGCCTGCTGCCGTTCGTGGTCGTCCTCGTCCCCGTGGCGATGCTGATTCTGCTGGAGCCCGATCTATCGACGGCGGCGGTGACGGTGCTGTTGGCCGGTCTGGTGTTGTTCGCCGCCGGCGCGCGCATCGGCCACTTCCTGCTGCTGGGCATCGTGATGCTGCCGCTGCTGTGGCACGAGATCGTATCGGCACAGTACCGACTGGCGCGGATGGTGAGCTTCCTGAGCGCCGGGGGCGACGTCGCCGAGTCGAGCTGGCAGATCCAGCAATCGCTTATCGGGATCGGGGCGGGCCGAGTGCTCGGCGTTGGGTTCGGGGAAGGGCTGCAGAAGCTGGGCTACCTGCCGTACGCCTACTCGGACTTCATCTTTTCGACGATCGGCGAGGAGTGGGGCTTCTTCGGGGTCGCGCTGGTGATTGCGCTGTTGGGGCTCTACTTGGGGCTCGGGTTCCGTGTCGCGCGCACCGCGGCCGACCCGTTCGGCAAGCTGCTGGCCACAGGGCTCACCGCGATGATCGGCATCGCCGCCGTCCTACACGTCGGCGTGACGCTTGCCATCGTGCCCACCACGGGTATCCCGCTGCCGTTCATCTCGTACGGGCGCTCGAGTCTGCTCGTCTCCCTCGTGACCACGGGCATCATCATCAACATCGCCGACCGCCGCACCATGGCGAGGAGACGATGATGCGTATCCTCATTGCCGGCGGCGGCACCGGGGGGCATCTCATGCCGGCGCTGGCGCTGGCCGAGGCGCTCTCGCGGGAGCGGGACGATGTGGAGCCCGTGCTGGTGGGAGCCGCGCGCGGCGTCGAAGCCTCCCTGCTGCCCACGCGCCCGTTCCGCCACTACCTGCTCCCCGCGGAGCCCATCCACCGTCGTGCGTGGTGGCGCAACTTCCGCTGGCCCGTGGTCCTCGCTCGCCTGCTGCGCGAGGGCGCCCGGGTGCTGGACGGCGAGCAACCCGCGCTCGCCGTGGGCACGGGCGGCTACGCCTCGGGGCCGATTCTGGCCCAAGCGCACCGCCGTGGCATACCGCTCGCGCTGCAGGAGCAGAACGCGTATCCGGGGATCGCCACGCGCTGGCTCGCGTCGCGCGCACGGCAGATTCATCTGGGCTTCCCCGAGGCGGCGCGCCACCTGCGGCCGGGGCGCGAGACGGCGGTGCACGAGCTCGGCAACCCCATCGAGCCCCCGCCGGAGCCCCGTCCGGGCCGCGAAGCAGCCCGCGCGGCGCTGGGGGTGGATGCCGAGGCCCCCGCGATGCTCGTCATGGGGGGAAGCCAGGGGGCTCGGAGCATCAACACGGCCGTGGCGGAGGCGCTCGAGGGTGGGTTGCTCGAGGGGGTGACGCTGCTCTGGAGCACCGGGCCCGCGACGTTCGAGGCGTTTGAGCGATTCCATCGCCCCCCTGACCACATGGTCAGGCCGTTCTGGGATCCGATCGCGCAAGCCTATGCGGCGGTTGATCTTGTGGTTGGCCGAGCCGGTGCCATGACCACCGCCGAGTTGTGCGCCTGGGGGCTCCCGTCCATCCTGGTGCCCCTCTCGTCGGCCGCGGCCGGTCATCAGGCGAGGAACGCCGAGGCGTTGGCCGCCGCAGGGGCGGCCCTGCACCTCACCGATGGCCCGATTGCCGCTTCTGTGCTCGCCCAGGAGGCTCAGCGGCTGCTCCAGGACCCCTCCCGGCTCGATGCTATGGGGCGTGCGGCGGCGGCCCGGGGACACCCGAACGCAGCCCAAAAGATCGCCCGCGAGCTCCTCGCCATAGTGAGCTAAGTCCAAGGGCTTTCGTAACTTTCGCGATTCTCCTATATTAGCTGCCCAAAGATGCACCTTTACGCCCCGGACGATCCCCGGCCCATCCACTTCATGGGGATAGCAGGCGCAGGGATGAGTGCGCTGGCCCTCATCGCGCTGCGCCGCGGGGTGCCAGTCACCGGATGTGATACGCACCCGGCGGCCGCCGAGGAGTTGGCCCGCATGGGTGCCCAGATAGCGACGGGACACGACGCGAGCCATGTAACTGGTTCGCGTGCAGTGGTTTACACGGCGGCGGTCCCGGAGCAGCACGCCGAGTTGGAGGCGGCTCGGGCGGCTGGCATCCCGGTGGTGCCCAGGGCCGAGGCCTTGGGGCAGGTCGTGGCATCGGGCAGGGTGGTGGCTGTGGCCGGTACGCACGGCAAGACCACGACCACCGCCATGGTGGCAGACGCGTTGGCGGCTGCCGGTGCCAATCCGACCGCCCTCGTGGGAGGACGGGTCGCCGCGTGGGAGGGGAATGCGCGGCTCGGCGACGACGACGTGTTCGTGGTCGAGGCCGATGAGTATGACCGCGCGCTCCTCAAGCTGCAGCCCACGGTGGCGTTGGTGGGCAACGTGGAAGCCGATCATCTGGAGTGCTACGGGTCGGTGGAGGCGCTGCAGGAGGCGTTCGTCGAGTTCGCGGGTCGCGCGCAGCGGGCCGTGGTCGGTGCCGATGACGCCGGTGCGAGCCGGGTGGCGCGCGCGCTCGAGGTGGCGACCTGGCGGGTCGGACTCGCCGACGGTGCCGACCTTCGGTTGTCGGATGTTCGGCGGGAGCAGGAGGCTACGGTCGCGACGCTCGCGTTACCAGGTGGACGCACGGTGGCACTGCGGCTCGCGGTGCCGGGGCTGCACAACCTGCGCAATGCCGCGATGGCGGTTGGCGCGGTGCTGGCGCTGGACGCGGATGTGGACCGGGCGCTCGAAGGCCTGGCGGCGTTCCGCGGCGTAGGACGGCGGTTCGAGGTGTTGGGCGCCATCGACGGCGTGACGGTGGTCGATGATTACGCGCACCACCCCTCCGAAGTTGCCGCGACGCTCGCCGCGGCGCGGCAGCGGTATCCGACGGCGCGGTTGGTGGTGGCGTTTCAGCCCCATCTCTACTCGCGCACGCAGGCGCTGGGCGAGGCAATGGGGATCGCGCTCGCGATGGCCGACCTGGCCGTGGTGACCGATGTGTACGCGGCGCGAGAGCAGCCGATTCGCGGCGTGACGGGCAAGATCGTGGCGCAGGCGGCCAAGCGCGCAGGCGTGAAGGTCGAGTGGGTGCCCAAACGCGAGCGACTGGCCGGAAAGCTCGAGAAACTCGTGGGAGAAGGCGACGTGGTACTGACCCTCGGAGCTGGCGACATCACGGAGGTCGGGCGCGACCTGCTCGGACGCCTGGCGGGGAGAGTGGCGTGAAGCGGCGGCTGATCCTGTTCTGTCTCCTCGTGCTCGTCGTGATCGCCACGGCCGGCTTCGCGCCGCGAGCGCTGCGGCGTGTGGAGTTCTTCCGCATGCGTCAGGTCGAGCTGGTCGGTCTGCGCTACCTTGCGCCCGAACAGGTGCTCACAGCCCTCGACTTGGGGCCTGCCCACCATCTCTTCGATCCGACGGACGCCATCGAGCGGCGGGCGGAAGCCATCCCCGGCGTGGTGGACGTGAAGGTCCAGCGCCGCCTCCCGGGGACGCTGCGCCTCGTGGTTGCCGAAGAGGTGCCGGTCGCGTTCGCGCCGGGGCCGGCAGGGCTGGTACCGTTGGACGCCGAGTGTCGCCCCCTCCCGTACGATCCCGCTGTGAGCGGCTTCGATCTGCCGTTGGTGCCGCTGGTGGATACAGTGGTAGTGCGTGTGCTCGCGCTGGTGCGGACGGCCGATTCCACTCTGTTCCAGGAGGTGGACGCGGCACGGCGCGGCGCGGGCGGGACGGTGGTGCTGGAGCTGGGAGAGCACCGGGTGCTGCTGCGGGCCGCGCCCACTCGGAACGAGATCCACGCGGTGGGGACCGTGCGTGAACAGCTGATGCGATCCGGTCGCCCGTTCGAGGCGCTGGATGCCCGGTTTGCCGGGTGGGTGGTCGTGCGGCGGGGTCGGGCATGAAGCGCGAAGCGGTGGTGGTTGGCCTCGACGTCGGGAGCACGAAGACCTGTGCGGTCCTCGCGGAGGCGACGGGTGACGGTCGGCTCCCCAAGGCCCGCGTCCTCGGTGTGGGGATGGCCAAGTCCGGCGGCGTGAAGCACGGTCAGGTGCGCGACATCGAGGAAACGACCGACTCGATTGTGCGGGCGCTGCGCGACGCGGAGCGCATGGCCGGCGTGAAGGTGCCGTCGGTGTACGGCGGGGTCGCCGCGGAGAACATCTCGTGGCAGATGGAGACGGGACTGGCGTCGGTCACGGGAGAGGAGATTCGCCGACAGGACACCGACCGGGTGGACGAGGTCGCGCGGGCCGTGAGCCTGGGAGACGGCTATGACCTGCTCCATTCGATCGCCCAGGAATACAAGGTGGACAACCAGGGCGGGATCAGCGATCCGGTGGGCATGACCGGGATGCGGCTCGAGGTCGAGATGTGCCTCATCGGTGTGCACGCCCAGGCGGCGCAGAACCTGCGCCGTGCCGTGAAGCGCGCGGGCTACGGCGTCACGGAGTTCGTGCTGGAGCCGCTGGCGGCGTCGCTGGCGGTCGTGACGGGCGACGAGAAGGAACTGGGCTGCGCACTGGTCGACCTCGGGGGTGACTCGACCACCCTGGCGGTGTTCCACGATGGGAAGCCGCGGTACGTTGACTCGCTTCCCTACGCGGCTGGCCGGATTACGAGTGATCTGGTTCAGGGGCTGAGCGTGACCCAGGCCGACGCCGAGCGCATCAAGGAACGGTGGGGGGTGGCCTACACCCCGATGGTGAATCCGGACGAGATGATCGAGCTGCCAGGGACGCCCGGACAGGGCGTCCGTGGGGCAAAACGAGAGCTGGTTGCCCATATTATTCAGGAGCGCCTCGATGAGGTCTTCGGGCTCGTGGTCGATCGGCTGGAGACCGCGGGTTTCGGCGGGCGGCTTCCCGCCGGTGTCGTCCTCACGGGTGGGGGTGCGCAGCTCGCGGGGATCGTGGAGTTGGGGCGTGAGGTGTTCGCGATGCCCGTGCGACGGGGATCTCCCGAGCGCGGCATCAGTGGGTTGGTGGACAGTGTGCAGGCGCCGCGCTACGCGGTACCCGTGGGGTTGGCGCTCCACGGTGTGCAGCGACGCGTGCGAGGGGATGCGGCCGGGGGCACCGGGGTCAACCGGCTGTTCGGTCCGGTGAAGCGCTGGCTGCAGGAGTTCTTCTAAACCGCCGTGAACGAGGGGCCCATGGTCTTCGAACTCGAGGAAACGGTATCCAAGAACGCCCGGATGCGAGTCTCTGGTGTCGGTGGGGGCGGAGGCAACGCCGTCAACCGCATGATCGAGGAGCACCTCACTGGAGTCGAGTTCATCTCGGTCAATACCGACGCGCAGGCGCTGCTGCACAACAAGGCCGACGTCAAGGTGCAGATCGGCAAGAAGCTCACGCGTGGGCTTGGTGCCGGCGCACGGCCGGAGATCGGCCGCCAGGCCATCGAGGAGAACAAGGACGACGTGCTTCATGTCCTCGAGGGCGCGGACCTCGTGTTCGTCACCTGTGGCATGGGCGGCGGGACGGGAACGGGCGCGGCGCCGATCATCTCGCAACTCGCACGGGACGTTGGCTCGCTCACCGTGGGGATCGTGACGAGGCCGTTCCTGTTCGAGGGCCGCAAGCGGATGCGGCAGGCCGAGATTGGCATTGCCGAGATGCGCAAGCACGTGGACACGATGATCGTCGTGCCCAACGAGCGGCTGCTCGCCGTGGTCGGAAAGAACGTCCCGTTCCAGGAGGCGCTCAAGAAAGCCGACGAGGTGTTGCTGCACGCCACCCAGGGGATCTCGACGCTCATCAGCGTCACCGGCCTGGTGAACGTGGACTTCGCTGACGTGCGCACCGTGATGCAGAACGGGGGCTCCGCGCTCATGGGGATGGGGACGGGCCGTGAGGACGATCGCGCCGTCGAGGCGGCGCAGCAGGCGATCACCAGCCCGCTGCTCGACAACGTCTCGATCGCGGGCTCCACCGGTGTCCTGGTGAACATCACGGGCGGCGAGGATATGACGCTCGGCGAGGTGAACCAGATCAGTGAGGTGATCCATGACGCCGCCGGGGACCAGGCCGAGATCATCTTCGGCGCGGTGAACGACCCGGCCATGGCGGGAGAGATCCGGGTGACCGTGATCGCGACCGGGTTCGACAAGCCGGCGACGCAGCAGGAGAGTCCCTTCGGGCGGAGCGGCACGGCGGGTGTGCTGCCCTTCCCGCAGCAGCGCGGCGCGCGTGCCTCCAAGCCGTTCTCGAAGGAGAGTCCGGCACCGAAGCCGGCCACGCCGGACGTGGATATCTCCGAGATGGAGATTCCGACCTTCATACGGCGCCAGATGGACTGACATGCGCCACCGCGCGCTCCCCATTGCGATCGCGGCCATCGCGTTCGTCGTCGCCCTGGTGTGGACGGCGGCGGAGGCGCGGTCGGAGCGCCGGCTGCCCGTGGCGGCACCCCTCGTCGTCACGCAGGCGTTCGAGGTGCGGGCCGATACGCTGCGGCGCAACGAGACGCTCTCCCATCTGTTCGCACGGCACGCGATCGAAGGACCGGAGTTGCTGTCACTGCTGGAGGCAGCCGACGGCATCAACCCCCGTCGCATGGCGGCCGGCCAGGTCTTCCAGTTCCGCTATGCGGTGAACGAAGCGCATCCCAACCGCGTGATGATCCGGTTGGGCGACGAGCGCGTTCTCACGCTGCGCCGCGACACGGGACGGATGTGGCGCGGCGAGTCGGATGCGATCGTGTGGAGCGTGGAGCTGCGACGCGTGGAGGGGGTGATCCGGTCGTCGCTCTACGAGGCGCTGGACGAATACATCCCCGACTCCGTGCTCCCACCGAACCAGCGTCCGCTGCTGCTGTGGGACCTGGCGGACGGCGTGTTCGGCTGGGTCATCGACTTCACCCGCGACAACTACGAAGGTGACGACTTCGTCGTGCTGTACGAACGGCTCACCTCCGGGCTGGGCGACGTGCGGTACGGGCGGGTGGTGGCGGCGCGTATCGAGTCGCGTGGCAATCCGCACACGGCGTATGTGATGACCGACGGGCAGGGACGCAACCAGTACTACGACGCGAACGGGCGTTCTCTCAAGCGCGCCTTCAAGCTCTACCCGGTGCCGTCGTTCCGGTACATCTCGTCGGGGTTCTCTCGCCGGCGGTTCCATCCCGTGCTCAAGACCCACCGGGCGCACCTGGGGGTGGACTACGCGGCGGTGACGGGGACGCCGATCGTGGCGACGGGAGACGGCACGGTGTCGCGTGCCGGTCGCTGGGGCGGGTACGGCATCACGGTCTCGGTCCGGCATCCCAAGGACATCGAGACGCGGTACGCCCACATGAGCCGCATTCGCAGCGGCATTCGGCCGGGCGTGCGCGTGCAGCAGGGTCAGATCATTGGCTACGTGGGGATGACGGGGTTGGCCAACGCGCCACACGTCCACTACGAGTTCCTCAAGAACGGCGCGCAGCGCGATCCGCGTTCCGCAGGGGAGTTTGGGGAGGGAGAGCCGGTGCCGCCGGATCGTCGCGGCGAGTTCGAGTCGCTGCAGGCGTACTACGAGCTGCTCTTTCTTCCGCGACCCGCCGAGAGCATCGCCGCCGGCACCGACTGACAGCGACGCGGGTACCAGCACCCGTGAACATCTATCCCGCCATCGACATTCGCAGTGGACACGTCGCGCGGCTGCACGAGTCCGCGCCGCCTACCTGGTCTGAGCACGATGACCCCATCGCGCTGGCGCGCGCGTACCTGGCGGAGGGCGCACGCTGGGTGCACGTGGTCGACATGGACCGTGCGCTTGGGACCGGCGCGGAGAACGACCTACTGGTGCGGCAGGTGTGCGGGCTGCCCGAGGTGGCGGTGCAGGTGGGTGGGAACATCACGGTGTTCGGCTGGGCACGTGACATGATCGATGCCGGTGCCACGCGCGTGGTGCTGGGTGCGGTAGCCGCCGTCGAGCCTGGGCGCCTCGAGGAGCTCGTCGCGCAGGTCGGAGTGGATCGTGCGGCAGTGGCGCTGGAGGTGCGCGGCGGTGCGCTCGCGACCCGGGAACAGGAAGCACCCCTGCCCGTCACGCTGCCGGACCTCACCACGCTGCTGCGTCGCCTCGGTGTGCGCACCGTACTCCACCGTGACCTGGCACGCGACGGCACTCTGGGTGGTGCGGAGCTCGAGGGCGCGGCCTCGTTGGCGGAACAAGGCTTCGAGGTGATCGCTGCCGGGGGCGTGGCCTCGCTCGAGGAGGTGGCGCGCGCCGCCCAGCTGGGGCTCGCCGGGGTCATCGTGGGCCGGGCGCTGCTGGAGGGGCGCTTCACCCTGCGCGAGGCCATTGCGTGCTCGGAGTAGTCGCCGCGTTCGGTGCCGCGGCACTCGTTGCCGGCTTCACCTATTTCAAGCGGGAGGGGCTGGGTGTCGAGGGCGCGGGGCTCGCCGCCCTGCGCACGGTGGCGCTGGGGAGCCTGCTTGTGCTGTTCCTCAACCCGGCGCGGAGCACACGGATCTCGGGCGGCCCGCCGACGGTGCTGCTCGACGCGTCCCTCAGCATGCGTGCCGCCGGTGGCCAGTGGTCGGCGGCCCTCGATGCGGCACGCGCCACGGCCGGCGCCTCCGGGGCGCTGTCACGGTTCGGGGCGAGTGTGACGAGCTTCGACACCGTTTCGCCTGGCGACGGCCGCTCGCGGCTGGCACCGGCCCTGGCGGCCGCGCAGGGATGGGGGCGCCCCGTCGTGGTCGTCACCGACGGCGAGCTGGACGACGCCGCCACGATTCCTCCTGCGTTACTCGTGGGCACCACGGTCATCCTGTTGCCGCGCGACACGGCACCCGGCGCAGCGCTGCTGGACGTCCGTCTTCCCGACGTGATCCAGCGTGAGGACTCCGTCGCGATGGCGCTCACGATCGGCACGTGGGGTTTGGAGACCGAGCAGACCGCCCAGCTGGAGGTGTTGGTCGGAGAGCGACGCCTCCTCGCTCGTGAGCTCGCGCTGGCATCGGGCCCGGCCACCGGCCGCCGCCGCGTGGTGCTGCCTCCCCGCACGCTTGGAGTCGGGGAGCACACGCTGCGGGTGCGTGTGACGCTCCCCGGCGATGCGGAGCCGCGTGACGACGAGCGCTGGCGCGTCGTGCGGGTAACGGATCGGCCCGCGGTGGTTGTGATCGTGGATCCGGCGGACTGGGAGGGGAGGTTCCTGGTGCGCACGTTGCAGGCGGTGGCGGGTACGTCGGTCCGAGGGTACGCGCGCACCGGGGAAACGAGTTGGATCGACATGCGCTCGCAGGAAGCCGTGTCCCTGCCCGTGGTGCGCCGGGCCGCCCACGGTGCCGGACTGTTGGTCCTGCGCGGTGGGAATCGGGGCATTGTCGCGGCACGGCGGGGCGGGCCCGTGTGGCGCTGGCCGGGGGGGAGCGATCCGCGCACCGAGCTGTTTGCGGGCGACTGGTACGTGTCGAGAGATGTGCCGGCATCGCCGCTCGCGGGACGCTTGGCCGGGGTGGTGTGGGACTCGCTCCCGCCGCTCTCCGGTGTGGTGCCTCTCGCTCCCAGCGGTGGGGAGTGGGTCGCGTTGACGGCGAGGCGGGGCCGCCGGGGCGCTGAGCGCGCCGTGCTCGTGGGGACCGACACGGCCGGCCAGCGTGAGCTGACGACCGCGGGAGCCGGTGTGTGGCGCTGGGCCTTCCGCGGCGGTGCCGCCGCCGAGGCGTACCGCGCGCTCGTGGCGGCCGGGGTCGATTGGCTGCTCGCCTCCGAGGTGCCGACGCGGCAGGTATCGCTCACCACCGCCGGCGTCACCATGCGTGGGACACCCGTCGCGTTCCGGTGGCGCGGCGACACACCGCCGGATTCGCTTGCCGTGACTCTGGAGGCAGGAGGAGAGACGCAAACCGTGAGCCTGCGATTCGACGCCGGCGGCGTGGCACTCGTGCCGTTGGAGCCCGGCGTGTACGCATGGTCTGCATCGGCGGCCGGGGGTGCGCGCGGCGTGGCCGTGGTGGAGCCCTACTCGAACGAATTCGTCCCGCGACCGGTGGCCAGGCTCAGCGCGGGAGCGGCAGGCTTCACGTGGGTGGAGACGTACGCGCGCGAGTGGTGGTGGCTCTTCATGATTGCGCTCGTGGCGTTCGCCGCCGAGTGGGCCTGGCGCCAACGGCGGGGGCTGTCGTGAAGCGCGGGCTGTGGCGCCGGATCAAGGAGGTCGCTCTCACCGACGTCACGGTGTTGGTGAAGGGGCTTGATCACGATACGCTGGAAGCGATCGAGCGCGTGCTGGTCGAGGCCGACTTCGGGTCGGCGGCGTTCGAGATCACCGAGGAGCTCGAGGCGCAGCTCAGACGTGGCAGCCTCAAGTCCGAGGACGCCGCGCGCGCGTGGCTCGAGCGGCGCATCGCCGACTATCTGCCCGGGAGGGAAGAGCAGCGGGAGCTCGACCTGGGCGACGGGACCGGACCGGCCGTGATCCTGGTGCTGGGGGTGAACGGGGTGGGGAAGACCACGTTCATCGCCAGGCTGGCGCACCGGCTCGCGCGACAGGGGAAGAGTGTGATCCTCGCGGCGGCCGATACCTATCGGGCGGGCGCCGCCGAGCAGCTCACGGAATGGGCGTCCCGCCTGGAGGTGCCGTGTGTCACGGGCACGCAGGGAGGCGATCCTGCGGCGGTGGCGTACGACGCCGTGGAAGCGGCCAAGGCCCGCAACATCGATGTCGTGCTGGTGGATACGGCCGGCCGGCTGCACACGCACGGCGACCTCATGGAGGAGCTCAAGAAGGTCGCGCGCGTCCTGGAGCGTCGGCGCGACGGCGCCCCGCACGAGAGCTTCCTCGTGCTGGACGGCACAGTGGGCCAGAACGCGATGCAGCAGGGGCACGCGTTCGCCGATGCCGTGCCGGTGAGCGGGCTCGTGATCACGAAGCTGGATGGCACCGCCAAAGGCGGCGCGGTGATTCGGCTGCGCCGCGAGCTGGACATTCCCATCTCCTTTATCGGGGTGGGTGAAGGACTGGACGACCTCGAGGTGTTCGACCCGGAGCGCTTCACGGAACGCATGCTGGCAGACTGATGCCGGTCGCTCTCGATCAGCCGGTGCAATTCCTGAAGGGTGTGGGTCCGAGACGGGCCGAGGCGTTTGCGCGCCTCGGCGTGCGGACCGTCGAGGACCTACTGTATCACGTCCCTCACCGCTACCTGGACGCCACGAGCGTTACGCCCATCGCCAAAGCCGACGTGGGGAAAGAGGTGGCCGTCGTGGGCCACGTCGTCTCCAAGGCCGTGGTGCCGACGCGACGGCGGCTCAGGATCTTTCGCGCGGTGCTCAAGGATGCCTCGGGCGTCATCGAGTGCGCCTGGCCGGGCCAGGCGTTCCTCGACCGGGTGATCAAGCAGGGGCAGCTCCTCCTCGTCACCGGTCCCGTGAAGTACTACCATGGCCGCCAGCTGGTGCCGCGCGAGCAGATCGTCCTGGCCGAGGAGGGCGAGGGCGCGGAGGTGGAAGAGTTCGGTGGGGGGCTCGTGCTTCCCGTCTACCCAGCGACGGAGGGACTCACCCACCGGCAGATCCGGCGCGTGATCGCCGAGCACCTCGACCAGATGGTGGCCGTCGTCGAGGATGTCACCCCACCGGCGTTGGGTCGCGAGACGGGGGTGCCCGGGCTGCGCGAGGCGTTCAGCGCGATCCACCGACCGGGGGCGCCCGGTGCGTGGGAGCTGGGCCGGCGCCGACTCGCGCTCGACGAGTTGCTCGACCTGCAGCTCGTCGTCGCCCGGGCGCGTCACTTGGCCAAGGGCGCCAAGAAGGGGCCGCACTTCGAGGTCAGGAAGGAGCTCACCACCAAGCTCAAGCACACGCTCCCGTTCGAGCTCACCGCGGGGCAGAAGCGGGCGGTCCGCGAGATCACCAAGGACATGGCGAGCGATGCGCGCATGCACCGCCTGCTCATGGGCGAGGTCGGGACCGGCAAGACGGTGGTGGCGCTGTTCGCCATGCTGCTGGCGGTGGAGAACGATTACCAGGCAGTGTTCATGGCCCCCACCGAGTTGCTCGCGGAACAGCACGCGCGCACGCTCGCTGAGCTGCTGGCGGCCCTCGACATACAGCCCGAGGTCCTGCTGGGCAGACTCTCCGCTTCGGAGAAGGCCGCCGTACGGGAGCGCATCGCCACGGGCGGTGCCCGCGTCATCGTGGGCACGCACGCCCTGATCCAGGAAACCACCGACTTCAGCCGCCTGGGGCTCGTGGTGATCGACGAGCAACACCGCTTCGGGGTGGAGCAGCGCGCCGCGCTGATCGAGAAGGGGGAGGCGCCCGACGTGCTGCTGCTCTCGGCGACGCCGATCCCCCGCACCCTCGCGCTCACGCTGTACGGCGATCTGGACATCTCCGCGCTGAAGGAGAAGCCCAAGGGACGCGCGCCCGTGAAGACGGGTGTCCGCACCAGCAAGGACCGGAGCAGGATCTACGCGTTCCTGCAGGAGCAGTGTGCCGCGGGCCGACAGGTGTACGTGGTCTACCCGGTGATCGAGGAATCCGAGCGCGTGGATCTCAAGGCGGCCACCACCATGGCCGAAGAGCTGGAGCGCAAGCTGGCGCCGCTGCGCGTCGGGCTCGTGCACGGCCGCTTGAAATCCGAGGAGCGCGATGCCGTCATGCGGCGCTTCCGCGACGGGGAGCTGGACGTGCTGGTGGCGACCACCGTGATCGAGGTGGGGATTGACGTGCCCAACGCGACGGTGATGGTGGTTGAGCATCCCGAGCGCTTCGGGCTGGCGCAGCTGCACCAACTGCGCGGTCGGGTGGGCCGCGGCGCGGAGGAGAGCCACTGTATTCTCATCTGCGACCAGTCCATGGCCTTGCCGCGACTCAAGCGGCTGGCGCGCACCAGTGACGGATTCAAGATCGCCGAGCTCGATCTCAAGGAGCGCGGCATGGGTGAGCTGGCCGGCACGCGTCAGGCCGGGGGGTTCCACCTCAGGTTTGCCGACTTGGAGATCGACGGTGACCTCGTGGTAGCCGCCCGACGCGTGGCGCTCGAGCTCATCGCGCGCGACCCCAACCTCTCGGGCAAGGAGCAAGCCCGCCTGCGCAGCCGCATCGAGCGGCGCTACGAGCGGGGGATGGAGCTGTTCAGGGTGGGGTAGGGGGGCTCAGCCCTTCACCAGCGAGTACAGCTGCACCCGCTCCACGTCCAGCTCGTCACGGCTGCGTCCCAGCACGTAATCCGATCCGAACTCGAACACGAGGAAGCCCGGCGGCGTGTCCAGCGCCGCGACCATGCGGCCCGCCTGATCGAATGCCGTCCAGCGACCGCTCTCGCCGGGGGACACGTAGTCGGCCACCCACAGGTTGTCGTCCCGGCCGACCATGACGTTGCCGTAGGCCGGCATCGTCGCGGGGTACTCGGTCTCGTCCAGCCGGCGCTCCAACTGGAACCGCGTCTTCTCCATCTCGCTGGCCGTGTCCAGGCGCCGTTCCTTGTAGCGTCGGATGTCGGCGTCCGTGAGGGGGCGGCGCTGCTGCTCCCGTCGCACGATGCGTCGCAGGGTTCCGTCACCCGAGTAGAAGCGGATCTCGTACGTATCGGCCGTCCCGAGGAAGAACCCGTCCCCCGCCGTCCCCACCTGGGTGGCCCGGCCGAACGGCAGTCGCGTCACGGAGGGCCCGTGCTGCGTCTCGAACAACTGTAGGTCGCTGTACGGGAATTGCCGCAGGCTGTCGGTCGGCTCGCCCTGCGCGTCGCAGCGGTACAGTGCGGCGGTGTCTTGCAGCACGCCGCTGGTCACCCCCGGGGTGGGGAAGCCGATGGCCGCGACCAGAAGCTGACCATCCGAAAGCCGGCCCACCGGGAGCGGTAGGCCTCGCCCCTCCACGAGCGTCAGCGTCACCGTGCGGGCGAAGCGGCCGGTCGCGTCGAAGAACGTTAGCCTGGAGTTCCCCCAGTCCCAGGTCACGAGTGAGTCGCCCGCGATCCGCCATACGGATGAGAGGCTGGCGAACTCCCCGGGACCGCCTCCCTCCCGACCGACCGCCTGAACGAAGCGCCCTGCGGGGTCGTAGAAGCGCAGCTCGTGCGTGCCGGCATTCGCGACCACGATGCTCCCGTCGGGGAGTCGCGCGGCACCCGTCGTCCGGTAGAGCTGGTACTCCGGGTCCCCTTCGAAGATGCCGATCTGCAATAACGGGGTCGGGGAGAGCTGCCACGCGGGGAGCCCTGCCTCTGTCCCGGGCGCATGCTCCACGATCTCTACCTGCGCGCTATCGCGGACCACGATTTGCTCGTGTGCCGTCTCCCGGACGCAGCCGGACAGGGCGACGAGCAGGAGGCTGGCGAGCGTTCTGATCTGTCGCGTGTTCATGGCGTGTCTGTGTGAGGGTGGAAGCCGCGAGCGTCGCGACCAGCCTATAGACACGCGAAAAACGGGAAGCGTCGCCGATATTTCGGCGGCATCGGGACACGTCGTATCGGAAAAGTGGCAGAATAGGATCCGATGCCGGATGCGCCGGACGCGACGCCAGCTGGTGGCGGCCTTCGTGTTGGAGTGATGGAGGAAGTCTCGAACGCCACTCGGGCGTTCGCGGCCTTCACACCTACCGCACCGGCTGCGGGTCGGCGTACTGCATGAGCAGCGCCTGGAACCGGGGATCGTCGCGGATGGGATCCCAGCGGGGATCGAGACGGAGCGCGGGGCCGGTCACGAGGACCGAGGGTGCCGTCAGCAGCCGTTCGATCTCCTCCAGGGCCGCGTCCGCGGCACCGGCCTGCGCCAGAACCCAGGCGCGATTCACCGCCACAATCGGACCGAAGAAGGCGTCCTCGCGGTACACCGCCGATTGCTCGAGCCAGCGCGCCTCACGCAATGCCTCCTCGCGCCGGCCCAGGCCGGCGAGCGCCAGGCCGCGGGCGGCGTGCACGCGCCAGTCGCCTGGTAAGTCGGCCATCACGGAGTCCACAATGACCCGGGCCGAGTCAAACGCCGCGTGCGCCGCCGCACGGTCGCCGCGCAGTTGGTGCGCCCAACCCGCGTAGAGGGACGCTGGCGAGAACTCGGCATACGGACCCATCACCCGCGGGCGCGTGGCCGCGAGCAGGCCCAGCAGACTGTCGGCCTGGCGTCCCCACAACAGCACCATCGCGCGCTGGAGGGTGGCGCTCCCCAAATGCATGCCTATGTCTTCCTCTTGCGCCAGGCGATCCAGCGCAACCCGCAGCGTGTCCAGCACCCCGCGCCATTCGGCGTAGACCCATCCCTTGTCGACGGCGGCCATGTCAAAGTCGGGCTCTAGCATCAACGCTCGGTCGAGCGCGCGCGCGGCGTCGGCGTAGCGGTGGGTGATCCGATACGTGATTCCGCCGAGATCCTGGAAGACCTGCGCGTCCCGCGGGTCGAGCTCGGAGGCCCGCTCGAACGCCGCGAGGACCTCGTCCCAGTTCCCCAGGCGGCGGTGCGTCCAGCCGGCCCAAGCCCACGCCTCGGCGTCGTTGGGCAGCCCTTGCAGCGTGATCGCGAACTCCTCCGACGCCCGTCGGAAGTCGCGGGTCACGTAGTGCACATAGCCCATGGCGAAGCGCGCCTGCGGCAGGTCGGGTGCCAACCGCAGCGCCGCCTCCGCTTCCTCCCGCTGCCGTTCCAACCGCGCCGCGGAGGGATCATACCGGATTTGGTGCATCCACCCATGCACCCATGAGAGCCGCGCGTGCGCCAGCGCGAATGCGGGATCGAGCGTGAGCGCCCGCTCGTACAGCTGCTGGGCAATCTCCAAATCCTCCTGGAGGAGGCTCGGGCGCCGACGGTACTCCTCGCCCTGGAGGTAGAAGTCATATGCATCGGTATCGTCCGTCGGCTCAGCGGCGATGGCGCTCGCCTCCCCCGCCGTGAGCGCCGCCCCCACCGCCCTCACGATCTGCGCTGCGATCTCGCTCTGCGTGGCGAAAAGATCGTTGACGGTGCGGTTATACCCCTCCGCCCAGAGGTTTTCGCCCGTCTCGCCATCGATCAGCCGCACGTTCACCCGCAAGCGCTCCCCCTCCACCTGCACACTGCCCTCGACGATGCTCCCCACCCTCAACTCCTCCCCAATCACCGTGAGTGGCTTCGTCGTGCCCACATAGCTCATCACCGAGGTGCGCCCCATGACCGTGAGCGCCGCGACCTTCATCAGTTGGGTCAACAATTCGTCATGCAGGCCGCTCGCGAAGTACGCCCGCGATTCCTCCGCCGTGCGATTCTCGAACGGCAGCACCGCGATAACGGTGCGTGGGTGATCCGAGCCCGAGCCCCCCGGCCGCAGCCACTGGCCGAGCACCATGGCCCCGGCTAGCACCACCACCAGCGCGACACCGAGGAGCACGCGCTGCGGCACCGTCGTTCGTGTCAGCGGCGCCGCTACCCCCTGCTCCAGCGCCTGCACGAACTCCTGCGCCGTCCCATACCGGTCCGCCGCCGCCGTGGCGAGCCCGCGCTGCAACACCTGCTCCACCCCCGCCGGCACCGTGCGCCGTACCGTCCGCACCGCGCGCGGCGGCTCCGTCACCTTGCGGGCCAGAATCGCCTGCGCACTGGTCCCCGGAAACGGAGGCTCCCCCGCCAGCATCTCGTACAACACGCACGCGAGTGCATACTGGTCGCTGCGGGCATCGACGGTCTCCACCCCGCTCGCCTGCTCCGGGCTCATGTAGGCCGGCGTGCCCACCGCCAGGCCCGTCTCGGTGAGCCGCTCGCCCCCCGCCACGTCGATGGCCCGCGCGATCCCGAAGTCGGCCACCACCGCGTGGCCGCCTTCGAACAGAATGTTGTCGGGCTTGATGTCGCGGTGCACGATCCCCTGCGCGTGCGCATGCTCCATCGCCTCGGCGACTTCCCGGGTGATCTGGAGCGCCTCCTCGAGGGGGAGCTGCCGCTCGCGGCTGAGGCGATCACTCAGCGACTCGCCTTCCACGTACGGCATCGTGTAGTACAGCAGGCCGTCGGCTTCGCCGCGATCGTACAGCGCCAGGATGTTGGGATGGGTGAGCTTGGCGGCGATCTCGGTTTCGCGCAGGAAGCGCTCCCCGCCGAGCGAGGACGCGAGCTCGGGCCGCAGCACCTTGAGTGCCACCCGACGATCGAGCTTCCGATCGTGGGCGAGATACACCACTGCCATCCCGCCATGGCCGAGCTCACGCTCGATCGAGTAGCGGTCGGCGAGGGCAGCCTGCAGGTGATCGATCACCGGTACGACTCCCCCGATACCCGACTCATGATCTCACCGCCGTGTGAGCGTCAAACGCTCCTGCCTCGCAGAGCTGTACCGGTGCTAGGCAAGGGCCTCGTCGGCAGACGGCTAGTCGAGCGTGGCCACCGGCACTGCGTTCGGGTCGCCCTCGACAGGCTGGATGAAGTCACATCCCGCCAAGGAACCCGCCATAAGGACCGCGCACAGGGCGCGGCCAGACCATTTCATGATACGCATGATCAGTCGCCTCCCCGTTAGCGGCGGAACGTCAAGCTGAATACGAATGTGCGGGTCTGCGGGTGGTTGA
>JBDHBX010000024.1:0-43999 GCA_039592335.1 Gemmatimonadota bacterium | reverse complement strand
GCGGGCGTGGGTCGCATCGGCATCACCGCCGGGGCCTCCACACCCAACAACAAGATCGGTGAGGCGATCGAGCGGGTGCTACAGAGCAGGGGGTTGGCGGTACCGGCGTAACGATGGACGCGCGACGTCACGTCCTGAGCCTCGAGGGACTCAACCGGCGGCTCCCACCGTCGGCCGTCGCGCTCATTCTGGCCAATTTCGTTCCCATCTACGGCGTGCTGTTCCTGGGCTGGGAAGCCTTCGCGGTCATCCTGCTGTTCTGGTTCGAGAACCTCGTCATCGGGTTTTACAACGTGCTGAAGATGGTGTTCGCGCGACCCGATGATATCGCCCGGTGGGTTGGCAAGGTCTTCATGGTCCCGTTCTTCGCGTTCCACTACGGGATGTTCTGCTTCGTGCACGGGATCTTCGTGGTGGTGCTGTTTGGCCGCGGTACCGCGGTGTCGCTGGACAACCCGAGCGTGGGGATGTTCGTGGGCGCGCTGAGCGCTGCGGGCGTGACCTGGGCCGCGATCGCGCTGTTCCTGAGCCACGGCTTTTCGTTTGCCTGGAACTACGTGAAGAGCGGCGAGTTCCGGCGCGCCACCATCCAGAACCTCATGAAGCAGCCGTACGCACGGGTCGTGGTGCTGCATGTGGTCATCATTGCCAGCGGGTTCCTCGTTTTGGCTTTGGGGATGCCGGCAGTCGGCCTGGTGCTGCTGGTGCTGCTCAAGATCGGCGTGGATCTCAACGCACATCTCAAGGAGCGGGCCAGGTTCGCCGGCGAACAAGGCGCGACGCATTAGGAACCGGACCTCTCGCAGTGACGGTCGTGGCCGGTATCTCAACCGGCCCATCCCGCCCGGTTCGGCGTCGCCCGAGCAGTAGCCGCTAACCCTTTACGTAGCACCGCGTTATGGCCAGCGGCCGAGCTCGCGTCACCGGCTGTCCGTCACGATGCAAGGGGGGTCTGCTACGTCACCGTTTCTCGCCGGGACAATCCGCGCAACCCTTCTCCCCACCCTCCGCGTTGTACGTCGGGAGCCCTGTTGCCGCGCCAGTGCAGCCAGGTACGTTGCGGGTGCCCTGGCGCAGCCGAGATTGTGTGGAAGGAGACCGAGATATGAGACGCTGGATCGTTGCACTCGCGGCGCTCGCGATGCTGCCAGCCACCGTGGCCGCTCAACAGACGGAGATCAGCGTTCCGTACACGCGGTTCGTGCTCCCCAACGGGCTCAACGTGATCCTCCACGAGGATCACACCACGCCCACGGTGAGCGTGAACGTGTGGTACGACGTGGGCTCGGGACGGGAGAAGCCGGGCCGCACCGGGTTCGCCCATCTGTTCGAGCACATCCTCTTCGAAGGATCAGCGAACGTGCCCGAAGGCAAGTTCGACCAGTGGCTCGAGGCGGCCGGCGGCAACAACAACGGCTCGACCAATTCCGATCGCACTAACTACTGGGAGGACATTCCGAGTAATGCGCTGGAGCTGGCTCTGTTCCTCGAGTCGGACCGGATGGGGCAACTCCTCGGCGCGATGTCGCCCGAGAAGGTGGACGGCCAGCGCGACGTGGTGAAGAACGAGCGCCGCCAGTCGTACGAGAACCGTCCCTATGGGATGGCGTTCCTCACGCTGGACTCGGCCATGTACCTGCCTGACCATCCCTACAGCTGGCCGACCATCGGGTCGATGGAAGACCTCTCGGCGGCGAGCTACGAGGACGTGGTGGAGTTCTTCAATGCGTACTACACGCCGAGCAATGCCAGCCTATCGATCGCCGGCGACATCGACGTCCCCGAGGCCCGGCGCCTCGTGGAGCACTGGTTCGGCGACGTGAGGGGGAGGGAGAAGCCGGCTCCCGTCAGCGCACCGACACCGTACCTCGCACACGAAAAGCGCTTGGTTCTGGAGGACCAGGTGCAACTTCCGCGGCTCTACATGTGCTGGCTCACGCCGGCGCTCTACGCCCCCGGTGACGCCGAGATGGATGTGGTGAGCGGCGTGCTGGCCGACGGAAAGGTCTCACGGCTCTATCACCGGCTGGTCTACGATATGCAGATCGCCCAAGACGTCTCCGCGTTTCAGATCTCCAATACGCTCTCGTCGCAGTTTTGCATCGTCTCCACCGCCCGATCCGGGCACGGCCTCGGCGAGATCGAAGCCGTGATTCAGGAGGAGTTGGACCGGTTGAAGGCGGAGCCGCCCACGGAACGGGAGGTGCAGCGGGTCGTGAACGGTTGGGAGGCCTCATTCCTCGACCGGCTGGAGCGGATCGGCGGGTTCGGGGGGAAGGCGGACGCGCTCAATGGGTACTACACGCGCACCGGCAACCCCGACTTCTTCAACGAGGACCTGAGCCGGTACACCGCGCTGGGGCCTACGGACGTCCAGTCGGCCATCCAGACGTTGCTGCGCAATAACGGCCGCGTGATACTGAGCATCGTGCCGCAGGGCCAGCCGCAGCTGGCAGCGGGCCGGCCCACCAGCGACTGAGGGAGGAACGAGAGATGCGTAACGTCAAGACCCTGTTCAGTGCTGGAGCGCTCGCACTGCTCCTGCTCTCGGCCCCCCGGCTCGACGCGCAGGCCCCCGACCGCAGCCGGCCGCCCGAGCTCGGCCCGCCCCCCGCGCTCATCCTGGAGGCCATCGTGCGCTTCGAGCTCTCGAACGGGCTTCAGGTGATGTACATGTCCAAGCCGGGCGTACCCCTGGTGCAGGCCAACCTCGTGGTCAAGGCGGGGCAGGTGAACGATCCTGACGGTCGTCCGGGACTCGCCAGCATGACGGCCGCCATGCTCGACGAGGGCGCCGGTGAGCGGGACGCCCTCGAGCTTTCCGAGGCGATCGACTTCCTGGGCGCCTCGATAGGCGTGCGGAGCGATAAGCACTCCACCACCATCGCGCTCCACACACCCGTCTCCAGGCTGGACGATGCATTGCGGCTAATGGCCGACATCGCCTTACGGCCGCGGCTCCCCGCCGAGGAGTTGGACCGCCAGCGCCGCCAGCGGCTCACGGCAATCATGCAGGCTCGGGACGAGCCACGCACCATCGCGCAGGTGATATACAACCGAACACTCTTTGGCGAGAATCATCCCTACGGCATTCCCGACATCGGGACGGCGCAGAGCCTCCAGGAGATGAACACAGACGACCTGCGCCAGTTCCATCAGCGGTTCTTCGTACCCAACAACGCGACGCTGATCGTGGTGGGCGACGTTTCACGGGAGGAGATGACACCGAAACTCGAAGCCGCATTCGCGTCGTGGCGTCGAGATCAGGTGCCCACCAGGCAGTACGCCGACGTCGACCAGGTACAGCAGCGCAGGGTAATCCTTGTGGACAAGCCTGGTGCCGCCCAGTCGCGCATCCAGATCGGCCGGATCGGCGTGGACCGGAAGACCGCAGACTACTACGCCCTGGTGGTGATGAACACGATCCTGGGCGGCTCCTTTGCATCGCGCATCAACCAGAACCTACGTGAGGACAAGGGCTACACGTACGGTGCCGTCTCCCGCTTCGACTTCAACGTGCTGCCGGGCGCGTTCACCGCGCTGTCGTCCGTCCAGACCTCGGTCACCGACAAGGCGCTGGTGGAGTTCTTCACGGAGCTGAATGGCATCCTGGAGGATGTGACGGAGGACGAGATGACGAGGGCGCGGAACTTCGTCGCTCTCCGGTACCCGTCGGGCTTCCAGGCCGTCTCCCAGATCGCCGGACGGTTGGGGCAACTCTACATGCACGATCTCCCGGACGGCTACTTCAACGAGTACATCCAGCAGATCCTGGCGGTCAGCAAGGAGGACGTGCTGCGGGTCGCCCGGAGGTACATCGACCCCGAGCGCGTCGAGGTGATCGTGGTGGGTGATCGGGAACTGATCGAGGAGGGGGTCCGGGCCTTGAACCTCGGGCCGGTGGTGCTCATGACGGTGGAGGACGTGCTGGGGCCGGCGCCGGAGATCTCGGGTACCTGACGACCCCAACGCAGCGGGGCGGAGTCACAGTTTCGGACTCCGCCCCGACCTCGAGCTTCACCTATCTCGCTCGCTCCTCGACGGACCCTCCCCGTCCTGCCACCGAAGCTATGTGCCTACGCCGGCGCCCTCGTGTGCCAGGTTCTGTCGCCGAGGCACTCCCCCCACGGCGGGATGTTCGACACGAAGAACCGCACCTCCACCAGGCTGTAGAGGTCCCGCGTCAGCTGCACGGCTAGTTCCCGTTCCTCGGCCGGTAGGCCCCCCACGTCGAGCTCACCCTCGGCCATCGTGCCGTCGGGGAAGCGCGCAGCGAGACTCTCGAGCCCGGCTCGCGATTCCTGGAAGTAGGAACCCACGACATGGCTGGCGGCTACGAAGCGGTGTGCGAAGTCCTCGGCCTGCGCTGCTTCGGCGTCCGACCAGGGTCCGAGGACGCGCACGAGCTTCTTCATTGCCTCCTGTGCGGAGACGGGGACATCCGACAGGGGGCGCCCGGCTTCGGAGCTGCACGCGATAGCGGTTCCGAGCGGCAGGGCCATCAGGATCTCGAGGAACTCGCGACGTTTGAGCTCGTGGCGGCTCATAGGACCTCCGATCCTTCGAGGTGCGCGGCGAGACGCAGCGCCAGCGCGATGATCGTCAGTGTCGGCGGGTTAGCCGCCATGTGCGGGAAGACGGAGCTGCTCACCAGGTGGAGGTTGTCGAGTCCGAACACCGTGAGGTTCGGATCGCACACGCCCGTGTCGGCGGTCTCGGCCATCGCCGTCGCGCCCGACGGGTGATAGCCCAGACCGGAGTCCGCTGGCGAGATCTCTGACGCATTCGTCGCGCCCATTGCGTCGGCAGCTCGGGACGCCAGCACCGCCATATCCTCGACGGAACGGCGATCCCAGTCCGTGAGGGTCATGGTCACCTTGGCGACCGGTGAGCCGAAGCTGTCCAGCACGCTCTCGTCCAGCTCGAGCACGCCGTTGCCGCTGAGCTCCATCATGCCCGTGAACGTGGCCATCCGCGGTATGCTCTCCCGCACGGCGTCCATGGAGAGGAGGCCCTCGTGGGTCGACCACGCCGCCGCCTCGATGCCGACGGGAAACCAGTCCATGGCGGGCGAGGCGAGTATCCAGAAAGTGGGCCGCTCGCTTCGATCCCGCCGTGCGCGGAAATGGTCGGTGCTCATTGTTTCGAAGCCCAGGCGCCCGCCCACCGGCCGGCCGACGTCCAGGGTGACCCACGGGTGGAGATGGTCGCTGAACCGGCGGCCCAGCTGTCCGCCCATGTTTCCCAGACCTTCGCTGTGTGTGCCGCTGTCGGCAGAGAGTAGCAGCAACCGCGGCGTCTCCACTCCACCCAGGGCGACGACGAAGTGCTGGGCCCGCACTACCAGCGGGGTTCGCTCCTCCACATGGACTGCGTGGGCAGCGACGATTCGCTCACCGCTTGCGTCCGTCTCGAGCCGGCGAATGCTCACGTTGGGCAGGATCGTTACGTTGGTGCGCTGCTCGAGCATGGGGACGTGCACGCGATCGGGTGAGTATCGGGCACCCGACGGACAGAACTTGCAGGCACGGCACGCCAAACACGGCGAGCGTCCGCGGTACGGCTGCGACGCGACTGCGCGCGCGCAGGAGTGTCCTGTAATGCCCAGCCGTTCTAGCGCGGGTGCGAAGATCTCCCGATCGAAGTAGGAGAACGCATGTGCGGGCATGGGGAACGGGCCGGACCGCGGGGAGGCGTAGGGATTGTCATCCGCGCCGGCGGTGCCGACCTCTTGCTCGGCCCGCAGTAGCCAGGGCTCCAGCTCCGCATACGTCAGCGGCCAATCCCGCCCGTATCCGTAGAGGGACCTGACCCGCAGGTCGTCCTCGCGCGGCCGCCCCATGATGCCCTCGAAGTGGAGCGCCGTGCCGCCGATGCCGAACAATCGCTGCGCGGGCCAGTCGACGACCTGGCCTTGCGGGCTCGCCGAGCTGTGCGGTGTCACCGCAGCGGCGCCGACCGAGTCGCTGTAGTCGGCGAAGTCGTTCAGCGTCTCGGTGCTGTGCCGCAGCATGTTGCTGCGATCGGCCTCGGTGAAGCGCGGGCCCTGATCCACGATCACGACCTGCTTCCCGGAGGCTGCCAGCTTGCTGGCGAGCATAAGGCCCGCGGGGCCGGCTCCCGCGATGCAGTAGTCCGCACGTATGTCCTGGTTCATTGGGGGGCTCACTGGAGGCTCGGGATCGGGAGAAACTGCGCGGAATACGGGACCCTGGCAACTCCCGTGAGGGGCTACCCCCAGCTCTTCGCCGACGGCGCGTTGCGCCTGAGCTGTTTCAGGAATTTGTAGGGCGAATGTGCGCCGGCACCGGGTGAGTCGGCCGCGCTGCTATTCGGCAGCGCCGCGATGAGCTTCTCCCGTCGATAGCCGCCCCGCGCCGTGCGCTCGGGGCGTGCGCCGTTCGACTTCCGCAGTTTGAGCGGCCGCACGTGCTTCGCGATGATGTTCACCGTCCCGTCATCCTTTGCCAACGTGCCCAGGACCCAGAGGAACGGCTCCCCACGGATGGCCACGCGGTCACGCTCGTAGACGTCGGGCCGCACGATGGCGTTGATCATCCCCGCCTCGTCCTCCATGAGGATGAACGTGTAGCCGTTTGCCGTCTCCGGTCTCTGACGCGCCACCACCAGGCCGGCGACCTCTACGTGCTCCTCGTGGTCCAGCTCCTCGAGTCGGTCGCTGCGCAGCACCCTGGGCGGCAGCGTATCACGTATCATGGAGAACGGGTGCCCGCTCGCCGAGAACCCCAGCACGTCGTACTCCGCCACCAGCCGTTCGTCGCTCGTGACGCCACCGAAGCGCAGCTGCTCGTAGGGATGTACGAGGGGAAGCTCGAGCTGGCGGCGCACGCGCGCGGGGTGAGGTTGCTCGGCCTTGGGCGGAAGCCACAGGCCCACCTGCCAGAGGAGCTCCCTGCGCGTGAGCCCCAGCCCATCGCAGCCGCCCACCCACACCAGGTTTTCGATCGCGTTGCGCGAGAGCCTGGGCGGCGCACGGCGCACCAGGTCGCCAAGGCTGCGGTAGGAACCATTCCGCTCCCGCTCGGCCACGGTCTCCTCGGCCACCTCCCAGCCGCAGTCGCGGATGAAACCCAGTCCGATGCGAAGGTCTCCCTCCTCGACGGTGCAGTAGACGTTGCTGCGATTGACGTCAGGCAGCCGGATGTCCACGCCGTGCCGCGCCGCGTCACGCCCCAGCGCGTCGAGCGAGTAGAATCCCATCGGCTGGTTGTTGAACAGCGCTGTGTAGTACTCCACCGGGTGATAGTACCTGAGCCATGCCGACTGATAGGCGAGCAAGCCAAAGGCCGCGGCGTGTGACTTGGGAAAGCCGAACTGGGAGAAGGCCACCACCTGCTCGAACACCTTGCGCGCGGTGGTGTCGGAAACACTGCGTGCGCGCGCCCCCTCGAGAAACTCCTCCCAGAAGCCCTCCATCAGCTCGCGTGACCGGCGGCGGCTCATGGCACGCCGCAGTGCCTCTGCCTGCCCCGCGGTGAAGCCGGCCAACGCCTGGCACACCTGCAGTACCTGATCCTGATAGATGATGACGCCCAGGGTCTCTTCGAGCGCCTCCCGGAGGAGGGGGTGATCCACCGGCGGCTCGTAGGGAAGCCCGCGCTCCCTGGCGTGTCGCTCAGCCTCGCGCCGCCGTACGTAGGGGTTCACGGCGCCGCCCACGATGGGACCGGGTCTGACGATCGCGACCTCGACGGCGAGGTCGTGCAGGTCGCGCGGTCGGGTGCGTCGGATCATCTGGATCTGCCCCCGGCTCTCGATCTGGAACAGCCCTACTGTGTCGCCGGCGCAAATTTGGTCGTAGACCTGTGCGTCCTCGAAGTCGATGCGGGAGAGGTCGGGCGGTTCGCCCTCCTTCTCCGCCACCAACTCCACGCACTCCTCCACGGCCGAGAGCATTCCCAGTGCCAGGAAATCGATCTTGATGAACCGTGCGTCGTCACACGAGTCCTTGTCCCACTGGCACACGACGCGGTCGGGCATGGCGGAACGCTCCAGCGGTACGAGCTCTACCAGCGGGCGACTGGAGATGATCATTCCGCCCACGTGCTGCGAGACGTGGCGCGGCAATCCCGCGATCTCCGCTGCCAGATCACACAGGTCACGCCACAGTGGTGCGTTCACCTTGCCCGCGAACCCCGGTAGCTTCTGTAACTCCTCCCGCAGCGCCGCAGCCGAGCGGTGCTCCGCCAGCTTAGCTACCTGTTCCAGCTCGCCGACCGGCAAGTCGAGCGCCTTGCCCAATTCCCGCACCGCCGACCGCAGCCGGTAGGTCGGAAACGTACAGACGAGCCCGGTGTGCTCCTCGCCGTAGTGTTGGTACACCCGGCGAATGAGTTCCTCGCGGATCTCCCGTGGGAAGTCGAGGTCGATGTCGGGAACCGAGGCCAGCGTCTCGTTGAGAAATCGCCCGAGGAAGAGTTGGTTGCTCACTGGATCGATGTGCGAGAGACCGAGGAAGTAACAGATGATCGAGGAGACCGACGAGCCGCGTCCCCGGCCGGGGAGCAGGTTCGCGCTCGCCCGCCGTGTGCCGCGGCGTACATCCATCCCCACCTCGCGTGCCAGCTCGAAGAGGTCGTTGTAGACGAGGAAGAAACCGCACAGCCCGTGGTGGTCGACCAGGCGGAGCTCCTCCTCGAGGCGCCGCTCGGCTTCGTGACGGTATGAAGAGTCGGGTGGGTAGAGCTCCTCCAGCTTCACGCGGCAGAGCTCGGTCAGTGCCTGAGGTGCAGTCTGTCGTTCGCTGCCCCGGAAGTTTGGGAACGTGTACCCCAGGTCCTTGGTGAGATCGAATGTGCGGCACCGCTCGGCGATCAGCTGAGTGTTTGCGATGGCGTCGGGGCGGTCGCGGAACAGCGCCTCCACTACTGCCGGGGGCTTGAGATGGAACTCGCTGTTTGGCTTGCGCACGCCGTGAGAGCCGTCCAACGTGGTGCGGTTGCGGATGGCTACCAGCGCGTCGTACAGCCTGTGTCCCTCGCGTCGGTGGTAGTGGACGTCTCCCGTGGCGACCAATGAGAGACCGACGCCGTCGGCGATGTCGGCGAGCGTACGCGTGAGGCTCAGGTCGCCCTGTACCGCATTGCGCTGGAGCTCGACGAAGAAGTGATCCTTCCCGAACACGGCACGACATCGCTCGGCGAAGCGGCACGTGGCGGTGAGCCCCTCGCGTTGGAGGACTACGGGGAGCAGTCCGGTGCGACAGCCCGACAGCACGATCAAACCCTCGTGCCGTGCCTCCAGCGAGGCGAAGTCGAGTCGGGGATCACGCCGGTCCTCCCGACCGAGGTGTGCCTCGGTAATGAGCCGGCAGAGGTTGGCGTAGCCTACGGGTGCTTCAGCGAGCAGGGTAACGTGCGAGCCGTCGAGCAGCGTCACCTCGGCGCCGGTGATGGCCTGCAACCCCAGGTCCTTCGCCGCTTGGGCGAAAGCCATCGAGCCGTACACGCCGTTGTGGTCGGTCAGGGCGAGGGCGGAATGGCCCAGGTCGATGGCCTCCAGGACCAGCCGCTCGGGAAGCGTGGTGCCGTCGAGGAAGGAAAAGGCGGAGTGGCAATGGAGTTCGCTATACATCGGGAGGTGGGCGCAAGGTTCCTACGGCCTCTGGAGGTACCACTGCTTGGCGCTCAGATCTTCGAACAACACCACGTGTCCTCCTCCCTCCAGAACGACCTCCACGTATTGCCGGATGATCGGCTCCCGCCACCATTCGTCGTCGATGCGCCACGCTTCGATGATCTCGTCGATCGTGCGCTTCCCGTCCCCCTCGTCCACGGCGAAGGGGAATCCTCGAGCGTCCAACTCGACGGCGACGGGTCGCGGGACGTTCAGGGCTCGAAGTCGATCAGCGCGTAACGGCGCTCGGGTATGCGTGACCACGGTTGGACCTCGATGATGTGAGCGAGCATCGGGCGCCTCAGTCGGGTTTGGATCTCGTGTGCCGCGGCGTGCAACGCGCGGCGGCGGCCGGCCCGGGCCGCGGCGCTGGCGTCCCGGGCGAAGAGCTGTAACTCGTCGGTGCCGCGGGCGAAGGCGGTGAACTCCACCGCCAGATGCTCGACCGCCCCGCTCGGTGGCGCCTGCTCGAGACGCACCTTGAGTGGCGCCGCGATGTGATCGCGGTGGGCCGAGGGGTCCTTGAGCGTCGCGCCGCTCATCCACGAGGCACCGTGCTCCAGGGCTGCCCGCACCCGTACCACGTGCACCCGCCAGCCAATGCGCCGTGGGTGCTTGAGGGCCCGCTCGATGAGTTTGTCCAGTGCATGGGCTAGCATGGCGCGGTCGGCGACGGGCGCCGGGAAGTCGATGGCGGCCACGATCGGCTCCGGCCGCTCCTGTCCGGTGATCGGGTCGTCGGCGTTGCCCGCCGCGAGCTGCCACGCACGACTCCCCTCGCTGCCGAACTGGGAGACGAGCGCCGTTTCGGGAAGACGCGCGACATCGGTCAGCGTCTTGATCCCCAGCTGCCACAGCCGACGGTGCGTGTCGGACGAAACGGGCAGCACGGCGACAGGCTGACCTGCGAGGAAGGCGCGGCGCTCGTCGTTCGCGACGATCACGGCATCGCCCGGCTTTGCCCGGGTGGCGGCGACCCAGGAGACGAACTTTCCCTTCCCCCAGCCCAGCCGCGCCACATCCGCCCAGCCCGCTCCCCCCCCAATCACCCGCCCGATCACCTCCAACACCCTCCCCGGCCCCCCGTACAATCCCTCAAGCCCGTCCACTCCGACGAACACCCGTCCCAGCTCCACCGGCTCGATCACCGGACTCACGTCACCCAGCGCGAGCAGTAACCGGGCGAACTGCTCGTCGTAGTAGACGGGATCCGGCTCGCACAACGTGAGCGAGGGGCAGAGACCGATGGATTGGCTCACCGTCATCCCTACCCGCACGCCCATGCGCCGCGCGGTGGGCGAGACCTGCCACAACCGGCGGGTGTCGTTGGGTGAGAGCAGGGCGGTGGGCTTCCGGACGAGCGCCGGCCGGCGACGCTCCTCGCACCGCAGAGGGAAGAGCGGGATCCAGAGACACACGGCCACCTCGCTGCTCAGCATCGCTCCGATTCCCCCTTCCCCTCGCCCGGCCAGTTGGCGAACAGGCTGAGCTGCGCCGCCCGTGCGGCATGGTGTGTCGCTTCCTCCTCACCCTCGGCGGCGGACTCAGGAATGCCATAGATCGAGGCGATGCGGTGAAATCGGTCCTTGAGAGCGGTGACGTACTCGTCCGGGGCGTTCCAGTTACCCTCGTACGCGGCGCGGTAGCGCGCCGCGAGGTCGGGGTAGTGCTGCTCCACCAGGGGGAGAAAGCGGCGCTGCACGTCGGGATAGAGCCTGAGCGGAATCGGAACAACGAACTGCCCGCTCGCCTCCTTCGCGGCCCGTATGAGGGCGTCGATCTGCGGCACGGTGTCGGTGATCCCGGGAAGGATCGGTGCCACGATGAGTCCGGCGCGGATGCCCGCACTGCTGAGCCTCTCGAGGGCCCTGAGTCTGGCGTGCGGCATGGGCGAGCGGGCCTCGAAGATCTTGATCACCCGCATGTCGACACAGGTGAGAGAGACGTAAACGGAGAGCCAGTGCCGCCGCGCTAGATCTTGCAGGATGTCGATGTCGCGGGTCACCAGCGGGCTCTTGCTGATGATTCCGATGCGGAAGCCCCGCTCGCCCCGCAGGCGGGCGAGGACCGTGCGGGTCACCTGATACTGGCGCTCTGCCGGTTGGTAGGGATCGGTGCCGCTGCCGATGATGATGCTCTGGGGGCCGTCCAGAGTGGTGCGGCGCCTGACGCGGTTGAGATCGCGGTCGAGCGCGGAGAGCACCGCGCTGCGCGACTTGACGAAGATGCGCTGCTCGAACGGCTCAAGGCCGCGCGGGTGCTGCAGGTCGGCGAACTCCACGTCGGTGATGCGGCCGTTGTCGTGCGCCCGCTCCACCACGTAGCGATGTGCATAGCGGGCGTAGCAGTAGGTGCACCCGAACTCGCAGCCGACGTAGGGATTGAGGGACCAGAACCCCATGCGAGTGGATTCGGGTGAGTTGATGACCGACTTGGGCGGGAGCTCGACGAACTTGGTGCCGCGCTTTCGATCTCCCAGGAGTTGGAGGTCGCGGTGGTTTCTCCCTTCCCTCTGCACGGGACGGTAGGGTGGGGCGTCGCGGTGGCCCGCTCCCCGTTTCACCCACACCTCCCCCAGCCACAGGCGGGGCAGAACTCGCATCCCGAGGCGTGGACGAGAGGCACCTCGCACTCCGGGCACGGAGCGGCTTGCGCTGGTGCCGTAAACCCCTGGAAAACAATGGTTTGCCGAGGGTGGTGCGGGAGCATCTTCGGCGTTTGTTCGGCCATAGGGATACCGAATATACACCGAAACCATGCCGGTGCAAGAGGCCCGCCTCCCTCCCCGCTCCCCTTGCCCCACCCTCACGCATTCGTGACATTCCCACGCGGTTTGCCGGCAGGCGGGTCCAAACCTCGAACCCCAAGGTCGAGCGCTCTCTTGAGTCCCACCGTACTGCCACTCTCGAAGATCCCGCCCGCCGTCGTCTCCCATCCATTGGTGCGTGCCGTCGCCGTTCTGGCGCTGCTGTTCGTGTTCCTGCTCGGTGTGAACGGCCTGGGCGACGGGTTCAAGTCACTGGGGCGGGACGCGCTCGAGGCGTTCTTCGCGGCGACCGAGAACCCCTTCATGGGACTCATCGTCGGCATCCTTGCGACCACGCTGGTGCAGAGTTCCTCGGTCACGACGTCGCTCATCGTGGGGCTCGTGGCCGCGCCGGAGAACCCGCTCCCCATCGCCAACGCCGTACCGATGGTCATGGGCGCGAACATCGGTACCACGGTGACCAACTCGCTGGTGTCGCTCGCGTACATGGGGCGCAGGGAGGAGTTTCACCGCGCGTTCTCTGTTGCCACGTGCCACGACTTCTTCAACTACATGGCGGTGGTGGCTCTACTACCGCTGGAGATGGCGACGGGCTACCTGCAGAAAGCCGCTACGTGGCTTGCGTCACTGGTGACCGGCCTCGGCGGCATGGAGTACGACAGCCCGATTAAGGGAGCGCTCAAGGCGACGCTCAAGCCGATCAAGGCCGTCGTGCACGCAATCACGGACTCCGAGCGGCTCCAGGCGATCATCCTGATCGTGCTCTCGGGCATCCTGATCTACATCGCGCTCATGCTGCTCGTCCGGGTGATGCGCAGAGTGATGCACTCGCGGGTGGAGGTCATCGTGACCCGCGGCTTCCACAAGGCGCCGCTGTTCGCGATCCTGGTGGGCATCTTGGTGACCGTGATGGTACAGTCGAGCTCGATCACGACATCGCTGCTCGTGCCGCTGGCCGGAGCCGGGTTGATCACGCTCGCGCAGGCCTTCCCCATCACCATCGGTGCGAACATCGGTACTACGATTACGGCGCTGCTGGCTGCCCTGGCCGTGACGGGTCCCAATGCGCAGGCCGGCATCATCATCGCGCTGGTGCACCTGCTGTTCAATCTGAGTGCAACGCTGTTGATTTACCCGGTAGAGAGGATTCGGAACATCCCGCTCAAGGCCGCTACACGGCTCGCTGACACTGCGGTGAGATCTCGTCGGTGGGCGTTCTTCTACGTGGTGCTCTTGTTCTACGGTTTGCCGACCGTGCTGATCGTTCTGAACAAGCTCCTCGGGTAGCCGCGGAGGCCGCCTATGCTTGGTGAATTGCTCAGCATCTTTCGCTCCGGTCAGCCCCTCGAGGCTATGGGCGAGAACTTCGCCCAGATGCTCAAGCTGACCTTCCAGCAGACGATTCAGGCCGGTGAGATCTACTTCGGGCAGGCGGCGAGCCCTGACGAGCGAACCCAGATCTACAAGTGGGACGTGAAGGTCAACAAGCTCGAGCGGGCCGTTCGCAAGCAGGTGATTGCCCATCTATCGGTGCGCGGTAACACGGCCTCCCTGCCTTATTGCCTGCTCCTCATGAGCTTGGTGAAGGACGTCGAGCGCATCGGCGACTACGCCAAGAACCTCTCCGAGGTCGTGGAGCTTCATTCGGGTGCACTGCCGGACGACGAGATCGTGGCAGAACTTCGCGAGATCCGCTCCGGTGTGGAGGGGGCGTTCGCGGTGACGGCCGACGTGTTTGCCAGCTCGGACCGGGAGCGGGCGGTCGAGCTGATTCGGGAAGGGCGCGACCTGACCCACCGTTGCGATGTTCTGGTTCAACGCATTGCGGACAGCTCCTACGATGCGCGGACTGCCACGGCGCTGGTGCTCGGGACCCGGTTCTACAAGCGCATCGGTGCCCACGCGATCAACATTCTGTCCAGCGTGGTGATGCCGCTGCACAAGCTGGATTACTACGACGAGAGAGCGATGGGAGGCGGTGAGGGATGATGCGACTTCTACCTCGCCAAGAGGAGTTCTTCGACCTGTTCGTCGAGGTAGCGACGCGATCGCACGAGGCGGCCAAGCACTTATTCGAGCTGTTCACCGGGCCTGACGACCGGAGAGAGTACCACGTCGATGCGATCAAGCGGATCGAGCACGAGGCGGACGAGCTTACCCACGAGGTGGTACGGCGGCTCGACCGCACCTTCATCACTCCGATCGACCGGGAGGACATCCACCTCCTCTCCTCCGACCTGGACGACGTCGTCGATCGCATCGACAGCACGGCGCGGCGCGCCCAGATATTCCGGCTGGGCCCGACGCCCGAGGGGATCGCGGAGCTGTGCGAAGTCATCGTGCAGATCACGGCCGAAACGGCGAAGGCCGTCGAGAAGCTGCGGGGTCGGGACGACGTGATCCGGCACTGCATCGAGGCCAAACGACTCGAGGAAGAAGGCGACGCCGTCTACCACACCATGCTCGGCCGAATGTTCGAGCGTGAGACGGACCCGATTGCCATTATCAAGTGGAAAGAGATGTACGACAACCTCGAGCGGACGATCGATGACTGCGAGGACGTAGCCAACGACCTGGAGTCCATCGTCCTGAAGAACGCTTGATGGTCGAGTCGATCTGGTTCGTCCTGGCGATCGTCGGGATTGCCCTCCTCTTCGACTTCATCAACGGTTTCCACGACAGCGCGAACAGCATCGCGACCATCGTCTCGACGCGGGTTCTCCCTCCATCCGTAGCTGTCGGCTGGGCGGCCTTCTTCAACTTCGTGGCCGCATTCGGTTTCGGAACGGCCGTTGCCAAGACGGTTGGCAGTGGCCTCATCGACATCTCGATTGTGGACCCGGTGGTCATCCTGGGCGGGCTCATCGGCGCGATCGCGTGGGATCTCATCACTTGGTATTACGGCATCCCGTCCAGCTCGTCTCACGCCCTGATCGGAGGCTACGGGGGGGCGGCGGTGGCGAAGGCGGGGATCGACGCCCTGATCCTGGGCGGATGGGTGAAGCCGCTCCTCTTCATTCTCGTGGCGCCGCTGCTCGGCATGGCGCTCGGTCTCGTGCTGATGGTTGCCACGGCATGGACGTTTCAGCGTGCAAGGCCACGCTCGGTGGACAAGCACTTTCGCCGGCTGCAGCTCGTATCGGCGGCCGCCTACAGCTTGAGCCACGGTACGAACGACGCCCAGAAGACGATGGGAATCATCGTAGGCCTGCTGGTGTCGTCACAGCACCTGTTTCGGGAATTCCCGATCCAGGCGTTTCACCTGACCGACGCGACGCACATCCCCACCTGGGTGATCCTCTCGGCGCATGCGGCAATTGCCGCCGGGACGGCAGCCGGCGGCTGGCGCATCGTCAAGACGATGGGCTCTCGCCTCACCAAGCTCAAACCGGTACACGGATTCTGCGCGGAAACGGGTGGCGCGATCTCGGTTTTCATGGCCTCGAGCATGGGCATTCCGGTGAGCACGACCCACGTGATCACCGGAGCGATCGTGGGGGTGGGATCGGCTCAGCGGATCTCGGCGGTGCGGTGGGGACTCGCGGGACGGATCATCTGGGCGTGGATCCTGACGATCCCGGTGTCGGCCGGCATCGGCGGGATCTGCTACCTCGTCCTTCACATCGTGATTCGCTAGGAACTGCGGCGCTCGCTCGGCCACCGCGGTAGCGAGCCGGGGCGGACGGGCCCAATCCGAAAGACGACTCGTCACAACTGCTGTTTCAGGGCCCGCGCCTGCTCCAGGCTCAGGTCCCGGACGATCGGTGGAGGCCAGGCGGACTGCGAGACCTGGAGGTCTATCAGGGAGCGCTCGTTCTGGATTCGCTTCCTGGTGGAGGCGTCGATGAGCCCCGACCGGACGGCGGCCGCGAGTTCAGCCTCATCGAGCCAGCGGGCCTCGGCACCCGCCGGCTGCCACAGGTCCAGGAAGAGGTCCCGGCCCACCCAGCGGTCTGCGTTGATCTTCACTGGCATACAGAGATTGGTGTAGAAGCCCGTGAGAGTTCCGTCACGCAGGTGGAACCGCGCGATGTCGTGCCACTTTTCCGGGAAGACGTACCAGACGGCCGGCGCGCCGTGCTCCAGCATGGGGGAGCCGGCCAGCTCGAGGTCGGGGCCCGTGTACTCCTGGAGCAGCACCTTGGCATCCGGCCGGTCCAGCACCAGCCACTCCTCGTAGGTCTGGACCGGCTTCCCGGGCCGCTGGTACTCGTAGTGGATCAGCCTGGTCATTCCATCCCATCCCCGGCGTGCTCGGTCTGCCACGGGCCCTCTTCGGCGGCTGCCGCACAAGGTAGCGAATCGGCTATACTTTGACAGCTATGACGAGCGACCCGTCGGCGTGCGCAACCGTGTGACCGCCGGAAAGAGCAAGCTGGTTCTCACGACGGCCGTGCTGCTGGCGTTGGGCGCGGCCGGCACCGTCGTGCTCACGGTGTACCTGACGCGGGTGATGGTGGTCAACCTGCCCCAGGCGAGCGTGGCGGACATCGTGCTCGGCCTGGTGCCGATGACGCTCGCCGGCCTCGTGCCCTACGTCCTGATGGCCGTGACCAGCCACCGGCTGGGAAACGCCACGCTCGCGGACACCGTGATCCTCATCGGCGCCATTGGGATCGTCGGGTTCGCGAGCTGGGCGTACGTGCCGATGTACAGCGGCCCGCCCGGGCACGGCGGCTACAGCTTCTATCTGGTTCCCGTCTTCCAGTGCGTGGCCGTGGCCGTCATTGCGTTGATCGCCTGGGCGGCACGGCAGATCGAGGGCCTCCCCTAGGCTCATCGCGCGCTTGCGGTGCCCGGTCTCGCGGATAGGTTCACTTGTCCCGCAGAACTGGAGGCGTGCAATGCGTCGCATCGTTCTTGCCGTAGCCCTCCTCTTCCTCGTCGCGCCCGCAGCACACTCCCAGGTCCTGGTGGTCTCCCAAAACAAGTGCAAGCTGGAAAAGCAGGGAGAGCTCCGCGCGTTTTCGGACTCGGCGTGGATCCCGATTGCCCAGGAGCTGGTGAACGAGGGCAAGCTGATCGCGGCGGGGTCGGCGTTCCACTGGTGGGGGGACGAGTGGAACGTGTTGTACTGGTACACCGCGCCCGACATCCCCGCATTCCTCGAAGCGTTCGGCGACATGATCCAGCGGTCCACCGAGCGCTATCCTGACTGGATCGGCGAGTGGCAGCAGTCGTGCTGGGAGCACAAGGACAGCATGTACAGCTCGGGGGCCATGACCGAGCCCCCACCCGAGGGAGGGATGTAACACCACACGGCGGTAGCACCCCGGAAACGAAGCGCCCGGCCCATCGAGCCGGGCGCTTTGCCGTGGGACCTACTTCTGGTGTTTGGTCACTTCTCTTTCCGCGGCCGCCGGCTCCTCGGAGGAGCCGGGCGGCAGCTGCGTGGCCTCGGCCTTCTCCTCGGCAGCTGCCCTGTCCGCTACCGCTCGCTTGTGCGCCTTCCGCTCGCTCCAGAACCGGCCTTTGTAGTAGAAGGACACGACGCCGCCCACGACCAGCCCTGTCAGGAATGAGCCGAGCACCAGCAGGGAGGCGCTGGCCTGGATCTGCCAGAACACCACATCGATCCGCACCGCCTGCAGATTCTGCACCGCGAACAGCAGGACCAGGGCGGTAATAACCGCCACCAGCACCAACCGAATCCGGTCCCACAGCTCAATGATCCGCTGTTTCAGTCCCATGCGCGTCGCCTCAGGTCGCGTCGGCCTCGCTGCCTCCGTCCTCGTACCGCCCGCCCAGCTGCCGTGCCAGGAACCGCTCGGCCGCTGCATAGAACTTGAGCCGATTCTCCGGTTTGGCAAACCCGTGTCCCTCGTTCTCGAACAGCATGTACTCGTGCTCGATGCCCTTCTCGCGCATCACGTCCACGATCTGCTCCGACTCGGACTGCTTCACGCGGGGGTCGTTAGCGCCCTGGGCGATGAGCATGGGAATCCTGATGTCCTCCACCCGGTACAGCGGTGAGCGCGACTTGAGGAAGTCCCCGTCGCGCTCCGGCTCGCCCACCCGCTCATGCAGCATCTCGAGGTATGTGGACCAGTACGGCGGAATCGTCTCGATGAACGTGATCAGATTGCTGGGGCCGACGATGTCCACGGCGCAGCAGAAGATGTCGGGTGTGAACGTGGCACCTACGAGCGCGGCATAGCCCCCGTACGACCCCCCGTAGATCGCGATCCGCTCGGGGTCGGCATAGCCCTGCTCGATGGCGAACCGGACGGCATCTACCAGATCGTCGTGCATCTTGCCGCCCCACTCCCGGTTCCCCGCGTTGAGGAACTGCTTCCCATAGCCGGTGGAGCCGCGGAAGTTGACCTGGAGACAGGCGTAGCCGCGGTTGGCGAACCACTGCGACTCCGGATCGTACCCCCACTCGTCGCGATGCCATGGACCGCCGTGCACGTTTAGCACCATCGGGATCGCTCCGCGCGCGCCAGGCGGGAGCGTGAGATAGCCGTGAACGGTGAGGCCGTCTCGTGCCTCGAACGAGATCGGCTCCATGTGGGCGAGCGTGTACTGGGCGAGCACCGGGCGGCTGTAGAACAGGAACTCGGCGTGCTTCTCCTTGCGGTCGTACGTGTAGTACGAGACCGGGTGGTTATCCTCCGTGTAAGCCACCACCCACACGTCGTCGCCGTGTGTGCGGCTCACCAGCTCGAAGTCACCCGGGTTGAGCTTCGCGATCTCCTTGAGGTCCGTCTCCACGGCCGGATCCAGGGCGACCCAATCGGTCCGCGCCCTGGTGAAGGCCACCATCTGGACTTCCTTCGTGTCGGGGTGCACGATGGCGCCGCTCACGTCGTACTCGGGGTCCTCGGCGAGCACGTCGATCTCACCGGTGGTGATCCCCATGCGTACCAGCCGAGCCGTGTTGCAGTCACGCGAGTCCACCAGGTAGAGTGACTCACCGTCCAGCGTGAAGCCGTAGGGCGCGCTCGTGAGCGAGTCCTCGGGACTCCAGGTGAGGAGGCTGCGCCAGTCAGCTTCCGGGTCGTCACGCACCAGCAGCTCCGTCCCTCCGGCCGCCGTTGCCGCGAGCGCGGCCCGCACCCGGTGGTCCGCGTCGGCCACCCAGCCCATGACGCTCCCCGGGTTCTTCGCCACCATCTCGAGCCGCCCGCTGGAGAGATCCAGACTGTAGATATCGTGCAGCCGCTCGTCCTCCTTGTTCATCGCGAGCAGGAGTTCGTCGGGACGGCGCTTGTCGTGCGCGGCGATCTGCACCTGCACGTTCTCGAAGGGCGTGAGGTCCTCCACCGCTCCGGAGGCCAGGTGGACCTTGTGGAGGCGCCAGTTCTCATCGCCCGCCACGTCCTGCAGGTACAGGAGGTGCTTTCCGTCGTGCGCCCAGAAGTAGATGCGCACGCCCCGGTCCCGATCGCGTGTGACCGGGTGGTAATCGTCTCCGCCGACCTCGCCGACCCACACGTTGAGCACGCCCTCATCAGGCGCGAGGTACGCCATGCGGGCTCCGTCGGGCGATATCTTGGCGTCGGCCCGTTCGGGGTTGCCGAAGATGACCTCGCGGGGGATTAGAGGTGGGAGGTTCCCCAGGTAGTCAGCGTTCGTCATTTCCTCGTGGTGGGGCGGAGCCGCAGCCGCTCCTGCATCCCTACGGTCGAGCCAGGGCCGGATAGAGGTTCGTCTCACCCTCGCTCTTCGCCACGATCACGGCTCCGACACTGTCGCTGAAGATGTTGATCGTGGTGCGGAACATGTCGATCGGGCGGTCCACCGCGAGCATGGTGCCGATGATGAGACCCACCTGCGCATCGGTGAAGCCGATCGCCTGCGTGACGATGAAGATGACGACCACACCGGCCGCGGGGATCCCCGCCGCCCCGACCGCGGAGAGCAACGCGGTGAGCACGATCAAGAACTGCTGCGAGAGATCGAGCTGCATTCCCAGGACCTGGCTGATAAAGATGACGCCGGCGCACTCGTAGAGCGCCGTGCCGTTCATGTTCACCGTGGCTCCCATCGGAAGGACGAAGCTCGAGATGGTGTTGGAGACGCCGGCCTTGTTCTCGACATCGCTCATGGTGACGGGCAGCGTCGCGTTCGAGGAACACGTCGAGAAGGCCGTGACCATGGCGGAGCTCATGGCCCTGAAGTGGTACACCGGGTTGATTCCGGTCCCGAAGTAGAAGAGTAGGGGCAGAATAATGAGCAGGTGGATCAGGAACCCGGTGAGGATCGTCCCCATGTAGAGGCCGAGAGTTATGAACAGCCCGATGCCGGCCGAAGCCACAGTCGCGACGATCAACCCGAAGACCCCGAACGGCGCGAAGCTGATCACGACCTGAGTGATCTTCATCATCGCTTCGAAGAACGCCTCGAAGAATCCCTGCAGGGTCTCACGGCTTCTTGGACTGATCCGGGTGATGGCGAAGCCGAGGAAGATCGAGAAGAAGATGATCCCCAGCATGTGACCGGACGACATTGCCTCGATCGGGTTCAGCGGGATCATGTCAATGAGGATCTGCCAGGCAGACCTCGGCGTGCTCAGGGTAGACGGGTCGAAATCCTCACCGACCGGGATGTTGGCGCCCACTCCCGGCTTGAAGGCGTTGGTGACCATGATGCCGATCAGGATGGCGAGCAGGCTGGATACGAAGTAGTACGCAAACGTCTTGGCGCCGAGTCTGCCGATCCGCTTTCCGTCACCGACGCTCGCCACTCCGCTGACGATCGAGCTGAAGATCAAGGGTACGATGACCATCCGCAAAAGGTGGATGAAGATCGTGCCCAGTGACGCGATGAGGCCGAACAGCCAACCGGTGGGCTCTCCGTCGTAGACGACCTGGAAGACGACGCCTACGATGACGCCCACGACCATCGCGATCAGGATCTGCCAGTGAAGTTGGAGCTTCATGTTCACACAGCCTCGCTGGCGCTCGACAAGACAAGAGAATCTACCCAGGCCGTGCCGGTTTCGTAGGGGCGGCTCGACCTCGGGGTTCGGGCAGGCTCACTCAGAGCTGGGGCCGGCGGCGGAAGTAGACGGTATAGGCGAGCACGTTGAGCGTTACGAGCAACAGGCCGAGACCGATCTGGATCGTCGGCGTGAGACCGGCGGGATAAACGATCGGCAGAATGTAGTGCTCGATGAAACCGCCCTCGTACCCGGCCTGCCCGGCCTGGCGCCGCAGCGAGACTTCCAAAGGGGTGAGCGGACAGACCCACCCCATCAGCTCGATGACCGCTCCCCATGCGGCGCACGGAACGTGCACCCACGCCAGCCGGCGCCAGCGCCATGCCAGGAAGCCGCCGACGACCACGAACACCACGAACGCGAGGTGCAGCAACAGGACGGCGTCGGCGGCGAGGCGGTAGAGCATGAATGACCCGTGTCAGGAGCCGCCAGCCGGCGTCGCGGCCTCCCTCCCCTCCAGCCGATCCATCATGACGGTCGCCGTCAACGTACCCGTCACGTTCGTCGCCGTGCGCGCCATGTCGGGAATACGGTCCACGCCCAGGAGCACCGCCAGCCCATCGAGCGGGATACCGATGGTGCCGAGGGCCGGAGCGAGGCTCAGCACGCTGCCGCCGGGAATGGCCGGGACCGTGAACGAGACGATAAACGTCGCCAGCATCGCACCACCGATACCGGCCACGGGAAGGGACACGCCATAGAGCCACGCGAGGAACACGACCCCGGCGCCCTGGAACAGCGCGGCGCCGGCGCGCCCCATGCCGGCACCAAGCGAGATCACGAGCCCGGAGACCGTAGCCGAGCAATGGAACTCCTCGTCGGCCGCCTCGAGCATGGCCGGGACCGTGGCAGGGGAGCTGACGGTGCTTGCCGCAACGATCTGAGGTGTCACGCAGCCCTTGAGGAACTTCCTGATCGACATCCGCGCCACGAACTTCACGACCGGCACGTAGACGGCCGCGATGAAGATGATCTCTCCCACGAGCACAGCCACCACGAAGATCCCCAGGCTCTGTAGCATGGCCCAGCCAGCCTTCGCGGTCACCGGCGCGGCCAGCGCGAACACGCCGATGGGCGCGATCAGCATGATCCAGTGGACCAGCTTGATGAGTGCCGCCGAGAGACCCCTGGCGAGGGAGAGTAGCGGCTCCTTCTGATCCGGAGGGAGCACGCTGGTCGCCGCCGCCAAGAAGATGGTGAACACGATGAATGGCAGCAGCGCACCATCGGCGGCGGCGGCGAACGGATTCGCGGGAATGAGACTGAGGAGGAACTCGATGGGCCCCGGCAGCTCGGGCGCCTGCGTCGTTCCGGCCCCGATGATGTCGGTCAGCGATTCGCTGGCGAAGGGGAGCAGCGCCTTCATGATCCCCATCCCCAGCAGCACGCTGATCACGGTCGTGGCGGCGAAGAAACCCAGCGTGCCGAACCCCAGGCGGCCCAGCTTGCCGAGATCGCCCATGGTCGCCACGCCCACGAAGATCACCGAGGCCACCAGCGGGATCACTACCATCTTCAGGAGATCGACGAAGGCGTCTCCCAAGGGTTCCACGCCGACGGCGATCGTCAGGAGGAGCGGCGAGCCGGTGATCGACGCCAGCAGCCCAAGCAGGAGACCGGCCACCAGCCCCAGGGCGATGGCGATGTTCAGCTTCTTCATCAGTCCTTCGCCATGCTCTCCTTGAGCAGGTTCGCGGCGATGACGTTGCGCTGGATCTCGTTCGAGCCCTCGTAGATCTGCGTGATCTTGGCGTCGCGCAGCAGCTTCTCGACAGGATACTCCTTCATGTAGCCGTACCCGCCGAAGATCTGCACCGCGTCCACCGTGACCTTCATCGCGGTGTCCGAGGCGTGGGTCTTACAGATCGCCGAGGCCATGGAGATGTTCTTGGCGCCGGTGTCGATCATGCGCGCGGCGGAGTAGACCAGAGCTCGGGCTGCCTCCACCTGGATCGCCATGTCGGCCAGCATGAACTGCACTCCCTGGAACGAGGCAATGGGGTGGCCGAACTGCTTGCGGACTCGGGCGTAGTGCGCCGCCTCGTCCAGAGCTCGCTGGCCGATGCCCAGGGCCTGTGCCGCCACGCCGGGCCGGGCCTGGTCGAACGTCCTGAGCGCCACGATGAAGCCCATGCCCTCACGGGCAAGCAGGTTCTCCTTTGGTACGCGACAGTCGTTGAAGATCACCTCTCGCGTGGCCGAGGCTCGGATGCCCAGCTTGTTCTCCTTCTTCCCGAACTCGAGCCCAGGGGTGCCCTTGTCCACGATGAAGCAGCTCGCGCCGCGGGCGCCCTTCTCCTTGTCGGTGAGCGCGATGACGGTGTAGACCTCGGCCTCGCCGCCGTTGGTGATCCACTGCTTGGTGCCGTTGAGGATATAGTGGTCACCGTCCTTGGCGGCCGTGGTGCGGATGCGGGCGGCGTCGGAGCCGGCGTCGGCCTCCGTGATGGCGAACGCCGCGAGCTTCTCACCGCGTGCGATGGGCGGCAGGTACTTCTGCTTCTGTTCCTCGTTGCCGAACAACAGAATGGGGAAGGTCCCGAGTCCCGTACCCCCGAAGGTCAACGCGATGCCGGCGCAGCCCCACGAGAGCTCTTCGGTCACCAGAGAGGTCTCGAGCACCCCCCCGCCCATCCCGCCGTACTCCTCGGGGATCGGCACGGCGAAGATGTCCGAGTCCGCCAGGATCTTCACGATGTCCCAGGCGAACTCGCCGCTCTCGTCGTACTGGGCGGCGACGGGCTTGATCTGTTCCTCTGCGATCTGGTGGCAGAGGTCCTTGATCATCCGCTGTTCTTCGGTGAGGAGATAGTCGATGCTCATCCGCGTCCACTTCCTGTCCGTGCACAGGCCACGGGGGGACCAAAGCCCGGTGGGAGGGTAGGTCGGGCCTCAATCTCAGTCCACGGGGATAGACCGGGTATCAACCTATCGAGGAGGGCCGGAGGAGGCTACCCGGCGGCCCCCGGGAGGCATAGCGAGATGCCCCGAGTTGGGGTAGGTTGTATCCCTTTCCTGACGGCACTCTGACCGGAGGATGCCGTGCGACACGCACAGAGGACGGTACCGCGTTGGGCGCTCATCCTTGGGGCGTCGAGCGGATTCGGTGAGGCCACTGCCCGAGAGTTAGCGAAGTCCGGGTACGACATCTGCGGCGTGCACCTGGACCGGGGCGCCGGGAAGCAACGCGCCAAGGACATCCAGGAGGACATCGAGGCGAGCGGCCGGCGGGCCCTCTTCTTCAACATGAACGCCGCCGACGAGGAGAAGCGCAACGACGTGCTCAACGCGCTCGTCGACGACGTCGAGAAGAACGGCGGCACGGTGGCCGTGCTCATGCACTCCCTGGCCTTCGGCACGCTCAAGCCTTACATCGCGGACGATCCGGTCACCAAGCGTGGCATGAACATGACGTTGGACGTCATGGCCCACTCGCTGGTCTACTGGGCACAGGAGGTGATCGCGCGCAACCTGATGACCGAGGGTGGGCGCATCTTCTGCATGACCTCGTCGGGCTCCAACCGGGTGATCCCCTCCTACGGTGCCGTGTCGGCCGCCAAGGCCGCGCTCGAGTCGCACGTGCGGCAGCTCGCTGTGGAGCTCGCGTCCCACGGGGTGACCGTGAACGCCTTGCGGGGTGGGGTAACCAGGACTCCGGCGGCCGAGCGCATCCCCGAGAGCGATGCGCTGTTCGTGGAGGCGGTGCACCGCAACCCCCACAAGCGACTCACCACGCCCGAGGACATCGCGCACGCGATCGTGTCGCTGTCGAAGCCAGGAACCGATTGGATTACCGGCAACGTGATCAACGTGGATGGTGGGGAGGAAGTCTCGGGCTAGGGAGGGCTAGCGGCTCTTCAGGCGCAGTTGCTCCAGCTCCTCCTCGAGCGACTCCAAACGCTGCAACACTTCGTCCTCTTCTGGCTCGGACGCCACGATCGGCACACCGCGTCGGTTGAGCAGGGTCTCCACCAGGGCATCGGTGTATCCCACCACGGCGTGTGAGATGCCGCGATCGAGGATCCGGTTGAGTCTCAGCACCGCGGCCATCGATTGGCGGGCCGGCAGCGTGGCGATCGGCTCCGACAGGAAGTGGATCAGGATCTCGCGGAGTTGCTGCAGTTCCTCCACTACCTCGCCGGCGGCGAGGCCGCGGTTGGCGGCTGTCTGGCCGTAGACCTCGCTGGCGGTGAACCACAGCTCGGCGACCTGGCGCCGCAGCGGTCCAGCCGATTCGATTAGGATATCGACCAGGAGGGTGAGGTGCCGCTCGACGGTGGGGGTGCGGACGTGGGGGACCTCCTGCACACGCCCGGTGACCCATTGAGCCCATTGCTCAACGAGCCTGTCGCGGTTCCCGCGAAGCGCACGGCTGACGGCCTGAAGAGCCGGATTGGACGGCCGCATCGTCAGGCCCATGCCGAAAGTCCCTGCATACTACGCACGAGGTACGAAATCTACTTTCGGTCCCACGGGGAGGTCAAAGCAGGCCATGGCAACCGTTACCAAAACCCCCTTTGAGCTGACAGGTGCCGACGGAGGCGCTCTGCGCGGTGACGTCCGCACCCAGGAGCGAGGCGAGGGCCGGCCCGCGGTGATCATCTGCCACGGCTTCAAGGGATTCAAGGACTGGGGCCACTTTCCCCACCTGGCCGACCGCCTCGCCCGCGCCGGAATGACGGCCGTCTCATTCAACTTCTCGGGGAGCGGTGTGGGCCCCGACGGCGAGTCGTTCTCGGAGCCCGAGCGGTTCGGACACGCCACCTACTCTGCCGATCTCGCAGATCTCGAGAGCGTCGCTACCGCACTGGCGGCAGGCACGCTGCTGAAGGACCTGGCGAGGCCCACAGCCCTGGGCGTGTTCGGCCACAGCCGCGGCGGCGGGCTCGCGGTGTTGTTTGCGGCGCCGCGTCCCGAGGTGAAGGCCCTCGTCACCTGGGCGGCGATTGGCAGACTGATTCGCTGGGACAATGCGACCCTGGCCAAGCTGCGGGACGAGAAGAGGGCGGAGGTGGTGAACATGCGCACCGGGGAAGTGCTGCCGCTCTACCCCGACGTGCTGGAGGACTTCGAGGCCCACAAGGACGGGAAGCTGGACCTGCACGCGGCGGCGTCCCGCATCCGGATCCCCTGGCTCATCGTGCACGGCCAGGCAGATGAAGCCGTGGCCCTGTCGGACGGGGAGACGCTGCACGGCCTCACGAAAGGGACGGCACGGCTGGAGATCATTCCCGGCGGCACGCACACGCTGGGCGCACGCCACCCGTGGGCGGGATACACACGAGAGCTCGAGCGGGGAATGGACCTGACGACGGAGTGGTTCACCCGCCACTTGCTGTGACGGGCTGAAGGACAACCGGGCGGCCCCTCGATGGGGCCGCCCGGCTCGCGCTACAATCCGGCCGCGTAGAGTGGGTCGACGGTTTCTGGTCGACCGGCGGGCACGGCCGCCAGACGCCGGCGACGCAGAAGCAAGCTGGCTGCCGTCGCCGCCGCGACCGTGGCAAGCGCGAGTAGACCGACACCAAGGCTTCTGATACGTACCTCCCTGAGAGAGTGGCGCGTTGCGATCAGGGGCTATCGCTCGCAGACAATATAGTGATGCGCGCAATACCTCTTACCCCGTCTTGCGTCCTTCGTTTCGGATCCGTGTCACGAGTTCGTCATACCGCGTGCATGTCATGTGCTCTCTGGTACGAAACGTTCCACCTTTGTTACTCTCCGTCCTATGACACATGCCAAGTTCGAGCGCCTGCGTCAGCGCGTCGTGACTCACGTCCCCGAACGAGCCACAGGTTCTGGCAAGATCGAGGCCGCGGTCGCCATCGTGCTTGTGCCGACCAACGATGACCTCGAGCTCCTGTTCATCAAGCGAGCCGAGGAGCCGGGTGACCCGTGGTCGGGACAGATGGCGCTGCCGGGAGGCCGGCGAGACGAGGGCGACTCCGATCTGCTCGCGACGGCCACGCGCGAGACGTTCGAGGAGACGCAAGTGGTGCTGCCGCGCGGCAGCCTGTTGGCGGAGCTCGATGATCTCGCTCCCGTGACGCCGGTGCTGCCCCCCATCGTGGTGCGACCGTTCGTGTTCGGGCTGGAGCAGAGGCCGTCGGTCACGCCGAGTGCGGAGGTAGCGCTCCATGTGTGGACGTCGCTGGGCCAGCTTCCTCGGCAGGCGGCCCAGAGCCGGGTGACGGTGCGCGGGGTCGAGCTCACCGTACCCTCCTACCTCGTGGGCCCTCACGTCGTCTGGGGGATGACTCACCGTATCCTACGCCGTTTCTTGGACTTAACGCGCTGACCCAGGTCGGAGCTTGTCTCTGCCGGCCCGCAATCCCAGATTTAGGCTGGCTTAATTTTGGGATTCAATTCCGGGAAACCGTATCGCCCGGCGGGGCCCGATGAGCGCAGAAGCCAAGACCACAGGGTACAGCCGGTCCACCGAGGACTATCTCAAGGCCATCTACGAGCTCGAGACGCGAGGCTCGCCGGTGCAGACCAGTGCCATTGCCGAGGCGTTGGAGATCGCGCCTCCCTCGGTGAGCGGCATGGTGAAGCGGCTGTCGGAGTCGGACCTCGTGGAGCACGTGCCGTATCGCGGCGTGCGGCTCACCGACTCGGGCCGCCGCGCCGCGCTCAGGATGGTGCGGCGCCACCGCATCGTGGAGACCTACCTCACCCAGAAGCTGGGGTACGATTGGGACTCGGTGCACGACGAGGCCGAGCGACTCGAGCACGCGGTGTCCGACGAGCTCATCCAGCGCATGGCCATGGCGCTCGGCAACCCGCAGTACGATCCGCACGGTGCGCCGATCCCCACCAACGACGGTGAGATCGAACAACAGGACTTGCTCCCCCTGTCCGACGTGCCGGTGGGGAGCATGGCGGAGCTGCGGATGGTGAGCGACCGGGATCCGGATCTGCTGCGCTACATCGCTTCGCTCGGGCTCAAAGTGGGCGCTGCCTTCGAGGTGATCGGCCGCCAGCCCTTCAAAGGGCCCGTCACGATCAGGCTGCCCGGTACCCCTCCCAAGGACCAGGCCATCGGCCACGAGCTGGCTCGGGCCCTCCAGTGCTGGGAGCTCGAGGGGGAGGTGGGGTAGGCTCGGCGGGCTACTGCCGACGTCAAGCCGGAATCAGGCTTCCTTGGACCGCTCCAGCCCCCAGAGAATCCCGGCCAACCGCTTGTCCCGGGCGGGCTTGATCACGTCCACCTGCTCGTCGTAGGTCCGCTCGATGAGGTGGATCAGGCGGCGCTGTTGCTCGGGCTCGAGCTGGGACCATGTCGGCAGATCTTGCCAGATGGTCTCGAACGTCTGGAGCAGCTGCTGCAGGAACCCGGCTACGCCGCGGTTCCCCGCGGCCAGGTGGTAGGTGAGGTGAGGGCCGGCCGCGGCCCACCCGAGTGCGGGGCCCAGCGAGATGGCCCGGTCCAGGTCGTCGACCTCGATCACGCCGCTGAGCACCAGGTCGATCGCCTCTCGCCAGACCGCCGCCGCGATGCGATTCGCCACGGTGCCCGGCACCTGCTTCTTGATCACGACCGGAATGCGACCGAGCGCGTGCAGCCAGCCCTTGACCAGCTCCACTGTGGCCTTGTCCGCGTCCGGTCCCGGCATGAGCTCCACGAGGGGGATCAGCTCGGGAGGATTGAGGGGGTGAGCGACGAAGCAGCGCCCCTTGCGGAGGCAGCGAGCCGCGATGTCGCTGGGGGCGAGCCCGCTCGTGGAACTGGTCACGGCCCGCGCCCCTCCGGCCACCGACTCGATGGCCTCGAAGATCCGCTGTTTGGTGATCAGATCTTCGGGACCGGCCTCGATCACCCACTGTGCCTCGCCACAGGCCTCCAGCACGGAGCGGCCCAGCTCGAGGCTCGAGATGCCGGTCTCGACCGTGGTTGCGTCGGCGCGCTTGAGGAGGGAAAGTGAACGCGCGCGTGCGATCACCTCCTCCTTGGCGTCGAGCAATGCGGTCATCTCGACGTCGTAGATCGAGACGGGCCACCCGTGGGCCGCGCACAACGCCGCCCACCCCCGTCCCACACCTCCGGCACCGACTACCGCGACACGAACCTGCGCCTCAGCCATCTCTCTCCTCCGTGAACACGCGCCCCAACAACTCCCGCATCGTTGGAATGTCCACCCCCACCGCTACCTGTGTCGCCGTACCCTCGGGGCTCTCCACCGTACGTCCCCGGTGCTCGCCGTCCCCAAGGTTCACGTCGAGCCGCAGTTGCGCCAGAGTCAGGAGCCCCGGCGAAAGAAGCTCCCCCAGCGGCAGCACGTCGTTCACCACACAGCCCTGGAGCCGCTCTTGCGCGCAGTGGAACTCCACGTAGAACCGCAGCGCGTTGCCGAGCCATGCGGTGAGCGGGTCCGCGCAGTCTACGAGCCGCCCCACCTCCGCGCCGGTGAGGGTCATCCGGCGGGTGACATCCAATCCCACCATCACGGTGGGCAGTTCAGAGCGCAGCACCACACTCGTCGCCTCGGGATCGCTCCAGGCGTTGAAGTCGGCCCAGCGGTTGGTGTTTCCCCGCTCGTGGATGTTGCCGAACATGCCGAGATGCCGGGAGACACGCGAGCGCACCATCTCGGCGTCGGCCTGCAAGGCGTACGCGAGGTTGGTGAGGGGACCCAAGGTCACGAGCGTCACCGGCTCGCGGGCGGACGCCAGGACCTCGAGCAGGACGGTCGGGTCCGCGACCACGGGTTGGGCCTCCGGCACCGGGGCGTATCCCACGCCAGTCGGTCCGTGCGTTTCTGGTGCCGTCACCAGATCCCGCGCCCGCGGCCGCTCGGCACCGGCGTGAAGGGGGATGTCCGTGCGGCCCGCCAGCTCCAGCAGCGCCTGGGCGTTGCGTGTGGTCGCGGCCAGTGTGGCGTTTCCGTAGGTTGTCGTGACCGCCAGCACCTCGAGCTCGGGCGAACGGGTCGCGAGCGCGAGGGCCACGACGTCGTCGATTCCCGGGTCGGTATCGATGACGATCGGCAGGGCGGATTGGCTGGCGGGCATGATTGCCTAAGATATGTTAGACGGTGGCTGTACCCGAGCCTCATACCCTGGAGGAGACCTTGCGACAACATGCTCTGGTCCTCTCAGCTCTCCTGGTCACTGTTGCTGCCGGCTGCGCGCCTCCGGCCTCGACGCAGCTCGAAGCCAACAAGGAAGTCGTTCGTCGGTTCACCGATATCCTCAACGCTGCCGATTGGGACGCACTGGACGAGGTGGTGACCGAGGACTTTCGACGCCACAGCCAGGCCACGGCCGGTCCGCCGGTGACTTCCCGCGAGGAGTTCAAGCAGCTACAGCAGTCCTTCCTGGTGAGCATGCCAGACCAGCATGTCACCACCGAGATGCTCATTGCCGAGGGCGACAAGGTAGCGGGTTACGCGACTTACTCCGGCACCCAAACCGGTCCGATGGGTGACTTCCCGGCCACCGGGAATCGGGTCGAGAGCAAGTTCCTCGCGATCTTCCGGATCGAGGAGGGCAAGATCGCAGAGCTGTGGGTGGAGTGGGACAACGTCGCCATGCTCACCCAGCTGGGGCTGTTTCCGGGCGGATGAGCTTCCCGCGCCCCTTCTACCGCTGGCGACCGCATCCCTGGCACGGGCTCGACGTCGGCCCCAACCCACCCGCACTGGTGCACGCCTACATCGAGCTCTCCCCGTTCGACCTCGTGAAGTACGAGGTGGACAAGGAGACCGGCTATCTGCGGGTGGACCGCCCACACCAGACCTCCTCGCAGCATCCCACACTCTACGGCTTCATCCCGCGCACTTACTGTGGAGAGGGTGTGCGCGATCTCATGACCGGCGCGAAGGCCGGCGACGGCGATCCGCTGGACATCTGCGTGGTGAGCGAGCGCCCCATCGCGCGCGCGGAGGTGATCGTGAACGCCCGGGTGGTGGGCGGGCTGCCGATGCTGGATCACGGTGAGGCCGACGACAAGATCGTCGCCGTCTTGGAGAACGATCCGTTCTGGGGCGGTGTCGAGAGTATCGCCGAGATGCCGCACGCGCTGGTCGAGCGGCTGCGACACTACTTCATGACGTACAAGTCGATGCCGGGAGAGCCCGCGGACATCTCCATCGGTGAGGCCTACGACCGGGACCGCGCCGAGAGAGTGATCCGGGCGGCGATGCAGGATTACGAGACCGAGTTCGGGGGCGAGTGAGGCGCGGGAATGCCTGACGACGCCAAGACCGAGTACGCCGCGCTCATCGAGGCGTTCGGCAAGAGCTGGGAAGCAGGTGATGCCGAGCGCTTGGTCGACGTCTTCACCGAGACGGCCGTGTTCTCACCCGACCCGTTCGGAAGGTCGCTGCAGGGGCGCCCGGCGGTGGCGGAATACTGGAAGGACATCCCCTACGACCAGTCGGAGATCTCCTTTCGTTACGGGGAGATCTTTGCGGCCGGACCCTGGTTCGCGACCGAGTTCAAGTGCACCTTCAGGCGGCGGCGCACCGGTGAGCCGGTGGATGTGCGCGGCGCACTGTTCTGCGAGACCGAGGAGGGGAAGATCTCGGAGATGCGAATGTACTGGCACCGGGTGAAGGGATAGCCATGGAGTTGCTGCTCGGAACCCAGGGCTGGGACTGCGGCGCCTGGGTGGGTCCGTTTTACCCTCGGGGGACCAAGCCGGGGGAGATGCTCGCTGTCTACGGCCGGGCCTTTCCGACGGTGGAGGTCGTGTCCACGGCGTACGGTCTTCCGTCCGATCCGGCCATTCAGAGGTGGACCCGGGACACGCCGACGCACTTCAGGTTCGCGCTGCGACTCCCCCAGGCCATCACCCACGAGCGGCGCTTCACCGACACCGACAAGCTGGTCCGGCGGTTCCTGGACCGGGTGAGCCCCCTGGAGGGTCGCCTCGGCCCAATTCTCATCCAGATGAGCCCGGCCTTCCGAGCCGGCGGCGGCAATCAGACGGTACTGGAGAGGTTCCTCCAGGAGCTGCCATCGGGGTTTCACTGGGCGGTGGAGTTCCGGGATCCCGGATGGACGACTCCGGCGGTAAGCGAGATGTTGCGGCGGCTGAACGTGGCGACCGTGCTGGCGGACGGCCGCTGGATCCGGCGCGAGCAGATGATGGAGCTCGCGATCGAGCCGACTGCCGACTTCGCGTACGTGCGTTGGCTGGGGACCGGCAAGCGCCTGGCCGACTTCTCCTTCGTTCAGCTGGAGCGAGAGCGCGAGATCGAGTCATGGGCCGAGACCGTGCGCACTCTGGGGACGCGCGTCGACAGGGTATACGGCTACTTCAGCAATCACTTCCAGGGCCATGCGCCGCAGAGCGCGCGGAAGCTGCAGCAGTTGCTGGGACAGGAGCCGGTGAGCCCGGGCGCGTTGCGTGAGCAGGCAGAACTCTTCTAATTAGGTCACGTTCCTAGAGAGAAGAAGCTCGTGGTGTCCCGAACCGTCCTCTTCATCGACGACGACCCAGACGTCCTGCGCACGCTCGGGGATTACTTCGAGCGCATGGGGTACGACGTTCATCGCGCGCCGTCTGGCAAGGAAGGGATCGAGATCTGGAAGCGCGTCCAGCCCGACGTGACCGTGCTCGATCTCTACATGCCGGAGATGAACGGGCTGGAGGTGCTGGGGCAACTGCGCCACCGCGAGGCCATGGTGATCATGCTGACCGCCTACGGCGACGTGGAGTCAGCCATCGAGGCGATGCGGCTCGGCGCGGAGAACTTCCTCACCAAGCCGATCGACATGTCTCACCTGGTCCAGGCGGTGGAGAAAGCCGGCGAGAAGAGCAGCTTGCACCACGAAGTCCTCGAGCTGCGCGAGCGTCTGACCCCCAATCTCAAGCGCCGCCTATTCCGGGTGGCCCTGCTCCTCATCCTGATCGTCGTTTCGGTTGCGCTCGGCCGCTGGATCGGGGATACGGGCGAGAGCGCGCGGCCTGGAGCCGACATTCCGGTGCGAGTCGATTCGGAGCCCGACCCCGAGCGCGATTTCAGTCCGTAGACTCCGCCGGTCTGTCTCGGCGAGGTGAGAACTAGCGATGCGGTGTACCGCGTCGCTTTCTTTTCGTCATATGCACTTCACGATGCCACGGCTGCCTCGGGTAGCGGGATTGCTCTTGTTCGTAGCGCTCGGCCCCAGCTGGCTCGCGGCTCAGACCCCCGCCGATCCCGAGATCGTGCTTGCCACGACCACGTCGGTGCGAGACGCCGGGTTGCTGCAGGCGATCCTCCCGGCCTTCGAAGAGGCCCGCGGCTACCGCATCAAGGTGATCGCCGTGGGGAGCGGCCAGGCGATGGAGCTCGCGCGGCAAGGCGAGGCCGACATCCTCATTCTCCACGCGCCGGAGCAGGAGCGCGAGTTCGTGTCGGCGGGATTCGGCACCGAGCGGCGCGCGCTGATGCACAACGAGTTCGTGGTCGTGGGCCCGAGGGACGATCCGGCCGGAGCGAGGGGATCGGATGTGCTCGTGGCGCTGCGTTCGATTGCGCGGGGCGACGCGCTGTTCGTCTCACGGGCCGACCGCTCCGGAACGCACGTCAAGGAGTCGGGGCTGTGGGCGCTCGCCGGGGTGGAGCGCGACCGCTCGTGGTACCGCGAGTCGGGACAGGGCATGAGCGCCACGCTCCAGATCGCCAACGAGCTGCGGGCCTACACCCTCACCGACATCGGGACGCTGCTGAGTCACGAGTATCCGCTGGACCTCGAGGTGCTGGTGGAGGGGGACTCGCGTTTGACGAACCCGTACCATGTCGTGCTCGCCAACCCGGATCGTTTTCCGTGGCTCAACGCGGCCGGCGCCGCGGTGCTGCGAGACTATCTGCTGTCGGCGGAGACGCAGCGGGCCATTGGCGAGTTCGGGCGGGAGCGCTTCGGTCGGTCGCTGTTCGAGCCCGCACTTTGAGGGACCGGAACGCTCGCCAATTGCGCAGCCATTGGGTCCCCCGGGACGTTATATAGACGGAGACCGACCCATGGAGGCCGTCATGCGCATGAGCCTCATGTTTCTCCTCCTGACCCCGCCCGCCGTCGCGCTCGGCCTACTCAAGTACCGCAGCGACTACCGGCGCCGCGGCAAGAGCACGATGCTGGGTGTGATCTCCGTCTTCGCAGCGTGGTTCATGCCGATGTGCGCAGTGGGCTACTCGCTGCCGTGGGTGTTCCCACCCGAGACCACCATGCAGCACGTCGGATGGGGGGTCATCGTCCTCTCGCTCGTGCTGTGCGTGATCCCGCTACACCAGTTCCGCCGCGGGATGTGGATCGGCAGGAACGTCGGCGGACTCGTCACCGACGGTGTGTATCGCTACAGCCGCAATCCGCAGTTCGCCGCCGCCGCCCTGATGCCCTTCGGATATGCGCTGACCGGTTGGTCCGTGATGATCTGGGTAGGCGTAGCCGCAGTGTGGCTCACGATACACCTCACCGCGCTGGTCGAAGAGGAGCACCTGGAGCGCACGTTCGGGGACGAGTATCGGCGCTACAAGGAGAACACGCCGCGGTATTTGTTCGTGTGACGCCCGGTGCTCGGCCGGGGTCCGACCTGCGCGAACTGACACTCGCCAATGGGTCCTGTGAGGCTCCGGCCTGCAGAGGCGACAGGCCAACCACCGCTACCGGCGCCTGCTGCCGGTCAGTGCTCGCGAGGTTCGCTCCGGCAGGAGCCCGGCCTCGCTGAGCCCACCGTTCTGAAGCTTCCCGCCTTACCGCCCTCACGCCACTCGTTCTATCTTCCTATCCCATGCCCGATCTCCACCTCCTCGTGGCCCAGACCCGGCCCCGCAAGGGCGACTACGCCGAGAACCTGCGGCAGGTGGGTGCGGTGTTGGGGCAGGCGGCGGGCATGGAGGAGCCGCCAGGGCTGATCGTATTCCCCGAGACCGCCCTCACCGGCTACTTCCTCGAGGGCGGCGTGCGCGAGCTCGCCGTCACGGCGGGAACGCTGTTCCGTGATCTCACCGCGCAGCATTCCCTCTCCGGTGCTCCCCCGGTCGACATCGTGATCGGGTTCTACGAGGAGTTCCGCAACCGCCACTACAACTCGGCGCTGTACGCAGCGTTGGGCGGGCCGGAGCCGGGCATCAGGCACGTGCACCGCAAGGTGTTCCTGCCCACTTACGGCCTGTTCGATGAGGAGCGCTTCGTGGACCATGGACACTCGGTCCACGCCTTCGACACGCGGTGGGGCAGGGTGGCGCTCGCGATCTGCGAAGACGCCTGGCACTCGATCGTCCCGATGCTGGCGGCGCTCGACGGTGCGCAACTGCTGATCGTGCCGAGCGCGTCACCGGCTCGCGGTGTGGCACCCGACGCCGAGCAGGGGAACGACCCGGAGAGTCGTCCCACCAGCGTGCGGCGCTGGGAGATCCTGGCTCGGCAGATCGCCGACGAGCACGGCGTGTACGTCGTGTTCGCCCAGCTCGGCGGCTTCGAAGGCGGCAAAGGCCTCCAGGGCAGCTCGCTGGTGGTGGGGCCGCAGGGCGACGTGCTGGTGCGCGGACCCGTGTTCGATGAAGCCCTCATCTCCGCCAGGCTCGACTACGACCAGATCACGCGGGCGCGATCGGAGCAGCCGCTCCTGGCCGATCTGGAGCTCCAGCTGCAGAACCTCCTCAAGGCCTCCGAGGCCGCGCGTCCCGCCCTGGAATACGACCCGGAGGACGAGTGCCCCCGCACGCCGAAACCCGCCAAGGCGGCCAAGCACGAGGTGCGAGTCGAGCCGGGATCGGGCGATCCGACCACGATCGATCCCGTTCTCACCGAACGTTGGCTGGTGAGCTTTCTGCGAGATGAGGTCGTGCGGCGGCGGGGGTTCGAGAAGGGGATCGTGGGGCTCTCGGGAGGCGTGGACAGCGCCGTCACGGCCGCGCTCGCGGTGCGAGCGCTGGGCAAGCAGAACGTGATCGGCGTGCGCATGCCGTACCGCACGTCGAGTAAGGAGAGTCTGGAGCACGCGGAGCTGGTGGCGCACGAGCTGGGGGCCGAGCTGCTGACCGTGGATATCACGGGAGCCGTGGATGCGTACCTGAACGCGGCAGATCCCGAGGCCGACCCCACCCGCCGCGGCAACGTAATGGCCCGGATGCGGATGATCACGCTGTTCGACCTGTCGGCGAAGCATCAGGCGCTGCCCCTGGGCACGGGGAACAAGACGGAGCGCCTGCTCGGCTATTTCACCTGGCACGGCGACGATGCGCCGCCGGTCAATCCGCTGGGCGACTTGTTCAAGACCCAGGTGATCGAGCTGGCCGGGCATCTCGGGATCCCCGATGTCGTCGTCGCCAAACCCGCGACGGCCGACCTCGTCGTGGGACAGACCGACGAGGCCGACCTGGGCGTCATTTACGAACGTGCGGACCGGATACTCCACTGGCTCCTGCTGGGCTACAAGCAGAGCCAGGTGAGCGCCATGGGGTTCGACCCGAAAGACATCGAGACGGTGGCCCGCCGGCTGCACTCGACGCACTGGAAACGGCGCCTTCCCACGGTCGCGATGGTGAGCAGCACGACGATCGGGGAGAGCTATCTGCGACCGGTGGATTACTGAGCGGTGGTCACGAGCCCACGGAGAGGGAGGACGCAACCGTGACCCAATTACAGACGCCGTCGCCGTCGGTCATGGCGTACTTGTGGCTGTTGGCGCACATCTACGGTGTGATCGTGGAAGTGCAGCTTACCTGAGTGGGCCCTTGCAGGTGGATCATGCCGTTCACGTATCAGATCGATGCCGAGCGTAACCTCGTGACGCTCGAGGCGACAGGGAGTATCACGCCAAACGAGGCCTTCGCGACGTTCGACGAAGTGATCGCGCACCCCGACTACCGGCCGGACATGAAGGTGTTGTCGGATCACCGTGAGCTGGAGTCGGTGATGAGCGTGGAGTTCGTGAAGACCTTCCTCGGGCGGGTGAGCCAGATGAGAGAGGCCTTGCGGCAGGCCCGGTGGGCGTTCGTGGAGCGGGGCCTCGTGCGCTACGGGATGGCGCGCATGGCGTCGATCCTCTGCGACCCGCTGGGCCTCCAGCTGCGCGCGTTCCGCAGCATGTCCGAGGCACGCGAGTGGCTCGGACTGGAGGAAGAGTGATGGCTGCCGCACCCGATCTCACCCCCCGGCCGGTGGCCGAGTCGCAGACCACCATGACCGAGCTCATGATGCCCAGCATGGCCAACAACCGCGGCAACGTGTTTGGCGGAGTGATTCTGTCGCTGGTGGACAAGGCGGGAGCGGTGAGCGCGATCCGGCACGCGGGCGGACCCTGCGTCACCGTCTCGGTGGATCGGATCGACTTCCGCGAGCCCATCCACCTCGGAGAGCTCGTGATCGCCAAGGCGAGCGTGAACTTCGTGGGGAAGACCTCCATGGAGGTAGGCGTGCGCGTCGAGGCGGAGCACGTGCCGTCCGGCGGGCGGCGCCACACCAACAGTTGCTACCTGACCTTCGTAGCGATCGATGAGCACGGCCGGCCCCGGCAGGTCCCACCGATCGTGCCGGAGAGCGCCGACGAGCAGCGGCGCCACGAGGCGGCAAAGACCAGGCGGGCGCTGCGTCAGCGGGCAGAGACCGGATGAAGTACGAGCGGGTAGCGGTGGTGCTCAGTGGGGGAGGCGCGAAGGCCGCCGCCCACGTGGGGGTGATGCGCGCACTCGAGGAGTGGGAGGTGAAGCCGGCCCACTACGTCGGCACCTCCATGGGGGCGGTCGTGGCCGCGATGTTCGCCTGCGGCCTGGATTACGACGACGTGCTGAAGCGCATGCTGCTGATTTCGCGGCAGGACGTCGCCACCCCTTCCATCTCACTATTGCTGGGGCCGTTCGCCACCAGCCTCCTCTCTGGCAAGAAGCTGAGGGACGCGATCCGCGAGCTGGTCCCGGCTGAGGCCTTCTCCGACTTGAAGACCCCGCTCACGGTGACGGCGGTAGACAGCCGTACCGGCCAGCTCGCGTTGTTCGGGGCAATGGGCTTCGAGCGAGTCTCGCTTGTGCAGGCGCTGTATGCGTCGTGCGCGTTGCCCATCTACTACCCGCCCGCGGCCATCCAAGAACGGGAGTTCGTGGATGGGGGGCTGAGGGCCGTGCTGCCGCTGGACGTGGCCAACGAGGCGGAGCCCGATCTGATCGTGGCGTCGGAAGCCGGCCCCTCGTTCTTCGCCGATCCGGTGGAGCCGGCACTCCCAGTTCCGCCGATGGTCACGGCCCACAACGAGTCGATGCGGATTCTCATGGCCGCCCAGACCGAGGAAACCATCGCCCGCTGGCGGGATGGGCCGGTGCCCCTGGTCCTGGTGCGACCACGCCTGGGGAGTGGCGCGACCTTCGCCGTGAGCAGCGTGGTAGGGTATGTCGAGGAGGGGTATCGCGCGGCGCGGCGGGCGCTGCGGGAGTACCTGGACGGGGAGTGAGTCGGCTCACCTTGCCCAGCGGGCCAGTGATTACCTTTCAGCGCATGCCGAACTCGGGGCTTTGCTCCATCCCCTCCGGACGCCCCGCGGCGAGGTGCGCTCATGGGTGAGAAGCCGGCGGTCCGGTACTTCACGCTGGAAGAGGCGAACTCCACGATTCCGTACGTCTCCCGCATCGTGGGGGATATCGTCGTGGAGTACGAGAAGTGGCGCGACTGCATCTTCCGCTACGAGGTGATCGCGGCCAAGAGCACCACTGAGAGCGAGGCGGAGACCGAGGAGCAGGAGGAGCTCCGTCGGGAAGTGGACTCCGTCGCGCAACGCATCAACGCCCACATCGACGAACTCTCCCAGGTCGGCTGCATCTTCAAGGGCTTCGATGGTGGCCTCGTGGATTTCCGCAGCCACCTCGAGGGGCGGGATGTGTTCCTCTGCTGGCAGATGGGAGAGCCCGAGGTCCAACACTGGCACGAGCTGGACTCCGGCTTCGCCGGCCGCCAGCCGCTGGTGGCCGAGTTCCAGAAGGGAGAGTCTGACTAGTGGTCCTCTTCGTCCACATGCTGGGTATCGTGTTCTGGATCGGTGGGGCTCTCGTCGCCCTGTCCGTCGATTACGGCGTGAAGGGTGAGAGTCCGGAGGTGCGGGCGGGCGTCGCGCGACAGCTGGCCCGGGCGCACACCATGGTGATCGGGCTCGGTGCGCTGCTGGCGACCGCCACGGGCGTGCTGCTGGCCATGGGGCTGGAGACGAGCGAGCGGGCCGAGGCCATGCGTGAGCCGAGGATGTGGCTGATGCAGCTGGCCGGGGCGCTCGGTGGCCTGGTCGTCCTGTTCGTGGCGCTGCCCACGGCGGTCCGTATGGGCGGGCTCGCCGTCACGACAGAGAGCGGCGAGCTGCTCCCCGCGTTCGAGGTCTATCGCAAGCGCCTCAACGTGGTCACGATCATCGGATGGGTCTTCGCGGTGATCGCCCTGTTCGCGTGGGAAGTGCTCTGAGGATCGCCGGTGGCTGAGGACCGCTGGCGGCTCTCGTCTGCCTACCGTATCCCCATCGAGGGCAAGGCGAAGCTGGACCTCCGGCGCTACCTGGGCCGGGGATTCCTGCAGGCCGCCACCCACATGGGTCGGGTCTCCAATCTCTTCGTGGAGATCTTCCGCGCCCTGCCCGAGTGGCGCATCTGGCTACCGCGCACCTGGGAACAGGCATACCAGGTGGGGGTCGGGTCGCTGTTCATCGTGTTGCTCACCGCGGCGTTCGCCGGGGGTGTGACCTCGCTGCAGGCGGGCTACCAGTTCACGGCGACCATTCCCGTGTACTTTGCCGCGGGCGTCATCACCCAGTCGCTCATTCTCGAGTTGGGTCCGGTGCTCACCGCGCTGATCCTGGCGGGCCGGGTGGGGGCGCGGTACGCCGCCGAGCTGGGCACGATGCGCGTCACCGAGCAGATCGACGCGCTGGAGAGCCTCGGCCGCTCCCCGGTGTCGCACTTGGTCATCCCGCGGGTGCTTGCGGGCACGCTCATGCTCCCGGTGCTCGTGATCTTCGCCGACGTGACGGGAATCATCTCCGGGTGGCTGGCGGCCAGACACACACTGGACATCTCGAACCACGACTTCATCTACGGCGCGCGGTACTTCTTCAAGCCGTACGATCTGTGGTACTCGCTGTTCAAGTCGTACTTCTTCGGCCTCGCGGTCACGTTCGTGCCGTGCTACATGGGGTTCAGCACGGGGAAGGGGGCCGAAGGAGTCGGCAAGGCGACGACCGGGGCGGTGGTGTCGAGTTCCGTGCTGATCCTGTTCCTGGACGCGTTGCTGTCGGAGTTGCTGCTCTAATGACGGCCCGTCCGACATGCCGGTCGCACGGGACATTCCCCGCACCTCGGTCGTCGGGCGACGCAGAAGCGTGCCCCCAGGTCCATCATGGCCTGGTTGAACTCCCAGGCGGTGGCAGCCCGCCTCGGGAGCAGGCGTTCGGCGAGGCGCCAGAGCTGGCGTTCGCCCGTGCCGTCCCGGGCGAGACGGGGGCGGAACACCCGCTTGAGCACGCGCGCGACGTTCGTGTCGACGGCCGCCGCGCGACGCTCGTACGCGAAGCTGGCCACGGCGCCTGCGGTGTAGCGGCCTACGCCGGGGAGCCGCGCGAGCACGTCGGGATCGTGGGGGATCGACCCGCCGTGCTCGGTAACGACGGTGCGGGCGAGGCGGTGCAGGTTGGCGGCCCGGCGATAGTAGCCGAGTCCGTCCCACGCCTCTCGCACCTGTCGTGGTCGCGCTGCGGCGAGCGCGTCGAGAGTGGGGAAGCGCTCCAGGAAGCGCGGGTAGAAGTGCTCCACGCGCTTGACCCGGGTCTGCTGCAGCATGAACTCGGAGACGAGGACCCGGTACGGATCGCGCGTCGTACGCCACTGCAGGTCACGCCCCACCTCGCGGAACCACTTGAGGAGGCGGCGCTTGAAGCTGAGGGCGTTCGCGTGCCGAGCCATGGCGGGGCAAGATAGATGATCCGCATGGTCGGCGTCCACAAGCGATTCGGCGACAACATCGTGCTCGATGGGGTGGACCTGAACGTCGAGGTCGGCGAGACGCTGGCGCTGCTGGGGCCATCGGGTGTGGGGAAGAGCGTGCTCCTCAAGCACATCAACGGGCTGATCCACCCGGATGCCGGCGAAGTGCACGTGGACGGGCAGTCGGTCCCGCTGCTGAGGCGCAAGGAGTTGGCGCGGCTGCGCACCCGCATCGGCTACGTGTTCCAGTTCGGAGCTCTGTTCGACTCCATGAACGTGTTCGAGAACGTGAAGCTGGGGATCACCGACCAGGTGTCCTTCTCGGACGAGCACTATTGCCAGATGCGGGTGCAGGAGTGCCTCGACCTGGTGAACCTCGCGCCCGAGACCGCGCTGAAGTTCCCGGCGGATCTGTCGGGCGGCATGAGGAAGCGCGTGGGCATCGCGCGGGCCATCGCGGGGCAGCCTACGTACCTGTTGTACGACGAGCCGACGTCGGGGCTCGACCCGGTGAACGCCGACATCATCGACGCGCTGATCAAGAAGTTGCAGGATGAGCTGGGAGTCACCAGTATCGTGGTGTCGCACGACGTGCGTGGCTCATTCCGTGTGGGGAATCGGGTCGCGCTGCTCGCCGAGGGGAAGATCCGGCACGTGGGTCCGCCGGACAGCTTCCAGGACTCGCGCGACCCGGCGGTCCGGCAGTTCCTCGAGCGAGACTTTAGTCAGTAAGGAACTGAGCGACTAGGGATATGGATCTCTACTACAAGCAGGAAATCACGGTCGGGGTGCTGGTCATTACCGCACTGGCCATCATGATCGTCGGGCTCTTCTGGCTCACGAGCCAGGACGTCTTCGGTCGCGGCAGGGTCACGGTTCCCGTCCAGTTCCAGACGGTGAGCGGGCTCAATAAGGGCGACCCCGTACAGATCTCCGGCGTGACGGTGGGAGAGGTGCGGGCGGTGGAGCTGCAGGAGATTGGACGGGTGATGGTGTACATCCGGGTCGATCGCAGCGTGGAGCCCCGGGTGGATGCGCGGGCCCAGGTCCGCTCGCTGGACTTCCTCGGTGCCAAGTTCGTGGCCTATTCGCCGGGCACCGCGGAACAACTCCTTCCCGACGAGGCGACCGTCATCGGAGTGGACGAGGCGGAGCTCGCCGAGAGCGCCGTCACGCTGGCCGAGGAGGCGACCCGCACCCTGCTCCGGGCCCAGGACATCATGAGCGAGGACGTGGTGGGGCAGGTGAAGGCCACCATGGCCGCCGCGGAGCGGGCACTGGACGTGGTTGCCCGGGTCGGGGACGGGCCGATGATCGAGAGCGCGACCAGCTCGCTCCGGTCGGTGCAGAGCGCCGCGGCGTCGCTCGACTCGATCGTGTCCAACCCCTCCATCCAGGAGTCTCTGAACCAGCTCGACGAGATTACCGAGGGTGTGAAGGAGATGGCGGACGGGCTGGCGGCGGTCACGCAGCAGCTCGCGCTGATGCTGGAGCAGATGCGCGCGCCCGAGGGCACGACCGGGCGCCTGATGACCGACAGCACGCTCTATGTCGACATGCACGAGACCCTGGTGGCTCTCAGGAAGCTGCTGGATGACGTGCGCGAGCGGCCGGGGCGGTACGTCAACGTGAAGGTCTTCTAGCAGCCGCCCCCGCTCGTAATCAGCAAGGCGTCCGGCGAGAGCCGGGCGCCTTTCTTCTTGGCTTGACGCCCACTTGACGTGAGCCCGGAAGGGTGGTGCCCAGACAACGATCACCACCACAGGAGGCTACCATGAAGGCTCTCATGAATCTGGGTGCGCTGTGCGTCGTGCTGTGCCTGGCGGCGTGCGACGACTCTTCGCTGACCCAGCCGGAGCTGGACGACGACCCGGCGATCGAGGCTCGCCGGAGCCATGGGTTCGGGGCACGCCGCATCAGCGCGCTCTCCCGCAACCTCTATCTCGGCTTCAATGTGGATGAGACGATCGCCGCGCTGGCGACCGGAGATCCGGAGGTGATTCAGCCTGCGATCGAGGCGGCCGTCGGGACGCTCATCGCCACTGACTTTCCCGCCCGTGCGGGCGCGATGGCCGACGAGATCGCCCGCCTCAAGCCCGACTTCGTGGGACTCCAGGAGGTCTACGACCTCGACATCGATCTGAATCCTGCATTCGGAGTGCCGCGCATCCAGCTGCCGTTCCTGCCGGTTCTGCAGCAGGCACTGGCTGCCCGCGGTCTCGACTACGAGGTGGCTGCCCAGAATACCGTCACCGACGCGCTGCTCACGAACCCGCTCCTCGGCACCATCCATCTGGTGGACCACGACGTGCTGCTGGTGAATCCCGACCGCGCGGTCGTGCACGAGGGCGCGGGCGGGCAGTTCAGCGCGAACCTGGGCGACCCCTTCGGGATCGGCGTGAACATCGTGCGCGGCTGGACCAGAGTGCGCGCCACGGTTGCCGGCATCGAGGTGGAGGTGTGGAACACTCACCCGGAGTCGGGCAGCGATCCGGATATCGTGGGGCTGCGTGCCCTGCAGATGGGCGAGCTCGCCGCCCTGGCGAGCACCGAACTGCCTGTGATCGTGATGGGTGATCTGAACGACCAGGCCGGCTCACCGATGTACCAGGTCATGACGGGAGCGGGCTTCGAGGACCTCTGGGCCGAGCTGCGGCACCGCGCCCCGGGGCAGACCTGCTGCCACGCTGATGACCTGTCCAACGACCGGGTGAGCATGGATCAGCGCATCGACTACGTGATGGCCCGTGGGTTCGGGGACGCGCGCGGCGG
>JBDHBX010000023.1:0-46042 GCA_039592335.1 Gemmatimonadota bacterium | reverse complement strand
GGGCGCGTGCCCCACCACGCGAGCCGCGGCGGTGTCGCGGGTGCCGCTGCCTCGCCCGCCCGTCTCCCTCCTCGGGAGCCTCGGCCTCGGCCGAGCGCGCGGCGGGCTTGGTCGTCTTGCTGGACTTGGACTTGGCGGTCTTCCGCTTCGTCGTCTTAGTCGTCTGTCGAGCGCGAGCGGCGCGGGCGCGGGGCAGCGCTCTCCTCGCCGCCCTCATCATCGGCCGCCACGGCCGCCGCCGCCGGCTCCGCTTCGGGCTCGATGAAGTCGGACTCCGACGTCGACAACGGATTGAGCTTGAGGAGATAGACGTCCCCGTCGCCCTTGGCCAGCTCGATGACGTCGGCGTCGTGCGCCTGGCGCATGAGCCGCTGAAAGCGGGACCGGTCGAACACCGGATCCGACTCGTCGCCGAGCAGCTCGATCATCTTCCCACGAGCGGCGTCGGCCTCGGTGGCCTCCTCGCCCACGGCGCCCAGCGCCGTGAGTGCCTGCCGCAACAGGGTGAACGCCTCACCGAGGGTCACACCCTTTCGTTTCGCCTCGCCCTCGCGGGTCCGTGGTCTCGCTTCGCCCTCGCGGCCCCGCTGCCTCGTTTCACCCTCGCGGCGCCGGGGGGGGCGCTTGCGTCGGCCTCTCGACTCCCTGGGAGGCTGCTCGGCGCTCCGCAGGTCGGCCTCCTGCTCGGGCGGCACGTTGGCGTTGGATCCCAGGTCCACCGCGTACTGCCCATTGTCCAGCTTCTCCAGCGTGAGCAGTCCCCGGCTTGCCGCCGCGGTCACGAACCGGCTGAACCGGTTGAAGCCGGCCTCCTTCTCGTTGAAGTTCGGATCGATGGCCTGCATCACTTGCTTGAGCCGATCCGAGCGCATCACGTCGCGCTCTCGCTTCATCCGCGACACGGCCTCGACCACCAGCTCCCACGGATCGCGGCGCAGGTGCTCGACCTCACCCTCCTTGGACAGCCCCGTGACCTCGGTGTAGCTGTAGTACTCGTCGCAGTTCTGAATAAGGAGATCGCTGGACGACTCCCGAATCCCCACGCCGATGATGTACTTGCCGTACTCCTTCAGCTTCAGTACCAGGCTAGAGAAATCGGAGTCGCCGGAGAGCAGGATGAAAGTCCCGATCTCCGGCCGCGTGAAGACGAGCTCCAGCGCGTCAATGGCGAGGCGGATGTCCGTGGCGTTCTTCTTGTTGGACCCGAACGCCGGGGCGAAGATCAGGTCGATCGACGCCTCGGACAGCGGTACGATGTACTGGGGGTAGCGACGCCAGTCGGCGTAGGCCCGCTGGACCGCGACCTTCCCCTTGATGATCTCCGAGTCGAGGAGCTTCCTCAACTGGGCTTGGAGATCCGAGCGGACCCCCATGGTGACGTTGTCGAAGTCGATCAGCAAGGCCGCGTTGTGCGGGTGGCTCGTCTGATCATCTGGGGCGGCACTCATGTGCCGCCCAGTCTTGATGTCTCTCACGTAGTACTCAATTCCAGCCCCACGACCTGCGCCAGCTCCCGTCGCTTCACCTTCCCACTCCCGGTCAGGGGGAAGGTGTCGAAGAAGCGGACCCGGTCTGGGACCTTGTAGTCAGGCAGCTGCTCTTGGCAGTACTCCCGTAGTTCGTCCCCCGTCACGATCGCACCCTCCACGGGGATGACGCAGGCGCAGATCAGCTCGCCCAACAACTCGTTGGGGACGCCGATCACACACGCGTCGTCCACGGCCGGGTGCGTGCGGAGGACATCTTCCAGTTCCCGCGGAAAGACGTTGTAGCCGCCTCGGATGATCATCTCCTTGCTGCGGCCCACGATGGCGACATGGCCTTCCTCGCCGATCATCGCCAGGTCTCCCGTGAGGAAGAACCCTTCCGCGGTAAACGACCGTTTGGTCTCCGACGGCATGCGGTGATACCCCGCCATGACGTTGGGACCACGTACCGCCAACTCGCCGACGGCTTCGGACCCATGTAAGGACCCGTCGTTGGGGTCCGCGACGCGGACCTCCACCCCCTCGATCGGCCGCCCGACGGACTGCTCCCGCATCTCCACGGGATCGTCAAACCGTGTCACGGTTACCGTCGGGCCCGTCTCGGTGAGGCCATAGGCGATTTGGACGTCATTCCACTGGCGGATCCGTCGCACCTGGTCCACGGATACCGGGCTTCCGGCCACGATGCCGGTCCGCACAGTGGAGAGGTTCCGGCCCTCGAACGATCGGTCGTTCATGAGGAGCTGGAACATGGTGGGCACGCCGCTGAACACGGTGATCTTCTCGCGCTCCATGAGATCGAGCGCCTCAGGCGGCTCGAACTGTCTCTGGAGCACCATGCGCGCGCCGCTCAGCAGTGCGCTGACGACCGTCTGCATGCCGAACACCGTGAACACCGGCACGGCAGCCAGCACGCGGTCGTCTTCGCTCAGCCTCAGCGCGTCGATCACGCTGCGCGACGTGTGCACCAGGTTGCGGTGCGTGAGCGTCACACCCTTGGGCTTACCCACCGTTCCCGACGTGTAGACGATCGCGAGCGGGGTATCGGCGGCGTCACCGTCCTCTTCACCAACCGGTCCCAGCCGCTTCCCCCGCGTCACGAGGTCGCTCAGTTGGAACACCCGATCATCGTGCCAGAAGTCCTCCCGCCCCACCGTCACGAGGTAGCGGAGATCGGGCAGCTCGCCGACCAGATCCTCGAACAGCTCGAGGACGTCCAGCTCCCCCAACGACTCCGCTGCCACGGCCAGGCTCGCCTCCGTGTTGCGGAGCTGGAACTTGAGCTCGTGGTAGCCGAGCGAGGGGTAGAGCGGCACGAACACTGCCCCCAGCTTGGCGGTCGCCAGCAGGGTCAGCACCCACTCCGGTACATTGGGGAGATCCACGGCGAGACGATCACCCGGCTCGATTCCGAGCCCGCGGAACGCTGCAGCCAACGCGTCAGCCTCGGCCGCCACCTCTCCATAGGTGAGCCGGCGGTTGCCGAAGACCAGGCATTCTCGATCTGGATGCTCCCGGACGCGCTGCCCGAACAGCTCCGCCAGGTGATACGTGCTCACAAACCCCTTCTCCCGAACGTCGGGAACCATTGAACCTAATTGACTCACGGCCCCCCTACAAGCGACGAGCCCTACTCCCCCAACACCTTCACGATCACCCGCTTGCGCCGTTTGCCGTCCCATTCGCCGTAGAAGATCCGCTGCCACGGCCCCAGGTCGAGCTCACCCTTGGTGATCGGCACGATCGCCTCGTGCCCGATGGTGAGGCTGCGCAAATGGGCCGCCGCGTTCTCCTCGCCGGTTAGGTTGTGCTTGTAGCGCCCGGGGTCCCAGGGCGCGACCGTCTCCTCGAGCCACGTCAGGATGTCCTGCCACAGCCCTGACTCGTGATCGTTGACGAACACCGACGCCGTGATGTGCATGGCCGACACGAGCACGAAGCCCTCCTGCACGCCGCTCGCCTCGACCTGCTCGACCACTGTATCGGTGACGTCGATGATCTCCTGCTGGCGCTTGGTATTGAACCAGAGGTACTCGGTATGGGATTTCATGGCGGATTCCCAGCTTGCTCGATGGGGGAAGAGGAACGGGGGAAGAGGGACCTTTCCCCCTTCCCCGTATTGCGATCTCGACTGGCACTACCGAAACGCGACCTCCGGCAGGAACTCCTCTAGAGCACCCTGAGCTGCTCCAGCGTCTCCTCGCCGTAGAACACGCGGATGTACTTCTCCTGGGTCTCCGTGAGCCTGCGCACCGCCCAGGTGAGGTACACGAAATGGGGCTCGACCGGACGCCGCTGCAGGTGGAGGCCGCACTCCTCGGGCCGCCGGTTGCCCTTGCGGGTGTTGCACGTCGAGCAGGCGGTCACCACGTTGTCCCACTCGTTGGTGCCGCCGCGGGAGAGGGGAACCAAGTGATCGCGCGTGAGGCACTCGCGGAAGCCGAGCTCCGGCTCGGTGCGGTGGCAGTACTGGCACATGTAGCCGTCGCGCGCGAACAGGAAGGTGTTGGTGACCTGGCGCCGGAACTTCCTCGGGACGTGTACGAAGCGCACCAGTCGGATCACGGCCGGCTTCGGCACGGTGAGGCGCGCACTGCGCAGCACCCGGTGCCCGTCGGCCTCCACGATCTCCGCCTTGCCGTCGATGACCAGGCGGAGTGCGCGGCGCACCGGTACCAGTGTCAGCGGCTCGAATGATGCATTGAGCGTCAGACAGCGCACGTCCAACCTCCTGTGGCCCACAAAAAACCCCCGCCTCCGCTCGGGCGGACGGGCGGGAGGGGCCTGGAAAAGCTACAGCAAGCTGTAAGGCATTGCAATAGGGGGTGTTACGGGCCAGCTCCGCGAGCCACACCCTCGGGAAGCGACGCCCGCTTCGAGCCGAACGCTTCCCGGTTCCCCCAAACGAGAAACCCCGGGCACTCACCCGGGGTTCTCGCACTCGTTCTAGGGCGTCGCACTACAATCTGTTTCTCTCGTACATGAGGTTGCGGGGCGAAAACTGCCACTCGAACTCCCGAGTGAACAGCTCGCCCTGCTTCACGTTCTGGCTCGGCCGGTCGGCCGCGGTCACCAGGCGCACCCGCACCCCCAGGACGTCGTCGAAGTCATTGGTCGGATCGGTGTCGCTGGGGTTTGCCTGCGGCGCCTCGCCCAGGTCGGTGAACACCATGTTCACTTCCCACTCCTGTATCCCGTACGCCAGGACCTCGCCCGCCGGCGTGCCGTCCGTATTCAGCTTCTCGGCCCGCATGAGCTTGTCACCGTCCAGGTAGTACACGACGATGTCGAGCTCCTGCGCGAACGTGGAGTAGCGGTCGAGCAGCAGGTCGCCCGTGAGACCCGCCACGAAGCGCACCAGCGACGTGTGGGCCCCGAACTCCACCGTCCAGTTCGGTCCCGGCTTCACCGAGGTCACCAGGATGAGCCTGCGCTCGTCATTCACCTGGAGGCGGGCCAGGTCGCCGGCCTCGAGCGAGAACCCCTTGGCCTTGTCGAGATTGATGCAGTAGGTGCCGCAGGTGCCGCCGGGCGGCAGCGGGTTATCGGTACCCACCGGAGGCACGAGATCGGCTGGCGGGGCCTGCTCCGGCTCGAACGGCACCGACAGGATCACGATCGTGTCGCCCCACACCGCGATCGTGCCGAAGGAGACGGTGCTCGCAATCCCCACGCCTACCGTTTGCATGTCGCGTTCCAGTGACATGCCGACGAAACGACCGTTGCGATAGACCTCCTCGCGGATCGAGTTCCCCTCCATGGTGCGCCACGTGGATACACCGAACGACAGCGCCGCGCTCAGCACGATGACCCCCATGACCAACGCGATCACGAGCTCGATCATGGTGAAGCCCAGTCTGTTCCTCTGCGTCCGCATCGCTCGCTCCCTACGTCGGCACCGGGGGGACGTAGATCAGGGTCACCAGCTCGACCGGTTGTGAGGCGCGGGGGTAGTCCACCTGGACCTTGACCTTGATCAGGGTGGCATCGACGGACTCCACAATCACCGACCGCATGTAGACGCCGTTCCCGTCGATCGACCCGGACGCATTGACCTGAACCGGTGACTCCGGCTTGATGGCCTGCGGTTCCTGCGCGCGGAGGCGCTCCATGTGCCCGCGGGCAATGGCCAACGCGTTGACCTTGATCGAGGCGTTGGAGCGCGCCGCGATCACCTCGCCGGTGGCTCGCGAGAGCGCCATGATACCCACCGAGAGGAGGACCATCGCGATCAGCACCGAGATCAACGTGAAGCCGGATTCTCGTCTCATTGCCATGTTCCCCCCACAGAAATCCACAGCTTCACCGACCCGGAGCCGGTCACCGACACGGCGGCCACGGCTCCGGGATCATCGCGGTGCACCAGATAGACCGCCCCGCGGGTCCCAAAGGGAAGCGTGACGCCCCGTGTGCCGAACTCCACGTACGCCGCGGGGAACGTGATCGCGCCGGCCCCCGCGTCGCCGGGCACCGGACCGGCATCACCGCGGCCGAACTGGATGACGCTCTCGAACTCGCGCCGGCCAAACGCCCGCAGGGCGCGCATCTCTGTGGTCGTCTCGGCGATCATCCCGTCCCCGTTGGCGTCGGCGTACCCGGTGTACGCCGGATTCTCCGTGTCGAACGAGACGCGCGCCATCTGTCTGGCACTCAGCGCCCGCGTGCGGGTCATCTCCAGATCGCGGGAGAGCTGCGTCGCGGCGAGCCGTACCTGGCGCGCTGGGCTCACCCGCATGAACGGGATCGCGATCGCCAGCAGGACCGAGATCATGGAGATCACGATCAGCATTTCGATGAGCGTGAATCCTCTGCGCGTCATGCGCGATGCCGTGTCCGTTCCTTCATGAACATGTCGTTCCGCAGCATGCCTAGAATACCGGCCGGAACGCCGTCCGGATCACCACCCCCACCACCGGGGTCCCCGGCGGCAGGTTGGACGGGTCCTCGAACCGGGTGTCGAACTGCCAGTCACGCTTGGGCGGCGAGTAGTACGTGCCGTTCCACGTCCCGATCGCCACCCGCGCCGTGTCGAGCGACACCAGCGAGCCACGGTAGATGAACTGGATGCCGGACCACTTCTCCAGGAAGCGCGGGAAGTTCTCGATCCCGCCGCCGTAGAAGTCGCTGTACCCCCCGGGGCAGCCGGCGTCTTCGTGGTCGCACGGCGTGGCCGAGTGCCCGGCCAGGATCGCAGCCCACACCTCGGTCTCCGCGGCATTGAGCTTCTCGACCTTCTGCTCCTTGTGCTCGGCGTCCACCCATGCCTCCGAGAGGATCGTGATGGCGTCGCCTACCAGCGCCGACGGCTTCCACGCCACGGAGTTGTAGTCGCCCCGTACGTACAGGGGCCAGTCGGTGGCGATGCTCATCCGGTTCGGCAAGATTGCCGCATTGGTCACCCGCACCGCCGGATCCAGCGAGTTGTCGTCCAGCAGCGCCATCGCGGCCGCCGACCAGCCCGCGATGCTCGCCGGGACCTTGATTTCCACGTAGATGATCTCCGAGGCCTTGTTCGCGTTACCACCGGCCCACAGCGTGAGGCCCACGATATCGACGTTCAGCACGTCGCGCATATTGCCTTCGCGGCCGTCGTAGAAGCTGGACCACTCCCACTTGAGGATGCCGCACAGGTCTTCGGGGTTCGGGGTGACCTTGCCGTCCGGCCGCGTCACGGTGATCGTGGGCCACGGCGTGGCGCCGGCCAGCAAGCTCTGGAGGTTGTGCCAGATGGCGGTGCCGTCGTAGGTACCGCCTTCCTCACCGACCACCACGATCTTGAGCTCGTCGACCGTGTTGGGGATGACGAGGTTGAACGTACAGCTCGCCGAGAGGTCGTCGTCTGTGCCTTGCCAGAGCGGGGCGCCGTCGCCGTAGGCGTAGATGTCGGCCTCCTCCTCACTCTTCCAACCGCAGTTTGCACCCACCTTGAAGGTGATCTTCACCCCTCCGACCACCGGCTGCAGCCCGATCACGCCGGGGTGGCCGATCACGAGATCCGGCGTCTTGGAGCCGGGCTTGCTGCACACCCCGTTGATGTTGCTGAGGTTCTCCAAGTCCACCGTCACGTACATGTCGGCCTTCCAGGAGAACTTGGCCCGCTTCTCGGTGTCGGTGTCCCCGGCTTCGCGCGGCGCCATCACCTCGCGGGCCCCCACGCCCGCCGGTAGCGGGACCTTGAGCGAGTCCACGTCGTACGCGTCGGTCTTCAGCCGGTTGTCGAAGTCCAGGTCGCCCCGCGCACGGAACGCGTTGTGATCACTGTGCGTCCGGCTGTCGAACAGCAGCTGGACTTCGTTCCCGTAGGCGTCGTCCACGTACACCCCGTCGTAGACGAGATGCTGGTCCTTCCGGTCATGGTACAGCCTGTTGGGCGTGGTGATGACGTCCTTGTACCACGCGTTCTTCGAGCTCAGGTAGATGTTCCCGTTGGAGTGCACCCACCCGCTGAACGTCATGGGCGGCCCGTTGGTGGCCTCCAGGTCCTTCTCGAAGAACACGCCGAACTGGAAGATCGGGATCGCCTGCGCCTTGGCCGAGATCAGCACGGCGGCACTGTTCTCCATCGGGTCCAGGGCCTCGGAGTAGATCTCGACCTTCTGGGTCAGCGAGTACAGGCCCGCGAACGACCCGTCCGTGATCGTCTCCACGTTCACGTCGCCCGTCTTGGCGACGGAGAAGCTGTCGAAGCTGAAGCCCTCCAGGTCGGGCGGGTACAGCGCCAGCAACTCCTCGTCGGAGAGGTAGCCGTCCTCCATGTAGATGCCCAGCTGTCCCATGATGGCTTCGGTCGCCGCCTCTGCCGCGTAGAAGACCCGCGAATTCCGGTAGTCCAGACTCGAGGTCCGCGTCGTCGTCATCGCCCCCATGACTGCGGCGGCGAGCAACACCGATATGAGCAGCATGACCATCAGGGTCGCCTCCAACGCGAAGCCCCTCCGGTCGCCGCTCAGTCGCTTGAACAAACTCATAGGTCCTCCACAGCCAGGGAACTCGGCCGCTGCCCAACCGTACACTTCCAGAGTAGAACTGGTAGCTCTGGGGCGCCAGCGCCCGCCAGTGAGATCCAAGTCTCGATACACGCCTCCCGGGGCGGTGCGGCCAGGGCCAGGTACGCAAAGGCCCGCACCCCTGGAGCGTTGTCCAACGGATATGACACCGGATAGTGCCTCAGGAGAGCGAGCTCGGCGAGGCGGTTTGATGGGCACGACGTTCGCGCTCTCGCTGAACACCAAAGTATGCGGCTCGGATGCCACACATCCCCTCCAGAGCCACGTCCTTGTACGACAGCAACTTACGAGATCCCCGCATCACCCGCTGTGAATCGCGTCACATTCGGGTTTGTCTCACTCAGCTCGCGGGCGGCCTGATCTCCGCGCAGAGAATCTGCGACTCGCCGTTGCCGTTCCCGGTGACCCACCCGCCAGGCGCCGCGCACGTCGCCGTCGCGGTTGTCGAAGCAGGTGGAAGCGTTGCTCGAGCACGCGCGTGAGGATGGCGTGAGTCACATTACCTCTATCGTTGGCCTCGCTGGCGTACGGGCGCAACGTCCGTCGTCCGTGGACCTGTGCCAATTGTCACAGCCGGCGAGGGGCCTTGTCGTTAATGTGCGAGCGCAGAGGAGAACGGCCAGCACGCGGCACTCGCCAGACAACCGCGACGTAGCGCGGGGGTGGCGAGAAGCGTGCACTATGCGCGGCCGTGCGCAGCGGGCCTTGCGCGGTTGGAAGGCCACCGGCAGGTTGGAGCAAACCTACGGCTCACTCAAGCAGGAGTGCCATGAAGCATCGCAACGGCAGACCGATTGGCGGGGGCCTGGGGTTCACTCTGGTGGAAGTGCTGGTGGCGATCGTCGTGCTGGGAACCACGTTGCTCAGCCTCGGCGCGGCGGCGGGACTCGCCTACCGCCAGATGGCCTACAGCCAGCGGGACGCGGATTGGTCGGCAGCCGTGCAGCAGCAGCTCGAGGAGCTGACTGGCGACGGCTACGTCAACGTGACCGCCGGTTCGGCCGCGATCAACGGCTATCCCATGAAATGGACCGTGACCGGGACCGACCCCAAGACGGTCATGCTGATGGTGACGCGCACGCTGCGCAGCGGTCAGGTGGTGGTTGTGGACACGCTGGTGCTGATCCTGCCCGCATCGGACACGCTGTGAGCGGGGCTGGCGGGCGACGGCGCGAGCCGTCGGGCGTGACACTCGTCGAGATGCTGATCGCGATCAGCATGCTCGCCATCATCGTGTCTGTCGCAGTCGTGCCGGCAGCGACGTACTACAGGCAGCGGGCGGTACAGGGGGCCGCGGACCGGTTCCTGTCGGCGCATACCCTGGCCCGCTCGGCCGCCATGCAGCACGGGCGCCTCGCGGAGTTCCATCTCGACGAGGCCAACGGCCGCCTCTGGATCGAGGTCGATACCGGTGCGGTGGGAGGAGCGCGGGACACCATCGGTTTCGTGAGGGAAATCGGCGACGTGACCATGTCCATTACGGGCAGCATCTCGTTGTTGTGCTTCGACCCCCGGGGCCTTCCCAGCACGGGAACGACCACCCTGGGGCAGAACTGTGAGGGGCCGGCGGGGAAAGTGATATTCTCACTCGGAGCCCGCATCGACACCGTGACGGTGACGGCGCTGGGCAAGGTGCTGCGATGAGACCTGTCACGCGGAGAGGACTGGGCTCGGCCGGCGTCACGGTCATCGAGCTGCTCATCTACGTCGTGCTGGCCTCGGTGGTGATGGCAGCCGTGTACCGGATGATGCTGGTCCAGAGCCAGAACTACCGCGACCAGCAGGAGCTGCGCGACGTGGGGGAAACCCTGCGAGGTGCCTCGGTGCTGCTGACCTGGGAGCTGCGTCAGCTCTCGGCGGCGGACGGCGACCTGTACAGCATCAACGCCACTTCCGTGACGCTGCGCTCGATCAAGGGCGGGGGCATCATGTGCAACCGGCACCTGGTCTTGCCGCGCCTCGGGCTGTGGGCGGTCTCCGGGGACATCGAAGACGGGGACAGCGCGCTGGTGTTCATGGCGGGTGCCAGCGGCCCTCTCGACGACGCCTGGCACGTGCTGGAAATCACCAAGGTGTGGGATCCGGACGGCGGCGGCGTCAAGTACTGCGCCTGGTTCGACGGCGGTACCGTGGAGTCGGATTTGGTGCCGCATGTCGCGGGCGATACGACCGCGATCGAGATCGGCGCGCCGTTCCGGGCGTTCCGCGCTGTGGAGTACGGCATGTTCCAGCAGGACGGGCGCTGGTGGCTGGGTCGGAAAGTCGCCGGCGCGGCCAGCTGGGAACTGCTGACCGGGCCGTTGCAGCCCCCCGGGGCCGGCGGTCTCAAGTTCAACTACTACGACGAAAACGGGGCGGTGACCGCCAACCCGGCGGAGGTCCACCACGTGGATATCGAGATCCGGAGCCAGAGCGTGATAGGCGTTCGCCAGGACAGCGTGCAGACGCGCGTGACGTTGCGGGGGTAGAGGCCGTGCGCCGCGCGAGGAGCGGGAGACGCGACGGGACGGACACGAGGTTTGATGACCGGAGGAGTCGAGCGATGAAGCAGCTACGGAACCACAGAGGCTTCGCCATGCCCGTCACTCTCCTGGCGCTCGTCGTCATGAGCGTGCTGGCGGTGGCGTTGCTGTACACGTCGGTGGACGAGCAGCGGGCGTCCCGGGCGGTGCGCCTCTCGGTGGAGGCGTTCTATGCCGCCGAGGCGGGGGCCAACGCCGTACAGGCGGTGTGGAACGACACCACCCAGACCCTGGACAGCCTCTCCGGCGAACTCACGCCGGGCGACAGCATCTTGATCGGGGGCGGCGCCTGGCAGAGCCTCGGCAACGGGGCGCGCTACCGCGCCACGGTCACGCGGGTGGACAGCGGCGGCGGCAGCCAGAGGCTCTACGTGCTGTCGGTCGACGGCCGCCACGGGGATGCCCGGGCGCCGCTGCGCGTCATGTACACGCCGGCGGGGGACGCCGGCGGCGGCACCGTGTTCGGCGAGTGCTGCGACGCCGCGGCCACGGTGCGGGGCGAGGTGAAGATCTCCGACACTGACGACAGCATCGACGGCCACGACGGCAACCCGTCGGGGTGGACCGCCGCCGAGTGCCCCACGACCGAGGACAAGACCGGGATGATCATGCAGGAGACCGACGACCTCCTCGATATGGATGGGACCCTCGACGGTGTGCCGGCGCTTCAGGAGGACCCGACCTTGACCGACGAGGATTTCACCGAGTTCGGCGAGCTGGGGTGGGCGGACTTCAAGGCGATGGCGAACTACTCGTTCAACTCGGTGGGCGGGGGGCAGATCAAGCTCGACATCGCTCCCAAGTACACGGGCGGGGGGACGGTGTGTGACACGAGCCACGATACCAACTGGGGGTGGTGGGACCCCAACGATCCCTGCTTCGATTGGTGGCCCATCATCCTGATCAAGGGCGAGGTGGAGATGAAGACCGGCTACGGGCAGGGCATCGTCATCCTCGACCTGCTCGATCCGGTCACGGGGAGCGAGTTCGAACTGGAGGGAGGAAACTTCGCCGGGTTGATCGTCGGGCTGGGCTGCATCGAGATCCAGGACGGGAGCCAGTTCTGGGGTTCCGTCTTCGTCAACGGCGACTTCGACGACAATAATCTCTGCAACGAGGATCCCCCGTTCAGGACCCACGACGACGGCAACGTCACATGGAGCTCGTGCGCCATCCGGCGTAGTCTCGAATCGACCGGTGTCGGCGCCCTCGCGAACCCCGGCAAGGGTGCGCTCAAGCTCTCACGGCACCTGGAGCGGCTGCTGCAGTAGGCCGCTCAAGGGACTCCTCCGATACACCAGCGGGCGGTCGGCAAGTGCCGACCGCCCGCTTCCTCGTGCCCTTGGGCTGCCCCTACAAGGAGCCGCTCGAGGGCCCCACGGCGCGAATACGGAACTCCACGGTGATCCGCGCCCCGCGCGGTACCGCGCCCGGCGCCTTGAACCGGATGACGTTGTACAGCCGGGGCGGCGCCGGCCCGAACGACCGCACCGCATCGTGGGCCACCGCCAGCATCGGCTGCGCGTGGTACGTTGCCCCACCGTCGATGGAGTAGGCAAGGATCAATTCCGCGGGGTTCGAACGGGCGGAGCCGGGCACGTACTCGAACCCCTGCGGCACGCGCTCGCGCAGCTCCAACAGCGGGAGCGCGGCCGGGAAGACGTTGCGGAAGTACAGCCGGTAGCGCAGCACGTCCCCGGGCAGGATGGTATCGGGATCGCCGCCCCGCTCGGCGATCGCCCGGTGCCGGGCGTCGTCGGCGCTCAGGTTGGTGACCCGGCGCGTGATGGGCCGCGGCGCGGCGGTCTGTTGGGCCGCAGCCGGGACCGGGCTCGCGAGCCCGATCGCCAGCGCAGAGAGCCACCAGCGATGCCAGATCATGCTCATGCCTCTCCTCCGGGGCTGTTGGTTGAAGCTGCGCCAACCGCGCAACCGTAGCACTCCCGGAGTGGGGCCGCCATGCGCTGCGTCACGCCACGCGCCGGCCTGGACGTGGCCCCCCTTGCAACCCTACTGCCGCCCCGCGCGTCTACCAGACGGGACCTGGGAAACCCTCTCGAACGCACTGTGGGGCCGAAACTGGGCGACGGGGCCGACGTAGGGAGACACAGGGACTCCAACTCATACACTGCGACGTGCAGGCATCCCGCCGCCCGGCGGGACGGCTTGTCTGGAGGGGACGAGCAGGGGACCACGCAAGACCCGACCCGCGCGTCGCAGCGGCAATACGAACGGGGAGTGGCGGAGGGGCCACTCCCCGTTCTCTTTGCGCCGGGACCGCCGTCGGATACCCCGCCGGCCGAGCGCCGCCAGGGCTCGGCCCTAACTCATTGCTAAAACACGACTTGAAATGCCGCCTCGAGCGCGGCGATCTGGGCCACAACGGCGTGCCGCGCGGAGCCCCCCGCCGTGCCGCGGTACTCCACCGAGTCCTCCCACGATCCCAGCGTGGCGATGAGCCCGGGCAGTTTGGGGTGGATGGCCTCGGCGACGTCGGCCGGGACGTTGCTGATTCCGACGCCACCTGCTTCGGCCTCCCGCACGAGCCGGCCGATCAGCGCGTGGGCCTCCCGGAACGGCACGCCAGTCTGCACCAGCTTGTCGGCCAGGTCGGTCGCGCGGAGGCTGGCGTCGAGCGCCTGCTCCATCCGCTGCGGCACCGGCTGCAACGTCTCGATGGCACCGCGCAGCGCGGGGAGGGTGAGCAGCAGCGTGTCCACCGCGTCGAACAGGAACGCCTTGTCTTCCTGCAGGTCCTTGCTGTATCCGGCAGGCAGGCCCTTGAGCAGCGCCAACAGGCCCGACAGATCGCCCAGCAGGCGCGCCGCCTTGGCCCGGGCCAGCTCCAGCACATCGGGATTGCGCTTCTGCGGCAGCAGGCTCGAGCCGGTGCTGTACCCGTCGGCCAGCCGCACGAAGCCGTACTCCGAGGAGGCATAGGTCTGGAGCTCGCCCGCCAGCCGGGAGCAGTGCGTCGCCACCAGGCCCAGGGCGAACAGCGTCTCGGCTACGAAGTCGCGGTCGCCGGTGGCATCGAGCGCATTCGGAGAAAGCCGATCGAATCCCAGCAGCCGCTGCAGCAGGGAGCGATCCACCGGCATGCCGGACCCCGCCACGGCGCCCAGTCCCAGCGGCAGCTCCGATGTGCGACGGGCGGCATCGGCCAGCCGCTCGCGGTCGCGCGTGAGCGGCCAGGCGTGCGCCGCCAGCACGTAGGCCCAGCGCACCGGCTGCGCGCGCTGCCCGTGGGTGTAGCCGGGCAGCAGCAGGTCGAGCCCTGGCTTCGCCCGCTCTACCAGGGCGCTGCCCAGCGCGGCTACCTCGCGGTCGACCTCCCGGATCGCCTCCAGCGTCCACAGCCTGAGATCGGTGGCCACCTGGTCGTTGCGCGAGCGACCCGTGTTGAGCTTGCCGGCGACCTCGCCCACCTCCTCGTACAGCAGACGCTCCACCAGGGTGTGCACGTCCTCGTCCGACGCGCCCGCTGCCGCTCCGTCGGCGAGGCGCTCTCCCACCCGGTCCAGCCCGGCCAGGAGCGCCACCTCCTCGTCGGGCTGCAGCACGCCGGCGCGCCCCAACGCCAGCACCCAGGCCCGCGCCGCGCGCACGTCCTGCGGCCAGAGCCGGTGGTCCACCGGCAAGCTGCGGTTCAGCCGTGCGGCGGCGTCCTCCAACCCCAGCGCGAAGCGCCCGCCCCAGAGCTGGTGCGACCCACCGCTCTCGGCGGGTGACGCGCCGCCCGGTGCCGACTTCGAGCCCTGCTTGGCATCGGGCCGGGTCACGCCACCTCCTCGAGCGGCTTCGGCCGGCCCTTCACCTGCGCACCGATGCGCACCGGGAGGCCGAACAGATTGATGAACCCGGCGGCGTCCGCCTGGTCGTAGACCTCGTCTGCCTCGAACGTGGCGTACTCCCCGGCATAGAGCGAGAAAGCGCTCTCGCGCGACACGACCGAGGCGCTGCCCTTGAACAGCGCGACCCGCGCGGTGCCGGTCACCCGCTTCTGCGTGACGGCCACGAGGGCGTCCAGCGCCTCCCGCTCGCTGGTCCACCAGCGCCCCTCGTACACCAAGTCGGCGTAGCGCGGCGCGAGCTCGTCCTTGAGGGCGAGGGTGCGCCGGTCCAGCACCAGCTGCTCCAGCTCCCGGTGCGCCGCCCGCAACACCGTGCCGGCCGGGGTCTCGTAGATGCCGCGCGACTTCATCCCCACCAGGCGATCCTCCACCACATCGGCCCGGCCCACGCCGTGGGCGCCGGCCAGCTGGTTGAGACGCTCCACCAGCTCCACCGGGCCGGTGGGCTGGCCGTCGAGCGCGACGGGCGTCCCCTGCTCGAAGGTGATCGTCACCTCGTCGGGCTGGTCGGGCGCCTCGGTCGGATCGGCCGTCACCAGGAAGAGGTCGGCCGGAGGCGGCACGGCGGGATCCTCCAGTATCCCCCCTTCGTGCGAGCAGTGCCACAGGTTGCGGTCGCGCGAGTAGGGCCTCTCGGCGCTCGCCTCCACGGGGATGCCCTTCTCCCGCAGGAACGCCAGCAGGTCCTCACGCCCGCGGTAGCTCCACTCCCGCCACGGGGCGATCACCTGAAGGTCGGGGGCCAATGCCTGGAAGGTGAGCTCGAAGCGGACCTGGTCGTTGCCCTTGCCCGTGCAGCCGTGCGCCAGGTGTGTGGCGCCGCCGCGCCGCGCGGCGGCCACCTGCCCCGCCGCGATCAGCGGGCGCGCCATGCCAGTCCCCAGCAGGTAGGTGCGCGAGTACACGGCACCCGCGCGCAGCGTAGGGAACACGAAGTCGCTGACGAACTGCTCCCGCAGGTCCTCCACGACGCAGCCGACCGCGCCGGTGCGGACGGCCTTCTCCTCCACACCGTCCAGTTCGCGGTCGCCCTGCCCTACGTCGGCGACGTAGCAGAGCACGCGGGCGCCGTAGGCGTCCTTCAGCCAGGGAACGATGGCGGAGGTGTCGAGTCCTCCGGAGTAGGCGAGTGTAACGAGCGGACCCACGGGCGGTACCTCCGTTGTATGCCTATGCAGTTGAGTGCATAAACATACAGCCCCGCCCTATGGGGTCAAGGGCCGGCCTGGGCGAGCTCCTCGAGGCGGGCGGCCAGGGTGCGGCGCGCCCTCTCCGATCGGGCGATCACCAGAATGGTGTCGTCGCCGGCGATGGTTCCGACGACCTCCTTCCACTCCTGGGCGTCGATGGCGCTGCCGACCGCATTGGCGCTCCCCGCGGGGGTGCGCAGCACGAGCTGGTTCCCCACGCCGTCCACCGACACGAGCAGGGTCGGCAGGAGCTGCTCCAGCGAGGGGTGGAGCACGTCGCCCTCGGGCGGCGGCGCGTACTGCACCGTGCCGTCCGCCTCGGTGACCTTGAGCAGGCGCAGCTCGTGCAGGTCGCGCGACAGGGTGGCCTGGGTGACCTCGATCCCCTCGGCCTCGAGCAGCGTGCGGAGCTGCTCCTGGCTGTGGATGCTCTTGGCCCGCACCAGACGCAGGATGGCAGCGTGCCGTTGGGTCTTCATGCGTCGGCATGCGGGTGGACGCGGCGCCCACCCACGTAAGTCGCCACGATGCTCGACGGGTCGGAGGCGAGCACCCGAGCGGCCACGTCGGTTGGCTGCGTGCCGCCCCCCGGGTCGAGCTTCACGGCCACGAAATCGGCCCACTTCCCCACCTCCAGCGAGCCGATCTCCGACTCCATGCCGAGGGAGCGCGCACCGTCCACCGTCAGCAGCCGCAGCGCTTCCTCGGCCGTCAGGCCGGCCAGTCCCTTTGCCGCCCGCGCCTCGGCGAGCAGGTCGAGCGACTCCACGCTGGCCACGGAGTCGGTGCCCAGCCCCACGCGCAGCCCCGCCTCGAGCAGCGCCCGCAGCGGCGGGTTGCCGTGGCCGTGCCGCAGGTTGGAGCGCGGGCAGACCGCCACGGCACAGCCCGACTCGGCCAGGGTCGCGACATCGTCGGGGTCGGTCCGCACCGCGTGGATTGCCAGAAAATCGGGGCCGAGCAGGCCGGCGCGGGCCGCATACTCGACCGGCGACCGTGCCGCGGGAGGCATCGGTATCCCCCGCGAATGCCGGCTCTCCGCGAACGGCCCCGACCCGCGCGACACGAACTCGGCCTCCGCCGACGACTCCGCCAGGTGGCTGGCCAGGGGCAGTTTCTCGGCCCGGGCGAAGGCAACCGCCCGCTCGAGCAGCTCGGGACTCACCGTGTAGGGGGCGTGCGGCGAGACCCCGATGGCAGCGCTCGCCGGGGCCTCGTCCTGCAGGCGCTGCACCGTGCGCGTGAGTTCGGCAAACGCCTCCTCACACCGGGCCGGGTCGGGACCGATCGCCTCCTGGTAGTAGATGCCCCGGCCCCCCAGCGTGGCGACGGCGCGCACCGTGGCCCCGCTCGTGCCGGTGTCGGCCACCGTGGTGGTGCCGCAGCGCCAGGTCTCGCGCAGCCCCTCGGGGGCGCCCTCCTCGTACGCCTCCTGCGGCGTCGTCTCCCGGATGGCCCGCATCAGCTGCATCCAGGTGAAGAACTCCGCCTCCGGAAGCTGGCCGCGGAAGCCGTGCAGCTCGAGGTGGGTATGTGTGTTGATGAAGCCGGGCAGCAGCGCAACGTCAGCGTAGTCCACCTGGTTGGCCTCGGGCAAACGGGGAACCCATTCGTCCGGTCCCGCGGAAGCGATGCGACCGTCCTGATCCGTCAGGACCGCACCGCGCGCAATGGGCGGGGAGGTAACGGGCCAGACGACACTCGCGCTGACCCTGAGGGGCCTCAGTGGCGGCCTCCCGGCGGCGCGCCGACCCCCGGCGCGTCGGTGAAGATGCGGTCGAACGGGTTGTGCACGGGACAGAACTCGGTGGGCTCGGTGCCCGGCATGAACCACTCGAAGTAGACCGACTCCCGGGGACAGAAGTCGGTGGCCCGGTAGCCCGTGGTGTTGTCGATGCGGTGCAGCACGAGCCCGCTGGGCCGCTCCCACTCATCCGGCGGCGGACGCCGCTCGTACACCTCGTTCATGAACTGCACCCACGCCGGTGCCGCGAGCAGGCCACCCTGGGCGTTCGCCTTGATCTTGCGGGGCTGGTCGAAGCCGATCCACACGGCGGTCACGATCTCGGGCGTGAACCCGATGAACCAGACGTCGGTGCCGTCGTTCGTGGTGCCGGTCTTGCCACCGGCCGGATGGCGGAAGCCACCGCGCACGCGCACGGCGCCCGTCGCCGTGCCGCGGTCCACCACCCACTGCAGCATGTTGGTGAGCAGCCACGCGCGGTCTTCGTCCAGGATCGGCGTGCGCCGCACCTGCGGCTGCCACACGATGTTTCCGTCCCCGTCCTCCACGCGCAGGATCCCCACCGGCGCCGCCTGCGTTCCCAGCGTGGCGAAGGCGGTATAGGCGGAGGCCATCTCGAGCGGGATGACGGAGGCCGACCCGATGGACACCGACGGCACCCGCGGCAGCCGGGTCGAGATCCCGTAGCGCTGCGCCTCACCAACGACGGCCGGCACGCCCATCTCGAGTCCTAGCTTGATGGCCACCAGGTTGCGCGACAGCGCCAGCCCGCGCCGCATCGTCATCGGACCGTAAAACCGGTCGTCGAAGTTCTGCGGCTCCCACGGCATCGTGTCGTTCTGCATGATGCTGATGGGACCGTCGTTGATCATGTAGCTGGCGGCCTTGCCGGAGCGGAGCGCGGCTGAGAACACGAAGGGCTTGAAGGTCGAGCCGGCCTGCCGCTCGGCCTGGGTCGAGCGGTTCCACTCCGAGTGCGCATAATCGCGCCCGCCGACCATCGCCCGGACGTACCCCGAGTCGACGTCGAGTGTGACCAGGGCACCCTGCAGGTACGGCGTATCGGTCGTCTTCGCGCCCGGCGTTTCGACGCTGTCGAGGTACTGCTGGTAGGTGAGATGGTGGTAGCGGCCGTACTCCTGGTTCTCGACACGCTCCAGCTGCTCCTCCACCGCCAGCTCGGCGGCGAGCTGCATGTCGAGATCGAGCGTGGTGTACACCCGGTAGCCGCGCTCGTAGATGGCGTTCCCCAGCCGGGCATACAGCTGGCGGCGCACCCACTCCACGAAGTAGGGCGCTACGTCGCCGAAGTCCACGCGCGAGCTCAGCACCACCGGGTACGCCTTCCACCGCTCGGCCTCCTGCGGCGAGAGGAAGCCCTGGTCGCGCATCAGGTTGAGCACGATGTTGCGCCGCTGCAGAGCGCGGGGGGGATAGCGCCGGGGGTCGTAGCGGCCCGGCACGTTGGCGATCGCCGCCAACAGCGCGGACTCCGCCGGGTTGAGGTCGCGCGCCGACTTGCCGAAGTAGCGCTGCGCCCCCGCCTCCACGCCGTAGGCGCTCCCGCCCAGGTAGATCTGATTGAGGTAGAGCTCGAGAATGCGGTCCTTGTCGTAGGTCTCCTCGAGTTCGAGTGCGACCCGCATCTCGCGCACCTTGCGGCGGATCGACTTGGTGCTGGGGAGCTCCCGCGACCACACGTTGCGCGCGAGCTGCATCGTGATCGTGGAGAAACCCTCGACGAAGCTCATCGCCTTGATGTCCGCCACGATCGCGCCGGCGACGCGCCGGAAGTCGATGCCCCCGTGCTCGTAGAACCGCTTGTCCTCCACCGCGACGAACGCCGCGCGCAGGGCGGGGTCGATCTCGTCGGCGCCGAGCACGGTGCGGTGCTGGGCACCCACCTCCTGGATGAGCCGCCCGTCGGCCGCGTAGACCTTGAGCGCCTGGGTGGGGCGGTACGACTCCAGCACCCCGATGGAGGGACAGGCGTTCCCCGCACAGGCACGGGTCCAGCCACCGTACGCCAACCCGAACCCGAGCCCCAGGCCGGCCACGGTCAGGAGGCCCGCGAGCTGCCAGGTCCGGCGCGACCAGCGCCAGGGCAGCAGGAAGCCCAGGCGCGAGCCCTGCGGCGGGGGAGAGCTAGTGGGGATCGGTTCCATATGGCCTGCGCACAAGTCAAACGTAGTGAGGGCCGGTTCAGCTTGCCAGCGGGGGGGGGCTCGCTATGTTGCTTGGCGACACTGAGGTACGATGGCAAAGACCAAGTCGATCACAGCCTTTCTAGACGAGCTGACCTGGCGCGGCCTGGTGGAAAACCAGACGCCGGGGTTCAAGGAGCGGCTGTCCAAGGGGCCGATCACCGGCTACGTGGGCTTCGATCCCACCGGCCGCAGCCTGCAGGTCGGCAACCTGATACCGGTGATGCTGCTGGCGCACCTGCAGCGCGCCGGCGGCAAGCCGCTCGTCGTGGTGGGTGGCGGGACCGGGATGATCGGTGACCCCAGCGGACGGTCCGCCGAGCGCCCCCTGCTGGATGAAGACACCCTCCGGGAGAACACCGAACGCCAGCGACGACAGCTCGAGCGGTTCCTCGACTTCGGCACCGGAGCCACGGATGCCGAGCTGGTGGACAACCTCACCTGGCTCAGCCCGCTCAACCTGCTCGCCTTCCTGCGCGACACCGGCAAGCACTTCACCCTCTCGTACATGCTGCAGAAGGAGTCGGTGAAGAGCCGGCTGGAAGAGGGTATCTCGTACACCGAGTTCAGCTACATGCTGCTGCAGGCGTATGACTTCCTGCACCTGTACCGCGAGAAGCGCTGTGAGCTCCAGCTCGGCGGCTCCGATCAGTGGGGCAACATCACCGCCGGCCGCGAGCTGATCCGGCGGGTGGACGGCGGCGAGGCACACGGCCTCACGGCGCCCCTGCTCACGACGCCCTCGGGCGGCAAGTTCGGCAAGTCCGAGGAGGGGGCCGTGTGGCTCGATCCCGAGCTGACCACACCCTACCGGTTCTATCAGTTCTGGGTGAACGCGGATGACCGCGACGTCCAGACCTATTTCCGTGCGCTCTCCTTCCGCGCGCGCGACGAGATCTCCGATCTCATGGAGCAGCACGCGGGCAACACCGCCGCACGCATCCCGCACAAGGCCCTCGCGGCGGAGGTGACCGAGCGGGTGCACGGCAAGCACGCCGCGGCGAGCGCCACGGGGGCCTCACAGGTGATGTTCGGCGAGCTCGACCCGCGGGAGGCGGACGCCGGGACGTGGGAGACGCTGGTGAACGAGCTGCCGAGCGGGGAGATCGCGCTCAAGGGCGACGTCTCCGCGGTGGACCTCGTGGCCGGCTCCTCCCTCGCCAAGTCAAAGAGCGAGGCGCGGCGCCTGCTGCAACAGGGGGGAATCTCGGTGAATGGCGAGCCGCTCACCCCCGAGGGCGCCGTGGGCCCCGACCGGCTGCTCGCGGGGCGTTACCTCTGGCTGCGGCGCGGCAAGAAGGCCGACTTCATCTTCACAGCGTCGACCTGATCCGGTCGGCCATCGCGTCGAGCGCCGCGCGCTCGGCCTCCTGCGGATACCCCTTGGGAAAGCGCAATCCGAACGTGTCGTCCTCGTAACGGGGCAGCACGTGCAGGTGGAGGTGGAATACCTCCTGCCCCGCTGCCTTGCCGTTGGCCGTCCACACGTTGAAGCCGGCCGCGTCCGTGGCCCGCACCACGGCGGGCGCGATCTTGCCGCTCAACTCGAACAGCCGACCCGCCAGCCCCACGGGACACGACTCCAGGTCCTCGATGTGCCGTCGCGGCGCGATGAGCGCGTGGCCCGGATGCACCGGAAAGAGATCCATGAACACCACCGCGTCCGCGTCCTCGTAGACGACGCTGCAGGGCGCCCGGCCTTCCAGCATCGCGCAGAACACGCAGTCGGCCATCAGGGACCCCGCAGGATGTCCACGACCCGCTCGAGCTCGTCGACCGTGTTGTAGCAGTGGGGCGACAGCCGGATCGAGCCCTCGCGCAGCGCGCCCACCACGCCGGCCTGCCTCAGGGCGTGGTACGACTCGGCTACGTTCTCCGTCTTGACGCACACGATCGAGCTGGCGTGGCCCTCGTCGGTCGGCGAGCACAGGCCGATGGCTCCCTCGGCGGCGGCCGCGAGCAGCGGGCGCCGCAGCTCCCGCAGGTACGCCGCGATCCGGTCGATACCGAACTCCAACAGCATCCCGATGCTCTCGGCCATGCCCGCCACGTCCTGGAACGGGAGGGTACCGGCCTCGAAGCGGCGGGCATCGGCGAGGAAGGTGGTGTTGTACTCGGTGAGGCGGGAGAAGTCGCCGGTGCCCTCGAAGGAGAACCACCCGGCCATGACCGGCTTCAACGTGGGGATCAGCTCGCGCCGCACGTACACGAACCCGGAGCCCCACGGCGACAGCAACCACTTCTGCGCGCCGCACGCCAACACGTCCACCGGTGTCTGGCGCACGTCCAGCGGGACCTGCCCCAGCGCCTGGATGGCGTCCACCACGAGGTAGGTGCCGTTGGCGCGGCACGCCTCGCCCAGCCGGTCCAGGTCGGCGCAGTACCCGTTGGAGAACTGCACGTGCGAGACCGCGAGCACGCGTACCCGCGGGTCCCGCAGCCGCTCCAGCAGGTATCCCTCGCTGGGCCATCCCTCGGCCGAGACCGGCGCGAGCTCCACGTCCACCCCGCGCTCGCGCAACAGCAGCCATGGGTAGACGTTGGCGGGAAACTCCTTGTCGGACACGAGCACGGTCTCGCCGGGCGCGATGGGCAGCGAGGTCGCAGCAATGTTGAGCCCGAAGCTCGTGTTCGTCGCCAGCGCGATTTCCTCGACGTCGGCGTTGAGCAGGCGGGCCACCGTGCGCCGCGCCTCCCGCAGCACCCCCTGGAGTTCCTTGTCGGGCAGCTGGTAGGGCGCCGTGCGCTTGGCGGTGAACGCATCGACCACCCCGCGGGTACGCTCTGGCAGGGGACCGATGCTGGCGTTGTTGAGGTAGGTCGCTTCAGCGGTCCACGGGAACTCCGCGTTCCGCAGCCGGACGAACGCGTGGGCGAGCTCGGAGGGCGCCGAGGCGCCGACGTTGCTGTCAGTCACAACAACCGGATAGCATTGAAGGTGCGTTGGAAGGTACACAGCCGGTGCGGCCGGCGGCTATGCCGCACCGCGCGGCATACGACGGAGGTGGTGCGGTGACCGGGAGCGAGCGCCGATTCACACTGGTGTTGGGCGGTGGCGGGATGAAAGGGCTCGCGCATGCGGGCGTGTTGCAGGCGTTGGAGGAGCTGAACTTCCTGCCGGCCGACGTGGTCGGCTCGAGCATCGGCGCGCTGATGGGTGCCGCCTGGTGCGCGGGCATCTCGGCCGAAGAGCTCAAGACGTTGGCCTTCGAGGTCCGGCAGCGCGACCTGTTTCAGGTCGCCCATCGCGACATGGCGCTCAAGCGGATGCGGTCGCCGGCCCTGTACCGCAAGGAGCCGCTCGAGCACGTGGTGCGTGGGCTCCTGGGTGACGTCGCGTTCGCCGAGCTGAACCGGCCGCTCCTCGTGAACACGGTGGACGTCAACACCGGCACCCAGGTGCTGTGGGGCGCACCGGGCCTCGACGACGTCCCCGTGGCCGATGCGGTGCTCGCCTCCTGCTCCCTGCCCGGCTACCTCCCGCCGCACGAGATCAACGGACGGCACTTCATGGACGGGGCCGCCGTGTCGAACCTCCCGGTGGGCGTGGCGGCGGCGCGCGAGCGCGACCTGGTGGTGGCCGTGGACGTCGGATCGAGCGGCGTGCTCAAGGCGGACATGCACCTGGCGGGGTTCGCTGCCGTGTTCGCGCGGGCCATCGAGATCGCCATCGAGAACCGCCGCACCGGGGTGCTCAGGGAGTGGGAGCGGCCCCCGCTGCTGCTGATCCAACCGCGCGTGGAGCGATTCGGCATGTTCTCCTTCGGCCACAATCGCGACCTGGTCGAGGAGGGTTACCGCGCGACCATGGAGCTGCTGGAGTATCCGGCGGCGCTTCCCGAGCCCGGCGCGAGCGGTGTGTACCCCCGGGAGCGCTACCACGTACGGGTGGATCGCGAGCACTGTATCGGCTGCGGACACTGCCTGGTGAACGCGCCGCGGGGACTGTTCCGTCTCGATGACGAGGGGAAGGCCGTGGTCACGGGACGGGAGCAGGTGTGGTCGCCGGTCGAGGCGGACTTCGTGCGGCAGTGCCCGACGTATGCGATCGCGGTGCGTCCGGTTTCCCCTACTTGATGGCTGCTGCCTGTCTCGACAGCTCCACCGAAACCAAGCGTTGATAGAGGCCCCCGGCGCGAACCAGCTCGTCGTGCCGGCCCTGCTCGATCAGCCGGCCGCCGTCGAGCACGACGATGCGGTCGGCCCGGGCCACGGTCGAGAGCCGGTGGGCCACCACCAACACGGTGCGGTTCTCCAGCAAGCGGGCGATGGCCACCTGCACCAGCTGCTCCGATTCCGTGTCGAGGTTCGAGGTCGCCTCGTCCAGGATGAGGATCGGCGGATCGCGCAGCAGGGCGCGGGCGATGGCAATGCGCTGGCGCTCGCCCCCGGACAGCCGCATCCCTCGCTCGCCCAGCCGCGTGTCGTACCCCTCGGGTAGGCGCTCGATGAAGTGGTGGGCGTTCGCCGCCCTGGCGGCGGCCTCCACCGCCTGGTCGCCCGCACCCTCCTGATCGCCGTAGGCAATGTTGTTCCGCACCGTGTCGTTGAAGATCACGGTATGCTGGCTGACGATCCCCAGCGCCCGGCGCAGTGAGCGCCGGCCGTAGCGCTCGAGCGGCACGTCATCGATCAACACCCGGCCCTGCCGCGGCTCCACGAACCGGGGCAGGAGATCCACCAGCGTCGACTTCCCCGCCCCCGACGGCCCCACGATCGCCACCACTTCGCCGCGCTGCAGCGTGAGGTCGACTCCGCGCAGCACCCAGTCTTCTCCCTCGTACGCCACCCACACGTCGCGCAGCGCGATCTCCCGCCGCAGTCCGGGGAAGGAGGGCGCAGCAGGCGGATCGACATCGTCGGCCGGTCGGTCCAGCACCTCGAACACCCGCTCCGCCGCGCCGAGCGCCTGCTCCGCCTGCGCCGGGAACTGGGAGAGTCGTTTGACCGGCGGTAGCAGCCGGAGCGAGACCGCCAGGAACGCAACCAGCACCTCGGGTCGCAGGGCCTGCCCACCCGACGCGGTGAAGGCCACCAACAAGAGCAGCACGAACACCACCGCGCCGACCGTCTCGCTCACCGGGCTCGCGAGCACCGCCAGCCCCCGTGCCCCCAGGATGCCGCGGAAGTAGCGGTTCGCAACCTCCGTGAACCGGCGGCGCTCGTACGCCTCGGCGCCGTGCGCCTTCACGAGGCGCGCGCCCTCGACGGTCTCACTCACGATCGCGGTGAGCTCGCCACGGTCATCCAGGGCGCGACGCACCCGCGAGCGGATGCGGCTCAGGATCGGGCGCATCACCAGCACGATGGCCGGCGCGAGCAGCAGGGTGACGAGCGCGAGGCGCCACGAGAGCGCAAACAGGAACGCCACGTACACGACGACCAGGATCAGGTTCTGCAGCGCCGAGACGAGCGCCGCGCTGACGAGGCTCTTGGCCTGATCGGTGTCGGCCACCACGCGGCTCAGCAGCTGGCCACCCTTCATGCCGTGGAAGAAGCCGAGGCCGAGTCGCTGGATGTGCGCGTAGAGCCGCGTGCGCAGGTCCCGCGCCACGCCCTCCTGCACGTACTCGCCGAGGTAGCCCGCCGCAAACACCGCGCCGTTCTTGACGACCACCGTTCCCAGGATGAGCACGATCACGTTGCGCAGCGCCGTGGCGCGCTCGCCGGTCTCGAGCAGCGGGCCCACCAGGAACACCAGCATCCGCTCCAGCACCGTGGGCGCCTCGGCGATCCCCGACGCGGCGCCAAACAGCAGCCGCAGCAGCGGGATCAGCAGCGCCAGGGTGAACCCGTCGAGCGCCGACGCCACTACCGCGGCAACGAAGCTCAGCAGGAACCAGGTGCGGTAGGGACGGAGGTAGCTGAAGAGGCGTCCGTAACGGACCATCTATTTCGATCCCCGCGGGGTGAGCAGGGCGATCGGCAGAATCATCTCTTCCGGGGTGACGCCGCCGTGCAGGAACGAGCCGCGGTACCGCGCCTGGTACTCCCGCAGCTTGGTGGGATACACGAAGAAGTGGTCGCTGGTGGCCATGAGGAGGCGCACGCCGAGCTTCGTCTTGGGGAGTCCCCAGGCCGGAAGATCGTCGACCATGATCGCCGTCTGGCGCTTCTCAGCGCGGAGATCCTCGCCCAGCTTGTACCGCAGGTTGGCGGTGGCGTCGCGCTTGGCGAACACGGTGGCCGGCGTGTGGCAGTGAATCGAGCCGTGATCGGTGGTGAGCAGCACCGGCACGCCGCGCCGCTCCGCCTCCCGGAGCGCCTTGTACAGCGCGGAATCCTCGAACCAGGTCGCGGTCACGGCCCGCAGGGCCTGGGAGTCGCGGGCCACCTCCATCAGGATCGCGCTCTCGGCCCGCCCGTGCGTGAGCTGGTCCACGAAGTTGAACACCAGGGCCGTGACGCCATCTTGGGAGAGGTAGCCGGGTACCCGTCGCAGCAGGGCCTCGCCCTCCGAGGGCGTCGAGACCTTCTCGTACCGCAGGGGCACCGGGTCGCCCACCAGCTCCTTGAGCTGCTCCTTCAGCAACTCCTCCTCGTGCGCGTTGAGGCTCTCGTCGTCCCGGTCGTGCCACCACTCGGGGTGCCGCGACTTGATCTCGACGGGAAGGAGCCCGCTGAAGATGGCGTTGCGGGAGAACGGCGTCGCCGTCGGCAGGATGCTGAAGTAGTACGACTCCTCGACGTCGAACAACTCCGTGATCTGCTGCTTGAGCAGCTCCCACTGGTCGAGGCGCATGCAATCGACCACCACGAACAACACCCGGCCGCTGGTTTCCAATTGCGGGACCACGAACTCGCTGCAGACGTCCACCGACAGCGGCGGGCGGTCACCGCTCGGATTCGCCAGCCACTGGGGGTAGTGCTCCGTCACGAAGCGCGCGAAATCGTCGTGCAGGGAGACCTCGAAGTGGTGCAGCGCGTCCTTCAGGCCGCTCTCGTCACTCTGGCCCAGCCTGGCATCCCACTGGAACATCTCGGCGGCCAGCTCGACCCACTCCCGCCAACCCATTTGCGCGGCGCGGCGCTGCTCCAGCTCACGGAACCGCGTCACGAAGTCCCGCGCCAGCCGCTGCTGCCGGATGCGGGCCCCCTCGAGCAGGCGCGTCACGACCGTGAGCACCTGACGGGGATTCACCGGCTTGACCAGGTAGTCCTCCAGCCGAATCCCGATGGCCTCGTGCATGGTGCCGGCTTCCTCGCTCTTGGTCACCATGACCACGGGCACCGCGGGATCGATGGAGCGGATCTCGCCGACCAGCTCGAGGCCCCGCTTCCCCGGAAGCTGCTCGTCCAGCAGGATCACGCCGTACGGCTGGCGCCGCAGCAACGCAATGGCGTCGTCGCCGTGCGCCGCCGGCTCCACCTCGTACCCTTGCTCCCGGAGGAACAGGATGTGCGCCTCCAGCGCCTCGATCTCGTCGTCCACCCAGAGGATGGTCTTGGGACGGGCCATGGTCGAAACCTAGACCCGCTCCACCATCCCGACAATCGCACCTGGCCGCCCGTAAACGGCCCTCGTACATTGATCAACGCATCGTGACCAACCAGTTGCTTCTCGCCGAAGATCGTCTCTTGCAGGGACTGGCGGCGGAGGCGCGGGGCCCGAAACGCAACGGGCTCTTCGCCCTCTGGTTGTTCCTGCGCCAGTGTGACGGCCGGCTGCCGCCCGGCGAGCTGAGCGAGCCCGCCGATCGCGCCCGGCTGGCGCAACTGGAGAAGCGGCTCAGCAGCCTCTCGCTGCCAGCGCCGATCCGGCGCGCATTGCCCGGGTCAGTCCGGGAGTTGAAGGATGGTGGAACCGACGGCATCGCCGTGGCCCTGCACCAGCTGGTCGCCCCCACACGGGAGGCCCTGGGTCGGGGCGCCGCCGACGCCGTCGCCCTCGCGGCGCGCTCGGCGCGCGAGGTGGAACGCACGAACCAGGCTGGAACATGAAAGAGCACCGCATCCGTAGCGACTCTCTCACGAACCTGATCAAGCAGGTGGACGACCTCCCGGCGGGCGAGATCCCACCCGATACCGTGCCCACTGGCTTCGTGTCCCTCGACCGGGTGCTGGGCGGCGGGTTCCGCCAACGCGACCTGGTGGTGCTGGGCGGCGACATCGGCTCGGGCAAGTCGGCGCTGGCCCTCGCGATGGCCGTGCGGGCCGCCACGGCCGGGTACCCGGTCGCCTACTTCTCGGGCGAGATGGACGAGGACCGGCTCATGGAGCGGGCGCTGGCGCTCGAGGCACGGGTCCAGATCGACGAGCTGCGTGGCGGCAAGCTCTCGGAAGCGGGGCGCTCGGCGGTGGGCGCTACGGCGCTGCGGTTGAAGAACCTCCCGCTCAAGGTCTATCCGCTGGTGGGACGGCAGTTCGACGAGGCGCTGGAGCCGGCGTGGGACGACCATCCGGTGCTCCTGATCGTGGACTACCTCCAGCTGCTGCCGCCCCCGGCGGCCCGCATGACGCAGGAGGAGGACACGGCCTTCGCCGTGCGCGCACTCAAGGGCCTGGCGCTGGACCGGCACCTCGCCTGCCTGGCCGTGGCCCAGCTCCCCAAGCACGTCACGGAGCGCGCCGATCCGCGTCCCACGCTGGACGATTTCGGGGCCCAGGGAGCGGTGAAGCAGCACGCCGACCTGGCACTGGGGATCTTTCGGGAGGAGATGTACAACCCGGGCGGTGGGGTGGAGGGCGCCACCGAGCTCATCGTGGCCAAGAACCGCAACGGCCCCACCGGGTTCATCGACCTGTACTTCTATCAGCAATGGATGCGATTCGAGGACATGCTGGATCCCGGCTAGGGGACCCTCTCTAGAAGCGCAGCAGTCCCACGAGACACCGCAGTCTCTACTCGAGCACTGCCTCCGCCTCGATCTCCACCAGCATCGCCGGGTCGATCAACCGGCTCACCTCGACCATGGTCACGGCGGGGCGGATCTCGCCGAAGAACTCCCCGTGGGCCCGGCCCACTTCCTCCCACCGCTCGATGTCCGTCACGAAGATGCGCGTGCGAATCACGTCCTCGCGCCGCGCACCCAGCTGTTCGAGCGCGGCCACCACGTTCGCGAGGGTCTGCCGCGTCTGGGCGCCCGGATCGTCAACGCCCACGACGTTCCCCGCGGCGTCCAGGCCCGTGGTGCCCGCCACGACGACGACCTGGCCCGCGCGGACGGCCCGGGAGTAGCCCACCACCGCTTCCCATTTGGTGCCGGCCGGTACGCGCTGGCGTTCCATACGCCCTCCTTGTGGATGTCGCTGTGTGATAGGGCCGGACGACGGTGCTCCCGACGGCGCGCTAGTCCACCACGGCCTGCGGTTCTTCAGAAACGGGCGCGGGTCGCGGCTCGGGCTGCGGGGTCGCCTGGCGCACCCAGACCACCGAGCCGAGGATGACCGCCATCGCCACGAAGGTCTTGAGGGAGACGTGCTCCGACAGCACGACCCACCCCAGCAACACCGCCACCACCGTGTTCACGTACACGGTGGTCCCCACGAACGCGGGCGGCGCATGGCGCAGCAGGTACACGTAGCTGGTGTACGCCACGATCGAGCCCATCACGATCAGGTACAGCACCGCCCCCAATCCTGCGAGCGAGAAGTGGAGCTCCCGCGCCTCGCCCGAGAGGAGCCCGACCACCGCCAGGACGCTGCCGCCGAACAGCATCTGCAGCGCGGAGAAGACCTGTGGGCTGGCCTCGGCCGGGTTGCGCTTGGAGTAGACCGAGCCGAGGGACCAGGAGGCCGCGGCGACGATCACCACCAGGGGGCCGATCCAGCCGGCCTCGCCGAGTGCCGCCGGGTTGCCGCCCACGAGCAGGACCGTGCCGGCGAATCCGATCAGCAACGCCACGAACTGCCGCCAGTTGGGGCGTGCCTCGCTCCCCGGGATGATCGCGTCGAACAGGGCCATCATCAGCGCACCGGTGACGATGAGGATCGCCACCGTGCCCGACTCCACCCACTGCTCCGCCCAAATGACGCCGCCGTTGCCGATCCCCAGCAGCATGACGCCCACGATCGCGGCCGTGGCCCAGTCCTTGGGACGGGTGGGGAGCCGCCGGCCCAACGCCAGCGCCAGCACGAGCAGGATGGTCCCCGCCGTGAGAAACCGGATGCCCCCGAACAGCGCCGGCGGCAGGTGCTGCACCCCGATGCGAATGGCCAGGTAGGTGGACCCCCATACGAGAGCCACCACGACGTATGCTGCCAGGACCCGGCCGTTGAGTGTCATTGTTCGAGCAGCCTAGAAGCGTACCGTGGTCAGTGCAAGGTGCGCGTTGCTGGGGCTTCGGACGTCCCTATATTTGACGCACCAGCAATCTGCCGTACGCGATCCGCACACGCGACCCGGAACTTGCTGACCGCTCGAGGCTCTCGCCGGGAGAGAGGTTGCCCGTATGGCCGGCCACAGCAAGTGGGCACAGATCAAGCGAAAGAAGGCGGTCACCGACGCCAAGCGCGGCGCGCTGTTTACCAAGCTCATCAAGGAGATCACCGTGGCGGCCCGTCAGGGCGGCGGCGACCCCGACGGCAATCCCCGCCTGCGTACCGCCATCGACACCGCCAAGGCGGCGAACATGCCGAACGACAACATCGAGCGCGCCGTCAAGAAGGGCACTGGCGAACTCGAGGGCGTGTCGTATGAGGAGGCGACGTACGAGGGATACGGCCCCGGCGGCGCCGCCATCCTGGTCCAGGTCACGACCGACAACCTGAACCGCACCGTGGCCGCCGTGCGGCACGCCTTCTCCAAGAACGGCGGCAACCTGGGCGAGCCCAACTCGGTGGCGTGGCTGTTCGACAAGTCGGGACAGCTGTGGGTGGACGCCGGCCGCTACAGCGAGGACACCGCGTTGGAGGCAGCGCTCGAGGCCGGCGCGGAGGACATGACGACCGAGGGCGACCAGCACATCATCACGACGCAACCGACGGAGCTGCACGCGGTGCGCGACGCGCTCGTCGCCAAGGGGATCAAAGTCGCGCAGGCCGAGATCGCGCTGATCCCCCGCACCACCGCGCGTATCGAGGGGAAGGACGCCGAGCGACTCATCAAGCTCATGGACGCTCTCGAGGACCACGAGGACGTCTCCCAGGTGTTCAGCAACTTCGACATCGACGCAGAGACCCTGGCGGCGGTCGGCGGGTGACGCTCCGGGTGCTGGGCATCGATCCCGGCACTGCGGTGACCGGCTACGGTGTGGTGGAGCCGGCCGCCGGGCGACCCGGTCACCTCGTCGAGTGTGGCGTGATCCGGACTAATCCGAAGCAGGAGATCTGGCAGCGGCTCCACGAGCTGTACGACGGCGTACGAGACCTCATCGAGCGCCATCGACCTACGGTGCTCGCGCTGGAGAGCGTGTTCTACGCCAAGAACGTGCACACGACCGTCACCCTGGGACACGCCCGCGGCGTCATCCTGTTGGCGGCGGCGCAGGTTGGTCTCGAGATCGCCGAGTTCCCACCGGCCACGGTGAAAAAGACCGTGGTGGGTGCGGGCGGCGCCGCCAAATCACAGGTTGGCTACATGGTGCAGCGGCTGCTCAACCTCAAGGAGCCGCCTAGCCCCAACGATGCCGCCGACGGCGCAGCCGTGGCGCTGACGTATCTTCTGACGCGACGGGGCGCACAGGTGAAAGCGAAATGATCGCGGGAATCCGGGGGACCCTGCTCACGAAGACGGGCGACCGCGTGGTGGTGGCCACCGCCAGCGGCGTGACGTACGAGATCGCGGTGCCGCTGGGCGTGCTGGAGAAGCTGCCCGGTGAGGGCACCGAGGTCTGGCTGCGCACCGTGCTGGTGGTGCGGGAGGACGGCTGGTCGCTCTACGGGTTCGACGAGGAGCACGAGCGCGACGTGTTTCAGCGCCTGCTCGGCACCTCCGGCGTGGGGCCGCGCCTGGCCCTGGCGTGCGTCTCGACTCTGGGCGGCGCCCGGGTGGTCCGCTCCATCAAGGAGAACGACATCGCCGCGCTCAGCACCGTGCCGGGGATCGGCAAGAAGACCGCCGAGCGCGTCGTGCTGGAGCTGAAGGACCGGCTCGGCGACATCATCGTGCCGGGCGCTCCCGAGGCGGTGAGCGCCCCGACCGAGCACGCGGTCCAGGCGCTCATCAACCTCGGCTACGGCGCCGCCGATGCGGACCGAGCGGTGCGCGCCGTGGTCGCCGAGGGGGGATTGCAGCAGCCGGTTGACCTCATCCGCGGAGCACTACAACTCTTAACCAAGCCCAAATAACCCGAGCCGATATGTCGACCGCCGAGTGGATCTGTACCGAGTGCGGCGTGACCAACCGCAAGCTGGTCGCGCCCGGAGAGCGGGAGGTGCACGACAAGTGCGTCACCTGCCACGCGAAACACACCGTGACACAGGCTGAGCGACCCGTCCGGTGGGAGGCGACCGCCAAGCAGTGAGCCGCACCGAGATCACCACGCCCGAGGCATTGCCTGACGAGACCTCCGCCGAGGCCTCGCTGCGGCCGTCCCGCCTGGACGAGTTCGTGGGCCAGGCGAACGTGAAGGAGAACCTCCAGATCGCGATCGATGCGGCGAAGCAGCGCAGCGAGCCGCTCGATCACATCCTGTTCTTCGGCCCACCGGGCCTCGGGAAGACGACGCTGGCCATGCTCATCGCACGCGAGATGGGCGTGAACATCCGCACGTCGAGCGGACCCGTGCTCGAGAAACCCGGCGACCTGGTGGGATTGCTCACCACGTTGCGGCGCGGCGACGTGCTGTTCATCGACGAGATCCACCGCATGCGGCCCGTGCTGGAGGAGTTCCTCTACCCGGCCATGGAGGACTTCCGCGTCGACGTGCGGATCGCCGAGGGACCCAACGCCCAGACGATTCCCATGGAGGTGGAGCCGTTCACGCTGATCGGCGCCTCCACGCGCTACGGCATGCTCACCCCACCCATGCGGGCGCGCTTCGGGGTGGTGGAGCGCCTGGGCTACTACCCGGCCGACGACCTGCGGCAGATCGTGCTGCGATCGTCCGGCATTCTCGCCGTGGCAATCGAGCCGGAGGGCGCGGTCGAGATCGCGCAGCGCAGCCGCGGCACCCCGCGCGTCGCCAACCGCCTGTTGCGGCGCGTGCGCGACTACGCGCAGGTGCGCGCCGACGGCGTCATCTCCCTGGACGTGGCGAAGGCGGGCCTGGCCCGGCTCAACGTGGACGAGTACGGGCTGGACGACATGGATGCGCGGATTCTCGAGATCATCATCGAGAAGTTCGACGGGGGTCCCGTGGGGCTGAACACCATCGCGGTGGCCGTGGGCGAAGACCCGGGCACGCTGGAGGAGGTGTTCGAGCCGTTCCTCATTCAGCAGGGCTTCCTGCACCGCACACCCCGCGGCCGCATGGCGACGCCCACCGCGTACCGGCACTTCGGCTTCACCCCTCCCACGCCAGCCGACGATCAGCCGTCCATGTTCGGCGACCAGGCCGGTGGGTAGTCACTTCCGCACCTCCGACTTCGACTTCGACTTCCCGCGCGAGGCCATCGCGCAGCACCCGCTGAGCGACCGGGGGGCGAGTCGCATGCTCGAGCTGGAGCGGGAGAGCGGAGCCGTGCGGCATCGGCGGTTCCGCGACTTCCCGTCGCTGCTCGAGGCGGGCGACGTGCTCGTGGTCAACGCGAGCCGCGTCATCCCCGCGCGGCTCACCGGCCAGCGGGACAGCGGCGGCGACGCGGAGCTGCTGCTGGTACACGCCGAGCCCGACGGCACGTGGCTCGCGATGGTGCATCCCGGCGGCAAGCTCAAGGAGGGGCGCACCGTGCACATCGGCGAAGACGCGGTGGCCGAGGTCGTGGAGGTCGTGGGGGGAGGCCTGCGGCGCCTCCGGTTCTCGGGACGCCTCAGCGTCGAGCAGCTCATGAAGCGGCACGGTGCGGTGCCGCTGCCACCGTACATCGAGCGGCCAGCGGAGGATGCGGACCGGGAGCGCTACCAGACGGTGTACGCCGACGTGGACGGGAGCGTGGCGGCGCCCACGGCGGGGCTCCACTTCACGCCGGCGATCCTCGAGCAGATCAAGAGCCGCGGCGTGAAAATCACGGAGCTGTTGCTCCACGTGGGGCCCGGGACGTTCAAGCCAGTGGAGGTGGAAGACCCCGTAGAGCACCGCATGCACGCCGAGTGGTACGCCATCTCGGAGTCGGCGGCCGTGGAGGTGAGCACGGCCGTAGCCCGAGGCGGCAAGGTGTGGGCCGTGGGAACGACCGTGGCGCGGGCGCTCGAAACGGCGGCCACCCAGTCGCAGGGCGTCTCGTGGACGGTGGCGCCCGGCTTCGGCTGGACCGACCTGTTCGTCTATCCGCCCTACCGCTTCAAGATCGTGGACGCGCTGCTGACCAACTTCCACCTGCCGCGCTCCACTCTGCTCATGCTGGTCGCGGCGTTCGCCGGATACGAGCACACCATGGCGGCGTATCGCGAGGCGGTCGCGCGGCAGTACCGCTTGTTCAGCTACGGCGACGCGATGGCCATCCGATGAGCGCGTTCACGTTCGCCATCGAGGCAACCGACGGCGCCGCGCGGGCGGGCACCCTGCGACTCCCGCACGGAGACGTCGCGACGCCGGCGTTCATGCCGGTAGGCACACAGGGCACAGTGCGCGCCCTCTCCCCCTTCGACCTCGAGGCCGTCGGCACGGGCATGGTGCTGGCCAACACGTACCACCTGCACGTGCGGCCGGGCGAGGAGACGGTGGCAGCCCTCGGGGGGCTGCACCGCTTCATGGCATGGTCCGGCCCCATCCTGACCGACTCGGGTGGCTTCCAGGTCTTCTCCCTCGAGGGGCTCCGCCAAGTGGACAACGACGGGGTGAAGTTTCAGTCGCACGTGGACGGCGGTCGCCTCCACCTCACCCCCGAGCGCGTCATGGAGATCCAGTGGACGCTGGGCGCCGACGTGGCCATGGCCTTCGACCACGTGGTCCCGGGCGGCGCCGACCACGCGACGGCAGCCGACGCGCTCTCGCGCACCACCCTCTGGCTGGAGCGCTGCGCCACACGCCACCGTGAGCTCGCGGCCGAGGAGCCGGAGCATCAGACGCTGTGGCCCATCATTCAGGGAGCGGGGCACCTCGACCTCCGACGGCGTGCCGTCGAGGAGGTCCTCGGCGTCGGTGCGTGGACCGGTATCGCCGTGGGCGGTCTCGCGGTGGGGGAGGCCAAGCCGGTCATGTACGAGGTGCTGGAAACGCTGGAGCCGTCGCTGCCCCCCGACATGCCGCGTTATCTTATGGGCGTAGGGTTTCCAGAGGACCTGCTGGCGTCGGTGGCGCGGGGCCAGGACCTGTTCGACTGCGTCGCTCCGACCCGCAACGGCCGCAACGGCTCGGCGTACACGCCGGACGGCGTCGTCAACATCCGGAACGCCGCGCACCGTGACGACCAACGGCCCCTGGATGAGACATGTGACTGCGAGACGTGCCGCACCTACAGCCGGGGCTACTTGCGCCACCTCTTCGTGGCGGAGGAGCTGCTGGGGCTGAGGCTCCTGTCACTCCACAACGTGCGGTTCCTGATCCGACTCGCTGCCGAGGCGCAGAGCCAGATCACGGGCGGTACGTTCGCGGGGTGGCACCGGGACTGGCTCGATCGCTATAACGCACGGGGAACCACGTGACACCTGAAACGCTATTCTTGTTCGCGCCCTCCGGCCAGGGCGGCGGTGGCCTCAGCATCTTTCTGATCCAGATGATGGCCATCATCGCGATCTTCTACTTCCTGATCATCCGGCCCAAGTCCCAGCAGGAAAAGAAGCACAAGGAGCGGTTGGCCCAGCTCAGGCGTGGCGACCGGGTCGTCACGGTGGGCGGGATCATCGGCGAAGTCGTCCACATCAAGGACAACCAACTCACGATCAAGAGCGGCGAGTCACGCTTGGTGATCCAGCGGGAACGGGTCGCGGAGCTGGTGACCACCGAGCAGGCAGCGGAGTCGAAGTAGTGGCGCTCCGCCCGCTCCACCTGCTCGGCTCACCCGTGCTGCGGGAGCGCGCCGCCGAGATCGGAAAGGTGGACGACGAGCTGCTGCACCTGGTGAAGGATCTGTTCGACACGATGCACGCCGAGAAGGGGATCGGGCTGGCTGCCAACCAGATCGGCCTCGCCCGGCGGGTGGCGGTGGTCCAGACAGAGGAGGATGACGCCCTGGTGCTGATCGATCCGGTGGTCACCGAGCGGGAGGGGCAGATCAAGGGAGAAGAGGGCTGCCTCTCGATTCCCGACATCTTCGGCGACGTGGAGCGCTCGGCCCGCATCGTGGTGGAGATCACGACCACGAGCAACGAGCGGGTGCAGGTCGAGGCCACGGACCTCCGTGCTCGGGCCATCCAGCACGAGATCGATCACCTCGACGGCGTGCTGTTCCTCGACCACCTGAGCCCGCTCAAGCGCCGCATGCTGATGAAGAAGTGGCAGAAGCTGCGCAAAGGGAAAGAGGGCCACATCAAGGAAGTGCAGCCGGAGGAACAGACCACCGCGAGGTTTTGACCGTGCGTATCGTCTTCTTCGGGACGCCCGACTTCGCGGTGCCCTCGCTCCGCGCACTCCTCGGCGAGGGGTTCGACGTCGCGGCGGTGGTGACGCAGCCCGACCGACCGCACGGCCGCTCCCGCTCCAAGCTCGTCCCCCCACCCGTCAAGGTCGTCGCGCGGGACGAGGGCATTCCGGTGCTCCAGCCGGAGCATCCCAACACCGACGAGTTCATGCAGGACCTGCAAAACCACGCCCCGCTCGACATCGGGGTCGTGGTGGCATACGGCCACATACTCAAGCCCGCGTTGTTGGAGCTCCCCGAGCGCGGGATGATCAACGTGCACGCGTCGCTGTTGCCGGCGCTGCGCGGGGCGGCGCCGATCGAGCACGCGATCCTGGAGGGGCTCGAGGAGACCGGCGTCTCGATCATGCAGATGGAGGCCGGTATGGACACCGGCGCGGTGCTGCACGCCGTCTCCACGCCGATCCCCCCCGATGAGACCGGAGGCGAGCTCACCGTGCGGCTCGCCGAGATCGGCGCGCTGGCGCTGGTGGAAGGGCTGGCGCTGCTCGAGGTGGACGCCGCGCACCCGATCCACCAGGACAACGAGGACGCCACCTACGCTCCCAAGATCACACGGGACGTAGCCAAGGTCCGCTGGGAGGAACCCACCAGCCTCATCGCCCGGCAGGTGCGCGCGTTCGATCCCCGGCCCGGAGCGTGGACCACGCTCGGGGGCACGGAGGTCAAGCTGTTCGGCCCGCAGGCCGCCGACGAGTGGGAGGACGACGAGGTGCCCGGCGAAGTCGTGCAGACCGACCCCGCGTTCGTGATCGCCACCGGCGACGGTGCACTCCAGTTCCTCGACGTGCAGCCCGCTGGGCGGCAGCGCATGGCTGCCAAGGACTGGCTGCGGGGCCGCGCCTGTGAGAAGGGCGACCGCTTCGAGTGAGCCGCGCCGTTCCCCGACTCCACGCCATCACCGACAGGCAGGTCCTCTCTCTCCCCGACTTCGCGACCCGCGCCCGCGCCATCGCTGCGGCAGGCGACGTGGCGCTGCACGCCCGCGCAGGCCCCATCGATGCCGGGCAGCTGATCGCGCTCGCCAACCTGTTGCTCGAGACCGGCGCTCTCGTCCTCGTCAACGACCGGGCCGACGTGGTGCCCCTCGTGGCGGCCGGCGGCGTGCACCTGCCGGCGGCCGGGCTCCCCATCGGGGCGGCCCGCGAGATGCTCGGGCCCGACGTGCTCATCGGGCGCTCGACCCACAGCGCGAGCGAGGCCCGTGACGCGCACGAGGCCGGCGCCAACTACGTGTTCCTCGGGCCGATCTGGCCCACCGCGTCCCACCCCGATCGTGCACCACTGGGCGTGGACGTGATCGCGGCGGCCGCGCCGGCCCAGATCGTCGCCATCGGCGGCGTCACGCCGGCGCGGGCCGCGCAGTGCCGGGAGGCGGGCGCCTGGGGCGTGGCGGCGATCTCGGCGCTGTGGGGGGCGGAGGATTCCGGGGGGGCGGCGCGAGAGTTCCTGCTATCTTTGGAACGATGACCGACTCCATTACCATCGTGGTCAACGGCGAGGAGCGCACCGTCGCCCCCGAGTCGTCGCTGCTCGACCTGCTGGGCGTGCTGGAGCTCGACCCGCGCGCGGTCGTGGTCGAGCTCAACCGGGAGATCGTGCGCCGTCCGGCCCTGGGGGACACCGCCCTCAGCAGCGGTGATCGCATCGAGCTGGTGCATTTCGTGGGCGGAGGATGAGCGTGGCCGATCAACCTTTCGTGATCGGCGGACGCGAGTTCCGCTCGCGGCTCATGGTCGGGACCGGGAAGTACGCGGACAACGAGACCATGGTGCGGGCCATCGAGGCGTCGGGCGCCGAGGTGGTGACCGTGGCGGTGCGCCGGGTGGATCTGGACCGCACCAAGGAAGAGGGGATGCTGCATCACCTCGACCCCGAGACGGTCTTCCTTTTGGCCAACACCGCCGGGTGTTACACCGCCGACGACGCCATTCGCTACGCCCGGCTCGCCCGGGAGGCGGGGTTCAACGAGTTCATCAAGCTCGAGGTGATCGGCGACGAGGAGACGCTGCTGCCCGACGTGGACGGGCTGCTGCGCGCGGCACGCGTCCTGGTGGACGAGGGATTCCAGGTGATGGCGTACACCAACGAGGACCTGATCACCGCCCTCCGGCTGGAGGACGCCGGGTGCGCCGCCATCATGCCGCTCGCCTCGCCCATCGGCAGCGGGCTCGGCCTCATCAACCCCTATACGGTGCGCACCATCAAGCGTCGTCTGTCGCAGCCCGTCATCGTGGACGCCGGCGTGGGCACCGCCTCCGACGCGTGTGTCACGATGGAGCAGGGGGTGGACGGCATCCTGATGAACACGGCGATTGCCCAGGCCCAAGATCCCGTTGCCATGGCGAGCGCCATGGGCCACGCGGTGGAGGCCGGCCGTCTCGCCTACCTGGCCGGACGCATGCCGCGCCGGGAGATCGCGGTCCCATCGAGTCCCACGACCGGCATGCTGGACTGACGGTGGCTTCGGGCACGCCCGCCCGCAGCGCCGCCCTGGAGATCCTGCGGCAGGTCCGCGACGACCAACCGTTCGATGCGGCCCTCGCGGCCGCGGTCGAGGGGCTCGAAGACGACGACCGCCGTCTGGCACACGAGATTTCCGCCGGCGTGCTGCGGTCGCGCGACGAGCTGGACGGCCGGCTGGCGCCGCTCGTCTCGGGCGACTGGCAGGGCACGGCCCCCGACCTGCAGGACCTGCTGCGCATCGGCGCGTACCAACTGCTCAAGCTGTCACGGGTGCCGCCCTACGCGGCGGTGGGTGCCACGGTCGAGGTCTCCAAGCTGGTCACGGGACGCAAGGGCGCCGGGCTGGTGAACGCCGTGCTGCGTCGCCTGGCGCGCGAGGACGAGGGCGATGCCGACGCGGCCCCACCCGGCCTGGCCCAGCGCTACTCGCACCCGGGGTGGCTGGTGGAGCGCTGGCTCGCGCGCTTCGGTCCGCAGCGCACCGAGGCATTGCTGGCGCACAACAACACGCGCCCCAAGCTGGTGCTGCGGCCCGCGCGCTGGAGCGCGGAGCGGCTGCGGAACGCGCTGGCCGAACGTGACGTTGCCTTCGACGAGGTACCGTTCGGGGCCGGGCTCGCAGTCGCGCCCTCCCGCGTGTGGCAGCTGCCGGGATACGGCGAGGGCGCGTTTCTGGTGCAGGACCCGGCCCAGGCGCGGCTGCTCGAGTTCGCGGCGATCCCCGAAGGCGCCCGCGTGTGGGACGCGTGCGGCGCGCCCGGGGGGAAGGCCGCGCTCCTCGGGCTGCATTGTCCGGTAGTAGCCGGCGAGCTGCGGCGGGACCGCCTGGGCCGGCTGCGAGAGACCGTGACGCGGGTAGCGCCCGGTGTATCGTTAATGCTGGCCGACGCCCGACAGCCGCCCCTGGCCGACGGGGGCACCGAGGTCGCGCTGGTGGACGCCCCGTGCACGGCAACCGGCACGATTGCCCGGCACCCCGACGCGCGGTGGCGCCTTTCGGTGAAGCGCTTAGGGCGCTCGGCGGAGCGGCAGGCGGCGATTCTGGAGGGCGTGGCGCCAGTCGTCACCTCAGGTGGGTTGCTCGTGTACCTCACCTGCTCGCTCGAGCCGGAGGAGAACGAGGAACGGGTAGACGACTTCCTGGCACGGCACCCGGAGTACGAGCGCGACGGCAAGGATCTGTTCATCTTTCCACCCGACGCGGGCACCGACGGCGGGTACGCCGCACGACTGAGACGGACGCGATGAGATTTCGACGGCACCAACCCCGGGGGACGAACTGGCGCGGCCGGCTCGAGCCGCTGCTGCGGCCGCTCCGGCAGCTGGCGGTGCTGCCCACCCGCGCCAAGCTCGCCGTCTCCGCGGCCGCGCTGGTCGGCGCGTTCGTCATTGGGTACGTGATCGCGGCACTCATCATCTTCCCGGCCCCAATCCTCGCGTCGAACGTCCCCGTCCCGCGCCTGCTGGGGATGAACCGGACCGACGCCCTGCAGACGCTGGCCGACGCCCGCTTGGCGGTGGGCGACACCCAGTCGGTTACCCACCCGGAGGCTCCGCGAGGCGAGGTCGTGTGGCAGGACCCGCCGGCGGGCATGGCGGTGCCCGAGCGCACCTCGGTGGACGTGACGCTGAGCGGCGGGCCGCAGCGGGTGCCCGTGCCCGATCTCGTGGGGTACGACGCGAGGCTGGCTGCCCAGCTCATCGCGGGCGCCGGACTGCGCATTCGTGCGATAGATTCCACCCAGGCCCCGGTGCCGCGCGGGGTCGTGGTGAACACCCGACCGCCCGCCGGCTCGACCCTGCTCCCGGGCAACGGGGTGACCCTGGTGGTGAGCGTGGGCGCCCCGACCATCACCGTGCCGAATCTCGACGGGCTGTCGGAGATCGAGGCGGAGGTGGTACTGGAGCAGGTGAACCTCGTCTTGGGCACGTCGGTGCGGCGCACGCACCAGGTGGCGGAGCCGGGCACGGTGATCGAGCAGCGGCCGGCGCCGGGCACCCTGGCGGCGCCGGGTACCGCCGTCAACATCACCATCGCGCGTCGGAGAACGCCATGAGCAATACGATTCGGATCGCGCCCAGCGTACTGAGCGCCGACCTGGCCCGCCTGGCGGAGCAGGTGCAGGAGGTCGAGGCAGCGGGCGCCGACTGGATCCACGTGGACGTGATGGACGGACACTTCGTCCCCAACCTCACGTTTGGGGCCGGACTGGTCGTGGCGCTCAAGCGCATCACCGAGCTGCCGATCGATGTGCACCTGATGGTGGAGCGCCCCGAGTGGTACATCGCGCCGTTCGCCGAGGCCGGTGCGTCGGTGTTGACCCTGCATCCCGAGGCGACCGTGCACGTGCAGCGGCAGCTGGCGCAGATCCGGGCGTGCGGGTTGCTGGCGGGGCTGGCCCTCAATCCGGGCACGCCGCTCTCGCTCGCCGCCGAGGTGCTCGACGACCTCGACCTGCTGCTGCTCATGACCGTGAACCCCGGTTTCCCCGCGCAGCAGTACATTGGAGCGGCGACCGACAAGATCGCCCGGGCGCGCAGGCTGCTGGCGGAGTCCGAGAGCCGCGCCTACCTGGAGGTGGACGGCGGGATCTCGCGCGACACGATCGGCCAGGCACACGGAGCCGGGGCCGACACGTTCGTGGCCGGCTCGGCGATTTTCGGCGCCGACGACCCCGGCGCTGCTGTGAAGGAGTTACGCAAACGCTGCATGGCGATAGCCTGAGATGACACAACGAGGACAGTGGATTCTGGTGATCGCGATCGTCGTGTTGTTGGGCGGCGGTCTGCTCGCGGGCATGGCGCTCTCCCCGGCACTGACGCCGGTGGGGGTGCAGAGCGACGCGCCCGACTTCCGGGCGGTCGACGTGGTGACGCTCGATACGGTGGGGCTCGGCCAACACGAGGGCGAGGTCGTGCTACTCAACATCTGGGCCACGTGGTGCGCACCGTGCGAGGCCGAGATGCCCTCGATCCAGCGCCTGTACGACGAGCTGGGCCCCCGGGGCCTCAAGGTCATGGCGGTGAGCGTGGACCAGGGGGACACCGACGAGGTAAAGGCGTGGACGGATGAGCGGGCCCTCACCTTCCCCATCTATCACGACCAGAGCGGCCGCATCGAACGGAGCTACATGACCACGGGCGTGCCCGAGACCTTCGTGATCGACCGGCACGGGGTCATCGTGAAGAAGGTGATCGGCGCGGCCATGTGGGACGACGACGTGCAGACCGGCCTCATTCGACGGCTACTCGGCGTGGGCGACGATGCAGTGGAAGAAACTGGCGGTTGAGATCCGCAACCGGTTCGTCCAGAACTGGCCAATCAAGCTGACCGCCCTGGTCCTCGCAGCCATCCTGTGGGGGGCGACGGCGGCGCAGGAGCCCGCCACTCAACTGGTGGACGTGCAGCTCGACATCGTGCCTCCCGAGGGGCGGGCGCTGGCGGCGGAGCTGCCTGAGGTGAAGGCGCTCTACGCCGGACGCACCCGCGAGCTGATCAAGCTGTACCGCCAACCGCCGCTGGTTCGCAAGGCCATCCCCGACACGCTCACCGGGGCCACGTACACGCTGGAGCTGTCACTGGCGGATCTCTCGGTCACGGAAGGCGCCGACGTGCGAGCCCAGGCGATCGAGCCGCGCATCTTCACCGTGGTGCTGGACGACGTGTTCCAACGCACCGTGCCGGTGATCCCGCAGATCACGGTGGTTCCCGACTCCGGGTACGAGCAGTTCGGTGACGCAGTCGCGGTGCCGGGTTCCGTCGTGGTGCGCGGCCCCGAGGAGATCGTGCGTGGCATGCCGGGTGTCTATACCGAGCCACTGGAGCTGAGCGGCGTGACCGAGCCGTTCACGCGTACCGTGGCGCTCGACACCGCCGCGCTCGAGGGGATCGTGCGCATCTCCCACACCGAGGTCGAGGTTTCCGTCGAGGTCGCCTCGGTCACCGATCGCGTGATCATCGGCGTGCCCGTGGAGATCCAGTCGGCCGGCGCCGGCAACTGGGATAGCGACCCACCCGCCGTGATGGTCACCGTGCGGGGGCGCGCCGAGCGACTGTCGCAGCTCACGCGCGACTCGCTGCGGGTGGTGGCGGACGTGACCGGCACGCAGCCCGACACTACCCTCGCTCTGAGAGTGATTCCGCCTGCGGGGCTCACCGCCTGGGCGACGCCCGACTCCACGGTGGTTCGGAGGCGGCAATAGGCGTGATCGACGTCGTCCTGGGGATCGAAACCTCCTGTGACGAAACCTCCGCCGCGGTCCTGATCCGGGACGGCGCGCGCGCCGAGCTCGCCAGCCTCGTCATTTTGTCGCAGGACATCCACGCCGTGTTCGGCGGCGTGGTTCCCGAGCTCGCCTCACGCGCGCACGTGACGGCCATCGGTCCGGTGGTAGACCGGGCGCTGCAGGAGGCCGGCGTGCCGCTCGACGCGGTGGACGCGGTCGCCGTGACAGCAGGCCCCGGACTCATCGGGTCGCTGCTGGTGGGGGTGTGCTACGCCAAGGGCCTGGCCGCCGCGAGCGACAAGCTGCTGATCGGCGTGCACCACCTGGAGGGGCACGTCTTCGCGCCCACGCTGGAGCACCCCGACCTGGAACCGCCGTTCGTGGCGCTCATCGTCTCCGGCGGGCATACCCTGCTGCTGGATGTGCCGGAGTGGGGCCGCTACCGCGTGCTGGGCGAGACGCGTGACGACGCGGCGGGCGAGGCGTTCGACAAGGTGGCCAGCATGCTGGAGCTGGGCTACCCCGGCGGACCGCTCGTCGAGAAGCTGGCCGAGTCCGGCAGCGACCGCTTCGATCTGCCGCGCCCCATGCTGGGCGACGGGTTCGACTTCTCCTTCAGCGGCCTCAAGACCGCCGTGCTGTACACGGTGCGCGGTTCACAGACTCTCGACGCCGACCGCGCCGACATCGCGGCCTCGTTCCAGGCCGCGGCGTTCGACGTGCTCACCGCGAAGACGAAGGCGGCGCTGGAGCACACGGGGTACCGTTTCGCCGTCCTGGGTGGTGGCGTCGCGTGCAGCCGCACGCTGGCGCGCTGCATGGTCGAGCGACTGAAGGGAGTTGCGCGGGTCGTGGTGGCACAGCCGCGGCTCAACACCGACAACGCCGCGATGATCGCGCGCGCCGGCTGGTTCCACCTGGAGCGGGGCGAGCGCAGCGACCACTACCTGGACGCGGACGCGCGCATGCAGTGGCCGGGCCTCGAGCGGCCGGGGGTCCCGTCGGCGGTAGGGGAGTGAACCTCCGATGACCGTCTATCCCCTCTCGTTTAACATCGGCCCGCTGGCAATCACTGGCTTCGGCCTCATGGTGATGTCCGGTTTCCTCGTCGCGGGATGGGCGATGGCCCGCGACCTGCGCAGCCGGGGGCTCAACGACCAGTACGCGTGGGACATCGTGGTGGCGGCGGTGATCGGCGGTATCCTCGGGGCCAAGCTCTACTACTGGGGACTGTACCACACGTGGGACGCGCTGTTCTCCCGCTCGGGGCTGGTGTGGTACGGCGGGCTCATCGGCGGCTCGCTGGCGTGCATCATCAACGGCTGGCGCCTCAAGGTGCCGCTCCGGTTCAGCATGAACCTCGCGGCACCCGCCCTCGCGGTGGGCTACGCGCTGGGTCGGGTGGGGTGCTTCCTGGTGCAGGACGACTACGGCGTCCCCACCGATCTCCCCTGGGGCATGAAGTTCCCCGAGGGGTTGCCGCCGACCACCGCCGCCAATCTCGCGCGCTGGGGGATCGACGTCCCACCCGACATGAGTCCGTTCGAGGTGTTGGCGGTGCACCCCACCCAGCTGTACGAGACGGCGGCGATGCTGCTGGTGTTCGCCATCCTCTGGCGCCTGCGCCACAGCCCGCGCGCCCTGGGCTGGCTATTCGGGCTGTACCTCGCGCTGTACGGCGCGGAGCGGTTCTTCATGGAGTTCATTCGCGCCAAGGACGACCGCTTCTTCGGCGGCTTCACGCTGGCGCAGCTGGTGAGCTTCGGGACCGTCGCGCTGGGACTCTACTTGATGACGCGGTGGTGGAAGCGGGACGAGCTATCGGTCGACGGAGTGAAAGTGCTACAGCCGCTGCCGGCAGAATCGCCGGCGCGGCAGCAAGGCAAGAAGAAGCAGAAGCAGTAAGAGCCTACTCGGATGCCTCAAACGGCGGCAGCGCCGCCCTCATTTCCGCCGCTGACTGCCAGCGATCCTCCCGCTTATTTTCCAGGGCCTTGTCGATCGTCGCGGCCAGCTCCTTGGGCGTGTCCTTCCTGAGCTTCCTCAGCTTGGGGTGCTTGCCCTCCAGGTGCAGCCGCAGGACGGCTTCCTCCCGCGCGGCATGGAACGGCGGCTGCCCGGCCACGCATTCGAACAGCACGCACCCCAACGAGTAAATGTCGGAGCAGTGATCGATGTCCTCGGCGCCCTCAATCTGCTCCGGGCTCATGTAGGCCGACGTTCCCACCGCGAAGCCGGAGCGGGTGAGCCGATCGGTGCCCGACTCGGCTATGGCCTTGGCGATCCCGAAGTCCACGAGGATCGCTCCCGCCTCTGACAACACGACGTTGTCGGGCTTCACGTCGCGGTGCACGATCCCCTTGGCGTGCGCGTAGTCGAGCGCGTCGAGCAGGTCGTGCGCGATCTTGAGCGTGTCCGACATCGACGCCTGCGTCACGCGCGCCAGGTGCTCCCGCAGGGTGGGTCCCTCCACGTAGGGCATGACGTAGTAGACCAGCCACTCGTTCTCACCCGAGTCGATGAGCTTGCCGATCTTGGGGTGGTCGATGTCGGAGAGGAACGTGACCTCCCGCAGGAACCGGTCGGCGGTCACCGACACGGCGAGCTGCGGATGCAGCACCTTGAGCGCGACCTGCTTGCCCGAGTCCTGCTGCTTGGCTAGGAAGACGCGCGCGGCACCGCCCCGCGCCAATTCACGGTCAACGTCGTAACGGTCCTTGAGCGCGTCGCGGACCGACGGGAGGAGGTCGCGGCGGATGGGTCACCTCGGGATCGGGATCG
>JBDHBX010000022.1:0-47198 GCA_039592335.1 Gemmatimonadota bacterium | reverse complement strand
CTTGGGGCGGTAGCTCAGTTGGGAGAGCACCGGCTTTGCAAGCCGGGGGTCGTGGGTTCGAATCCCATCCGCTCCACTGGAGCTTCGAGACAGCCCCGCTACCGGACCGACGGTGGTGGGGCGCTTGCGTTGGGGGGGCTCCTAGCGGCGCCCGGTACCGGACGGTATGATCTCCCGAAAGAGCCATCAGGCACACACCCAGACCATGTTGATTCAGCGCCAGGTGTGGGCCACGCTGCGCGGAGCGGATCAAGACCTGCGACGGATGGTTGCCGGGGGGTCGCCCTCAGCGAAGCACCTCCAGGCGAAGTTTGACGCGCTGCACCGCAGGCTCTACTGCGAGCCGCCGGCGGGACCCAGTGAGACCATGCAACGCCTCATGGCGATGCGCGACGAATGCCGCGCGGAGCTTGCCTCCGTCCGCCCGGCCGTGGAGAGCGCGCTCGAGGTGGCGCGGCATGGCGATGGGGATTGGGTGCAACCGGCGAGCCGCCCGGAGTTGGTCCCTGAGTCCTACTTCGTGATTCCCACCACCTGGTCGGCGGCCAGCCGGTCCACCTCGCCCGTCGAGTAGCCCAGCAACCCCTCCAGGATCTCGCGTGTGTGCTGTCCCAGGGCAGGGGATGGCTCGTGCGCGATCTCCGGTGCCGCCGAGAGATGCGGCGTCGAGCGGGCGAACGTGTAGCCGCCCACTTCGGGATCGTCGATGTCCACCAGCATCCCGCGGGTGCGGAAGTGCGGGTCGGCGAACACGTCCCTCGCGGTGTACACCGGGCCGGTGGGCATACCCGCCGCGTTTAGCGTGTCCACCACCTCCTGCCGGGTCTTGTCGGCCATCCAGCCCTCGATGATCGGCTGCAGCACGTCGGCGTTGGCGGCCCGGCTCGTGCCGTCGGCGCTGAGCGGGTCGTCGATCAGATCCGGTCGGCTCACCGCGGTGGCGAGCCTGCCCCACACGGTGTCGTCGGGCACGTTGAGCGCCACGTGGCCGTCCTTGCACTTGAAGGCGCCGCGCGGCCAGAGGTGCTCCAGTCTGCCGCGCCGCGGCTCCTTCCCGGTGACCGAGTAGAGCGCCACCATGCGCTCGTTCAGCGCGAGCATGTTGTCCGTCAGGGAGACGTCCACGACCTGCCCCTCGCCGGTGCGCTCCCGCATGAACAGGGCCTGCATGATGCCGTAGGCCGCGACCATGCCGGAGTAGACGTCGGCCAGGCCGTATAGCGTGAAGGTGGGCGGCTTGTCCTCGAACCCGATGAGGTCCATCACCCCGCTCATCGCCTCGGCCACGATGTCGAACGCGGGACGGTTGGCGTAGTCGCTGCGGTACCCCTCCAGGCGGCCGAACCCCGAGATCATGGCGTAGACGATGCGAGGGTTCACGGTGCGGAACCCTTCGTAGTCCAGGCCGATCTTCGCCATCGAACCGGGCCTGAGGTTCTCGACCACTACGTCGGAGACGCCCGCCAGCTGCCGCACGATCTCCCGCCCCTGCTCGCTCTGCACGTTGAGGGCGAGACTCTTCTTGTTGCGGTTGTAGGCCATGTAGCCGAAGGCCTTCCTGGCGTCGTCCTTCGTGGCGAACGGGGGGATGCTGCGGCGGGGATCGCCCTTACCGGGGCGCTCGATCTTGATGACCTCGGCGCCCGCGTCGGCCAGGAGCATGGTGCAGTAGGGCCCGCTCATGTACTGCTCCAGCCCGATGACGCGGATCCCCGAGAGTGGTCGCTGCTCTTCGCCGGTCACACTCCCTCCTCCCTAATCCCCCACCCACTCCACCAGGGTCGACACCCCCATGCCCACCCCGACACAGAGCGTGGCCAGTCCGTGGTACGGGCGTGTCTCCTTCGGCGCCCGGCGCTTCATCTCGTGCAGCAGCGTGGCGAGGATGCGGGCGCCGGAGCAGCCGGTGGGATGCCCCAGCGCGATGGCTCCTCCGTTCACGTTGGTGATCTCGTGCTCGAGCTCGAGCCGCCGCATGACGCCGAGCGCCTGCGCCGCGAACGCCTCGTTGAGCTCGACGAGCCGCACCCGATCGAGCGCGACGCCCACCCGCCGCAACAGCTTCTCGGTGGCGGGCACGGGTCCGTACCCCATGACCCCGGGGTCCACCCCCGCCACGGCGGACCCGATCCAGCGCGCCATCGGGGTGAGTCCGAGCTCCTGCGCCTTCTCCCCGCTCATGAGCAGCAGTGCCGCCGCGCCGTCGTTCACCCCGCTGGAGTTGCCCGCCGTGACCGTGCCGCCCTGGCGGAAGGCCGGCTTGAGCCGTCCCAGCTGTTCGAGGCTCGTGTCCAGCACCAGCCGGCCGTCCTCGCGGCGGTAGCGCGGGTGCTCGTCGGTGTCCACGATGACCGGATCACCCCTGCGCTGCGGCACGGGGATGGGAACGATCTCGTCCGCGAACCTGCCCGCGTTGATGGCCTCCACCGCCCGGCGGTGGCTCTCCAGCGCGAACGCGTCCTGCTCCTCGCGCGAGATGCCCATCTCCTCGGCGATGTTCTCGGCGGTCTCGCCCAGGCTCACGATCGGGTAGAGCGCATCCATGCGGGCGTTGTTGAAGCGCCAGCCCACGGTGGTGTCCCACATGGTCCAGTGCCCCATGGGCTGGGCGCGCTCGGGCTTGGGGATCGCCCACGGCGCGCGGCTCATGCACTCCACGCCGGCGCCCACAAAGACGTCACCCTCCCCGGCGATGATGGCCTTCGCCGCCTGGTTCACCGCCTCCAGCGCCGAGGAGCAGTTGCGGTTCACCGTGACGCCGGGTACCTCGACGGGCCAGCCGGCGAGCAGCACCGCCATGCGGGCCACGTCGCGGTTGTCCTCCCCCGCCTGGTTGCCGCACCCCGCGTACACGTCGTCGATCGTCGAGGGGTCGATCCCGACCCGCTGCACGAGCCCCTGGAGCACCTCGGCCAGCAGATCGTCGGGTCGAACTCCGGACAGTGCTCCATTGTGCCGGCCGATGGGGGATCGGACGGCCTCAACGACGACAACCTCTCGCATGCGACCTCGTGGTGGTGGGGGCTACACGATAGCCAGTTCGGGCCGGTGGGCGGAATACTCCGCGTCCTGCTCGAGGTCCGCGATGAACTCCCCGAAGCGCTCCGCCACCTTCTGCAGGCGGGGATGGTGCTCGCGGATGAACCGCTCGGGGTCCGGGTCTTCGTAGAACGCCGCCTGCAAAGCCTCCGCCTTTTCGTCGGTGGCCGCGTCGATGTAACTGGAAGAGATCCTGAGGCACAGGTCCTGGGCCGAATGAAACGCGGAGCCCGGGAGGGTGGCGATCTCGTGGGTCTCCAGCAGGTAGAGCGCCAGGTCCTCGTCGGTCCGGACACCGCGCGCCTCGAGGGGCTCGCGCCACTTCTCGAAGCAGGGGAAGACGTAGAACGCGCCTGCCGGTTCCGCGCAGGGGATGCCCAGGCGCACCATGGTCTGATACAAGTAGCGGGTCCGAATGGCGTGCATGCGCGCGCAGAGACTGATGTACTCCTCGATCTCGGGGTCGTCACTGTAGGCGACGAGCGCGGCATACTGTACAGGTGCGGTGACGCTGGTCCAGATATTGGAAGCGATATTGGCCATGGCATGGCCCAGCGCCCGTCCACCGCTCCCCTCGGGCAGAATCGCCGTGCCGAGGCGCCAGCCGCCGAGCGGCAGGCTCTTGCTCAGCCCGCCGAAGACGACCGTGCCCTCGGGGTAGTAGTGGAACATGGACACGTGCGGGACGCTGGTGAAGGCCGTGAGCGCGTAGATCTCGTCGCTCAGCACCATGAGCTCGTGCTCGCGGGCGAACCCCGCCAGCGCCTCCACCTTGTCGGGACGCATCATGGTGCCGGTGGGGTTCTTGGGGCTGTTGACCACGAACACTTCGGGGTTCCCCCAGTCATGACGCGATTCGTGAATCCGCGTCTCCAGCACGTCCAGCTCTAGCTCGTAGTTGGTCTCCGGCCGTGTGGGCACGTAGGTGACGGGCTTCCCGAGAATGTGCGCCTGCGGCGCATACGAGACCCACGACGGCTGGGGCAGGATGACCTCCTCCCCGAGGGCCAAGAGGCAGGAGAAGATCAGGGACTTGCTGCCCGGCCCGACCACGACCTGGTCGGGTGTCACGTCGAGGTCGAAGCGCCGCTGATAATGCGCGGCCACGGCCTGGCGCAGCTCGGCGATGCCAAGGGCGTGGGTGTAGCTGCGCCGGTGAGCATTCGCCCCCAGTGCCTCGGCGATCTTGGGGTGCACGGGGAAGCGGGACTCGCCGAACGCCAGGTGGTAGACGTTCTGGCCCGCGGCCCACATCTCGCGGACCCGGTCGTTGATGACGATGGTGGCGGAGGCCTTGAGGCCGCGGATACCGGCCCGGGAGAAGCGGAGGGGCTTGAAGCGCTCGACCACGCGCGGCTCCAACGAGAAGGTTGACGGCGGTCGGCCGTCCCGAGCGATGCCCTCGATTGTGGGGCAGGATATGGCTTCCCGGGCAATTGAGCAAGACCGGAAGGCCCTGGCCGTGCGGCACGTCACGGAATGGCTAGTAGGGAATCACCAGGCCCAGGCCGAGGCGGAAGCTCCACTCCATCTTGAGGCCGTAGAACTCGACGTCGAGGGAGTTGAGCCGCCACAGCCAGATGTCGGTCTCGAGGAAGAGTATGCCGAACGAGGTGATGCGGTTGATGCCGCCCCCCGCGCGCGCCGTGAAGTCGGTGGACTTGCCGTCCCCGGCCACGAGCGCGGAGTCCTTCGGCGTGGTGGTCACCACGCCTGCTCCGAGGTAGCCGTACGGCACCCACCCAGTGGCGGTGGGCCAGCCGAATACGAGGTCGCCGACGTAGTACCAGCGGGTGACCCGGGGGTCCTCCAGGGTGAGCGTGTTGCCGATGATCTGCGTGTTCGCCGTCATGAAGCTGCCCCGGATGGCGAACTTCTCCCCCAGCTGCCACGCGAGGCCGCCGCCCCAGGTCCACTCGGCGGTGAACTTGTCCTGGTGTTCGTTGTTGAGATCGGTGACCGGCAGCCAGCGGCCGCCCTGGGCGTACAGCACGAACGCCTTGGACTGCGCCTGCGCCGGCCCCGCCGCGCCACCGAGCAGCAGCGCAGCCAGGGCGAGCGAGAAGAGAGCGGAGTGCTTAGCCGGCCTGGTCAAACCGTTTGGCCACCTCGTCCCAGTTGATCACGTTCCACCACGCCGCGATGTACTCGGGCCGGCGGTTCTGGTACTTCAGATAGTACGCGTGCTCCCACACGTCCAGGCCCAGGATCGGCGTCGTGCCATCCATCAGGGGGCTGTCCTGATTGGGGGTGCTCGTGACGGCGAGCTTGCCGCCGTCCAGCACGAGCCAGGCCCAACCGCTGCCGAAGCGCGTGGCCGCCGCGTCGGAGAACTGCTGCTGGAACGTCTCGAAGTCTCCGAACGCGGAGGTGATCGCACCGCCCAGGTTGCCGCCGGGCGCGCCGCCACCGTTCGGGCCCATCAACGTCCAGAACAGCGAGTGGTTGGCATGCCCACCGCCGTTGTTGCGCACGGCGGTGCGGATGCCTTTGGGTACGTTGCCCAGGTCGGCGATCAGCGCTTCCACTGGCTCGCCCTGTAGATCCGCGTGCTTCTCCAGCGCCCCATTCAGCTTGGCGACGTAGCCGGCGTGGTGCTTGGAGTGGTGGATCTCCATGGTGCGGGCGTCGATGTGCGGCTCGAGGGCGTCGTACCCGTAGGGGAGGTTCGGGAGTTCATGCGACATGTAGTACGGCTCCTTCGGTTCGACTGGACTGCTGGGAGTCAAAACGGTTGCTTTGTGGGTGAGTAATAAGGCATGGGAAACTGACGAACACAAGGGAGACTCCCATGGGACGGAGCGCGTTGCTGGGTCTTTGCCTGACGGTGTGTGCGAGCCCGCTGGTCGGTCAGGAATCGGGTCGCACGCGGCTGCTGGAGGAGCTCAACTGGCTGGTGATTGGCGAGCTGGTGCCCGACTCGATCAACACCGTGCTCATCGCCGCCGGCACGGTGGAGCCCCACGGCGTGGTGAACAACGGGGCGGATAACACGGTCCCCTACGAGTTCGCGTTGCGGCTCGCGCCCCGGGTGAACGGGCTGGTGGCGCCCACCATCCCGTACGGCGTGACGGTCACCCTGGACGAGTACCCCGGGACCTTGGGCATTGGGGCCGGCACCTTCGAGGCCTACGCTTACGAGACGCTGCGGGGGCTCGCCCGCGCAGGCTTCAAGAACGTGATCGTGTTGAACGGGCACGGGCCCAACGGCGCACCACTGCGGAGCGCCGCCGAGCGGGCCTGGCGCGAGACCGACGCGCGGTTCTTGGTCACCGAGTGGTGGGCGCTCACGGCGGACCTGGTCGAGGAGATCTGGGACTCCGAGGGTGGGCACGCCGGCAACAACGAGACGGGAGCGGTGCTCGGGCTGCGGCCCGACCTGGTGTACCCCGAGCTGTACACGGGACCCGAGATGACGACGCCGCGGGGTGAGGGCTGGACCGCGTACCCGTTTCCCTCTTCGGTCGTGCTGTATAAGGAAGGGGAAGGCTACCCCGAATTCGATGAGGCCAAGGCGCAGCGGTTCGTCACCGGGGTCGTCGATCGTCTCGAAACGCTGATCGTGGATGTGATTGCCAAGTGGGACCGGGCGGGTCTCTGAGGGTGGTCGGCGAGCGCGCGACCCGCTGCAACTCACTTGTCGCCACGCCGGTCCGTCCGTACGTTCCCGAACATGTCCAACGCTGAAGAGGCCGTGCGGGAGCCACTCAGCGAGGCGGGGCTCCGCATCATCGCCGACGTGGCGGGATACTTGGCGGCCGGGCTCGGCTCGGAGGACGTCCTCACCCGGGTGGCCGGCGTCCTGGCGCGTGGTCTCGACTCCGACAAGTGCCGCGTCTGGGTGCGCACCGCCGACGGCACCGGCTTCCGGGCCATCGTCGGCGAGGGCATTGCGGTGCCGCATGATCGCTCCGCGGAGGAGGTGGCCGGCTGGCTCAGCGCCGACGAGCCGATCCAGCGGGAGGGTGACAGCTGGCGGCTGCGGTTCCCGCTGCGCTTCGAGGGAGAGCGCCTCGGCGCGCTCGAGGCGACCGTGCGTGAGGGCGCCAACGCCACGACGTTCAAGAGTGTCGTGGGTATCGTCTCGGACATACTCTCCCCCCTCATCGCCTCGTTTGAGCTGTCGGAGGATCTGGCGAGCGAGGTCGCCGCGCGCACGCGCGAGATCGAGTCGCAGCGCCGTTTTACCTCCAAGATCATCGACTCCCTCCCCGTCGGCCTGTACGTGATCGACCGCGAGTACCGTATCCAGGCCTGGAACCGCAAGCGGGAGACCGGCACGCGTGGCGTGGACCGGGGTGAGGTCCTGGGCCGCACCGTGTTCGAGGTGCTGCACCGCCAGCCGCACGTGCTGCTCAAGCGTGAGTTCGACCGGGCGTTCTCGACCGGCCTCATGGAACAGATGGAAACCGAGTCCGCCGACTCGGGCGACGTGCGCAACTATCGGGTCACCAAGATCCCCATGCGGCTGCACGATGACGACGTGAGCCACGTCATCACGATCGGCGAGGACATCACCGACTGGAAGCGCGCCCAGCAGCAGGTCTCGCACTCGGAGAAGCTCGCGGCGGTGGGTCAGCTCGCGGCCGGGGTGATGCATGAGATCAACAATCCCCTCGCGACCATCGGTGCCTGCGTCGAAGCATTGACGTTGCGGGCGGAGGAGCTGTCGCCAGCCGAGCGCCAGGGGTACGACGAGTACCTGCACATCATCGAATCGGAATTGACACGCTGCAAGTCGATCGTGGACGGGCTGCTCGACTTCTCCCGGCCCAAGACCCGGGTGAAGAAGCCGGCGGCGCTCAATCAGGTCGTCGAGGACGCGCTGTTCCTCGTGAAGCATCACTCCCGGTTCAAGGCGATCACCCTGGAGCGAGAGCTCGTTGACGGGTTGCCGGAGATCCAGGCCAACGCCGAACAGCTGATCCAGGTCTTCCTTTCCCTGCTGCTGAACGCGATCGACGCCATGGAGGGGAAGGGTGTGCTCACCGTGCGCACGTTGCTCAACCCCGAGCGGTCCGACGAGGTGGTGGTCGAGTTCGCGGACACCGGCATGGGGATCCCGCGCGAGGACATCGCCAAGATCTTCGAGCCCTTCTACACCACCAAGCTGCCCGGTCAGGGCACCGGACTCGGGCTGTCGATCTGCTACGGCATCGTGCAGGAGCACGGTGGCCGCCTTCAGGTCGAGTCCCAGCTCGGACAGGGCTCCGTGTTCCGGGTCGGGTTGCCGGTCGGGCTGCCGAGGGAGAGCGTGTGAAGGTCCTCGTCGTGGAGGACGACCAAACCGTTGGGCGGTTCGTCTCCCGGGGGCTGGAGGAGCAACGCTACCACGTCGACCTGGTGGCCGAGGGCAACGAGGGGCTGGAGCGCGCGTCTTCGTCGAGCTACGACGTGATCGTGCTCGACCTGCGGCTCCCCGGCATGTCGGGCGTGGAGGTGCTGCGGACGCTGCGTGACCGTGGCGTCACGACGCCGGTGCTGGTGCTCACCGCCCAGGATGCGGTGGAGTCGAAGGTGCAGGCGCTGCGCACCGGCGCGGACGACTACGTGACCAAGCCGTTTGCGTTCGAGGAGCTGCTCGCGCGGGTCGAGGCCCTGGGGCGTCGGCCGCGGGAGATCGCGCCGCCCGTGCTCACGGTGGCGGACCTCACCATCGACACGGGGAAGCACGAGGTGCGGCGCGGGGGCAGCGAGATCGAGCTCACTCCCAAGGAGTACACCGTGCTCGAGTACCTGGCCCGCAACGCCGGGCGCGTCATGTCGCGCACCCTCATCACCGAGTATGCCTGGGATTATCACTTCGACCCCGGCACCAACATCGTCGACGTGGTGATCAACCGCCTCCGCAAGAAGGTGGACCCCGGCTTCAAGCCCAAGCTGATCCACACCATCCGCGGCGTGGGCTACGTGCTCAAGGCAGACTAGGTCCTCATGCAGACCATCCGTGAGCGCCTGGCGGTGGGATACGCCATGGCGCTGGGCGCGACCGTCGTCCTGTTCGGCGCCATCATCTACTTCGTGCAGGGCTCGCAGACGTTCGCCGAGTTGGACAGTCGTGTGCGGCTGGAGTCCGATCTGATCGCGGCGATTCTCGGTGAGTCGTTCCGGGCGCGCGACACGGTCGTGGTGCGGGATCCGCAGACCGGGAGCCTGGTGCTAACGCCCGACGTGGCGTCGCTGCTCGAGGGCGTGCCCGGCTACGTCATCGTCGTGGGACGGGACCGCGGGCTGGTCCACCTGTCGGCGGAGGCGCGGGCGCTGCCGTTCGGCTCGGCCCAGGCGCTGATGGACGTGGCCGCATCCCGGGACACGACCGGACGCTTCGGGATCGTGAATCTCCCGGCGCCCCTCGGGCCAGTGCGCTACTTCGTGCGGCCTATCACCGAAGCAGGTCCCCAGGTGACGGCGGTGGTCTCCGGCGCGCCCACCTCCGGATTCGTGGTGAGTCCGCCGCGACTGCTCACCGCCATGCTGTGGACCGCACCGTTCGTGATCGCGGCCTCGATCTTCATTGGCTTCCTCCTCGTGGGACGGACGCTGCGCCCGGTGGAGCAGCTCGTGGACGAGGTGGAGGCGATCACCGACGGCCGCAGCCTGCATCGCCGCCTGGCGGAGCCGGGCAGCCAGGACGAGTTCGGCCGTCTCAGTGGGACGCTGAACGCCATGCTGGCCAGGCTGGAGCGGAGCTTCCACCTGCTGCGCCGCTTCACCGCCGATGCCAGCCACGAGCTCAAGACGCCCCTCACCGTGCTCCGCTCAGGTATCGAACGGTCCATCACGCATCCGGAGACGCCGGCCGACGTCATGGCGATGCTGGAGGAGACCCTGTTCGAGGTGAACCGCATGGCCGAGTTAGTGGACTCGCTCCTCACCTTGGCCCGGGCCGACGAGGGGCGGGCGCCGCTGCACCTCGACGAGATGGATCTGCGAGAGATCCTGGCGGAGGTGGCGGAGACGGCCGGGATTCTGGGTGAGCAGGCGGGGGTGGAGGTGGAGGTGGCGGTGCCGCCCGACCCGGTGCTCATGCACGCGGACCCGGGCCGGATACGCCAGCTGCTCATGAACCTCCTGACCAACGCGATCAAGTACACGGCCGCGGGTGGAAACGTGTGGATCGAATCTTCCGTGGCGGAGGACCAGTTGGTCGTGAAGGTGCGGGACGTGGGGATCGGGATCGCGCCGGGAGACCTGCCGCACATCTTCGACCGGTTCTGGCGCGCCGATCCCGCGCGCAGCCGCACCGGGGCGCGGCCCGGCGTCGGGCTGGGGCTGGCCATCTCCAAGTGGATCGCCGAGGCGCACGGCGGATCGATCGAGGTCCAGAGCCGCGCGGGGCGGGGAACCACGTTCACCGTTACGCTGCCGGTGAGCCGGGACCAGGAATAGCCCGACCGGATTCGTGGGGAATCCCCCAGCTCAGCGATCGAGAACCCGGCGCGGGCGCCGCCGCCGTGGGAGAGTGGGACCCGTAACACGATTGTTACTGTTTTGTAATCTCCCTTGTAACGCAGTGCACAGCTTGGCGCTGGCCAACCCTGTGTCTGGCGGGTACAATAACTCGCGACCGCCAACATGTACCTGGAGGTAGGGCGTGTTTGACGTCTTAGTCGAATCCGATCGCAGGGGACGCCGCGACTTCAAGGGAACGATCCTCGGGATGTTCTCGTCCACGGTCATTCAGACGGCTCTGGTGATTGCGGCCGTCTTCGCCACCATGGGTGTGGCCGAGGAAATAACCGAAGTGGCGATGGACACGATCATGCTCACCCTGGACGAGCCCGAGGCTGAAGAAGAGCCGGAAGAGGAAGAGCCGGCGCCGGTCATTACGTCGCTCAATCCCCCGCCCAAGGGGTTCCAGGTGCTCTCCGCCCCGGTGGACATTCCCACCGAGATCCCGCCGATCAATCTGGAGGAGCGTTTCGACCCGCGTGACTACACCGGTGTCGGCATCGAGGGCGGTGTGTTCAGCGGCGTCGAGGGCGGTACCGGTCCCGTGGACCTGAACCAGGTGTTCGCCGAGGCGGTGGTGGACGAGGTTCCCGAGCGGATCTCCTGCCCCGTGCCCGACTACCCGCGCATGATGCAGCAGGCGAACATCGAGGGGCAGGTGCTGCTCCAGTTCGTGGTGGAGACCGACGGTCACGTGCGCGCGCCGACGATCGAGACGCTGAACTCGTCGCATCGGGCCTTCGAGCGGCCGGCCAGGGAGATGATCGGGAAGTGCTTGTTCCGGCCCGGTCGTGTCCGTGCGAACCCCGTACGGGTGCTCGTGCAGATGCCGATCGTATTCAGCCTACATGGCAGGCGCTAGCCCGCTAGACATAGACGACCACCGATTGATTTCGTAACGGAGGCCACTCGACCATGGAAGTATCACTATACACACTGTGGCTGGACGCCGGTTGGTTCGCGCGGGGGATCATCATCCTCCTGCTCTTCATGTCCATCATCTCGTTGGGCACAGGCGCGCAGAAGTGGTGGCGGTTCCGCAAGGCCCGTCGGTCCACGGCCAACTTTGCGCCGGAGTTCGCACGGTTCCTGCAGGAAGAGCAGCTCGACCAGGCGATCGAGCTTGCCGAGGCCACCAGCGAGTCGCACGTGGCGCGCGTGCTCGGCGAGGCCCTCGCCGAGGTGAAGCCGCTGCTGCGTGATCGGGCCACGATCACCAGTGCCGACATCAACTCGGCCGAGCGCGCGATCGAGCGGCAGATGCTCATCATCCTGTCCGAGCTGAAGCGGGGTCTGGGTGTGCTGGCCACCACGGGCGCGACGGCGCCGTTCGTCGGACTGCTCGGCACCACAATGGGCATCGTGAACTCCTTCACGGGCATGGCCACCAGCGGTACGGGCGGCCTCGCCGCGGTGTCGGCAGGTATCGCCGAGGCACTCATTACGACCGCGTTCGGTCTGGCCGTCGCGATTCCGGCGGTGTGGCTGTACAACTACTTCCAGACCAAGGTCGAGAACATGACCGTGGAGATGACCTATACGTCGAAGGAGCTGGTCGACTTCCTCATCAAGAGCGTCGGCAGCGAGTTCGGTCGGTCGATCTTCACGAAGGAGTTCCAGGCGCAGCAGGCAGCCTCGTCTCAGCACGTCAGCCAGTAGCCGGGCGACCAGCCCCTTAGCGAGGAGTAGCTGACTTATGGGCATGCAGGTAGGCGGGTCTGACGAAGGCGTCAAGTCGGAACCCAACGTGGTGCCGATGATCGACATCATGCTGGTGTTGCTGATCATCTTCATGATCGTGACACCCGTGATCTCGTCCGGCTTCCAGGCCGAGATGCCAATGGGCAAGAACATCGACGCACGCCCCGACGAGCCGGAGGACGTGGTGCTGGGGATCGACAAGGAAGGCACCTTCTACCTCGATCCCGGCACCGGGGAGATCGGTGTGGTGCCTTTCGATCAGTTGGAAGACGTGCTTCGGCAGGTCTTCGAGTACCGCACCAAGGACAAGATCCTCTACTTCCGGGCGGATCAGTCGCTCGAGTTTTCGCACGTCTCCTATGCGATCGAGACCGCTCGAGCGGCCGGTGTGCGCGTGCTCGCGGCCGTCATGGACCAGAAGAGAGAAGGCCGCGGCGGCATTCTCGGCGGCGTGGAGAGGTAGCGAGCCATGGCACTCAAACTTCCCGAGGGTGGCGCGCAGCCCACCCACGAGCCGAACGTCGTGCCGATGATCGACATCCTGCTGGTGCTGTTGATCATCTTCATGATGCAGGTGCCGTTGTCGCGCAAGGCGATGGACGTGCAGGTGCCGCCCGATATCCGGAACCGGCAGCAGCAGCCCGCCGGACCCAGCAACAACATCGTGCTGGACCTCAAGGCCGACGGCAGCTATGAGATCAACGGAACGACCGTGGAATACTCGATGCTCGATGTGCATTTCCACGAGATCTACGACAACCGGCCGGCGAAGATCCTGTTCGTGAGATCGGCGGGCAATCGGCGCTACCAGGAGGTCGTGGAGGCGATGGACATTGCCCGCGGGGCGGGCGTGCAAGTGGTGGGCTTCACGCCGCCGCAGAGCGAAGGCACCGACTAGCGGCGACGTTCGCCGTCCACAGGACGGGTACCGGGCGCGCGGGCCGCAACCGAACGGCCTTCGCGCCCGTGGTGTATACTGAATCATGAGCCGCGCACGGCGGGTGCCCTCGGTGCGGTTGCCGCGAACGCGGGAGCGCTTCGGCTCCGGAGTGGCGGTCTCGGCTCTGGTGCACGGCGGCCTCGTGCTCGCGCTGGTCCTCGGTGCCGCGAGCGCACGCGAGGTGGTCTGGCGTGTCGGGGGCCCGGGAGCCGCGGGTGGTGGTGGCGGTGGCAGCCGCCGGGTCGTGCGGTTCGTGGAGTTGTCCTCCCTCGCGGCCGATCAGAGCGCGGCGCCGCAGGCGCCACAGCAAGAGGACGTGCCCACCGTCCAACTCACCCTGCCGCAGCCCGACCTCGAGACCGTTTCCCCCGAGATGCCCAGCCTGAGCCTCACGACCATCACCCGCCCGGTGGTCGAGGTCGGGGAGCGCGGGGCGGGCCGCGGGGTCGGCAGCGGCACGGGTGGAGGGATCGGCAGTGGGCAGGGAGCCGGCGTGGGTGCCGGCACCGGCCCCGGCGCGGGGGGCGGAGGCGGCGCGGCCTTTCCCCCCGAGCCGCGATTCATCATTGTTCCGGCGGACCGGCCGGAGTCGGTCCGTGGGAAGCAATTCGACGTACACTTCTGGGTCGACGACCGTGGGTGGGTCACCAGGGTGGAGGTCGATCCGCCCATCGACGATGCCGGGTACCGCCGCAAGTTCCTGGACCAGATGTTCCAGTTCCAGTTCAACCCGGCGCGCACCACCGATGGGCGGCCCGTGAGCGGGCACGTCGTCATCCCCATCACGCTGTAACCTGAGCGGGACCGGCGGGACACGAGCGCAGCGGAACCTCGAACCGTAGCGAAGGGAGAGTGCACGTGCACTGCATGCGTTCGCGGCGAGCACTGTGGCTGGCTCTGCTCATCACCGCTCTCGGAGCTCCGGCGCTACGGGCGCAGGAGGTCGAGGTCGACATGCCGAGCGCCATCCTCAAGGGGATCGGCTTCACGGTCAGGGTCTCCACACCCACCTCCCTCGACACCCTCCCCGTGGCGTTGCGCACCGCCGACGGGCGGGTGCTGGCCGAGGCGTTAGTCCCACCGGTGGGCGACGTCGCGTTTCGGGAGATCGTGGTGGAAGCGCGTGCGGCGCTTCCCCTGGTACTCACCGTGGGCGAGCACCGCGAGGAGCTTGCCGCCCCCTTCATTCCCGGCTGGTTCAGCATCCTGCCGCCCCTCATGGCCATCGCCCTGGCGCTCGTCTTCCACGAAGTGGTGAGCAGTCTCTTCCTGGGGATCTGGCTGGGGTGCGTGTTCCTCGCCGGCTACAACCCGTTTGCCGCCTTCTTCATGACCGTCGACCGGTACATCATGCCGGCCCTGGCCGACACCGACCACGCCTCCATCGTGGTCTTCTCGCTGCTGCTGGGCGGCATGGTGGGGGTGATGACGCGGATGGGTGGGACGCAGGCGATCGTGGAGGCGGTCACGCCCCTGGCGACCTCGCGCCGCCGCGCCCAACTCGCCACCTGGCTGGCCGGCTTGGCGATCTTCTTCGATGACTACGCCAACACGCTCCTGGTGGGGAACACGATGCGGCCGCTCACCGACAAGCGGCTCGTATCGCGCGAGAAGCTGGCGTACATCGTGGACTCCACGGCGGCTCCCGTGTCGGCCATCGTGTTCGTGTCCACCTGGGTGGGCTACGAGATCAGCCTGATCGACGACGGGATGCGGCTGGCGGTGGAGCAGGGCGTTGCGACGGGCGCGGCCGCCGAGCAGCTCGCGGCCACCTCGGCGTTCGGGGTCTTCCTGATGTCGATCCCGTACCTCTTCTATCCCATCCTGGCCATCTTCGCCGTGGCGCTGTTCATCCTCTCCAAACGGGACTTCGGACCGATGCTCGCCGCAGAGCGCCGCGCGGTGTCGGGCGGTGGCGTGCACCGGCCCGGCGCGCAGCTCGCCGCCGATATGGAGGGCGAGTTGGGGTCGCCTCCCGAGGGCGCGCCCCGGCGCTGGTGGAACGGAGTGTTTCCGGTGGCGGTCGTCGTGGCGACCGTCCTGGCGGCGTTGCTGTGGACCGGCACGCGCGGGCTGGGGGACGCCGGCGTCACCGGATTCCAGGCCACCGCGCGCTACATCCTCGACAACACCGACGCCTTTGCCGCGCTGCTGTGGGGCGCGCTCCTCGGGTGCGCGGTGGCCGTCGCGTTGGCGACCTCGCAGCGGATCCTCACGCTCTCGCAGTCCGTCTTGGCCGCGGTGGGGGGGATGAAGGCCATGATGGTGGCCATGATCATCCTGGTGCTGGCCTGGTCACTGGGTGAGGTCACCAGCTCGCTCTCCACGGCGTCATTCCTGTCGAGCGTGTTGTCGGAGCGCCTCCCGCTCACCCTGCTTCCGGTCTCGGTGTTCGTGGTCTCGGCCCTGGTGGCGTTTGCCACTGGCACGTCATGGGCCACGATGGCGATCCTCATTCCCCTGGTGGTTCCCCTGTCGGTGGCTATGGGTGGCGGCTTGGAGGGCGGCGCCGCGACGGGCGCCTTCTTGGGCGGGATCGCCTCGGTGCTGGCGGGCTCCCTCTTCGGCGATCACTGCTCGCCGATCTCCGACACGACGGTGCTGAGCTCGATGGCCTCGAGTTGCGACCATGTGGACCACGTGCGTACGCAGCTGCCCTACGCTCTGCTGGTGGCGGTCATCTCGGCCGTCGCGAGCGCGATCGTGGGTGTCGCGTTCGCCTCGTCCATGTGGGCGGCCGCGGCGATGATCGTGGTGGGCTGCGCGGGGATCTACGGGTTCGTCAGGGTGATCGGGAAGCCGGTTGAGGCGTAGTGGGAAGCGGACAGAGAGAGGCTGGGTCCTACCTGAGCGAACCTCGCGAGCACTGACCGGCTGACGCTCGAGGACTGCGATCTCGGGCCTTACTCCGTCGCTGGGCCGGAGTCTCGCCGCTCCTCATGGCGAGTGCCAGTTCGCGAGGGTAGGGCCCCAGCCGATCGTTGAGCCCGCTTCCCGCTACGTCGCCACCCGCGCCGCCAGCCTGAGCGCTCCCAGGGGCGGGTCCACTTCTTCCTCGGACACGTCCACCCGTGTGGCGTCGTGCGTCAGCAGTCCCACGAGCGCGTCGCGCACCGGCGAACCCGGCCGTACCAGCCCGCCCGCGAGCGCCACCGGCACCATCTCGTCCGGTGGGAACCGCCCTACCAGGGCTGCCACGTGGAGCGCGAGGTCGCGCGCGGCCTGCTCCACCAGCGTGCGGGCTACCGCGTCGCCCGCGACCGCCGCCTCGCCCACCGGTCGGGCGAGGGCGGCCACGTCGTGTGGCGCCGCCTGGTGTGCCCAGGCCAGGAGCGCCGCCGCGGAGTCGGTTGCGGTGACGTGCATGAGTCGCTCGGTGAGCTCCGTCGCCGCGGCGCGGCCGTCGGCCGCCCGTCCCACCGCGCCGAGCGCGGCGCGGGCCAGGGCGTAGCCGGAGCCCTCGTCCCCCACTTCGCGGCCCAGCCCGCCGGCGCGCCACACATTGCCCGCGGCGTCGCGGCCGAACGCGATCGAGCCCGAGCCGGCCAGCAAGACGATCCCCGGTCTGTCCGCGAACGCCGCCTCCAGGGCGATTGCGGCGTCGGTCGTGACCCGGACCGTGACCTGCGCTCCCAACACCTCGGCGAGCGCCTCGGTGAGCTCGGCGCGGGTCTCATCGCTGCCAGCCCCGGCCGCACCCACGACCACCACGTCGGGCGAAGCCTCGAGACCGGCGTCGTCCAGCGCGCCTCGGACGGTGTCACGGATGGCCTCAGCCGAGGCGACTGCGCCACCTACCCGCACCGCGCCGGGCGCGCCACGGTGCCGGCCCAGTACCTGGAGATCTTCGTCTGCCACGACGGCCTCGGTGTGAGAGGCGCCTGCGTCAACGCCGACCAGCAATCTCATGCTCGGTGGCGCAGCCGGCGCACGGCACCCGCGGTGAAGCCGGCGGCGAGGGTGATCAGCGTGCCCAGCGGCACGTACCACGGCCAGGCGAGCTGGGCGGTGGGGCCCGGCTTCACGAGCACGATCACCACCATCGCCACCGTCGCGACGATGATGGCGGTCACGGCGTCGGCCTGCCGGGCCGAGCGCGACACACCGCCCAGGATGTAGGTGCCGAGCAGCGCCCCGTAGGTGATCGATGCGATCGAGAGGGCCAACTCCACCACGGGTTGGTCCGTGGACCGGAACGAGAGCGCTCCGGCCATGAGCACCACGGCCCACCCGACCGTCGCCCAGCGCCCGACGGTGAGCAGGTGCCGGGCGTCCCGCTTCCCGGTGACGGAGGCATAGAAGTCGTGGGTCGTAGCCGAGGCCAGGGAATTGAGCGAGGAGCTCACCGTGCTCATGGCCGCGGCGAGCAGTCCGGCCACCACGAGCCCCGCCAGGCCGGCCGGCAGGTGCTCCAGCACGAACGTGGGATAGAGCCGGTCACCCGACAGTGACGGATCGGCTGCGCCGGCCGCCCAGATGAGCGTTCCCACCAGCAGGAAGAGCCCGAACTGGAGAATCACCAGGATTCCCGAGCCGATGAGCGCCCGTCGTGCGTCGCTCAAGTTCCGCGTCGCGAGGAGCCGCTGCACGATGAGGTGATCCGTGCCGTGGGATGCCGCGGAGAGCAGCGCGCCGCCGATGAGTCCGCTCCAGAAGGTGTACGTTGGTTGGAGTGACGTCGACCAATCGAACACGCGCAGCTTGCCGTCGGCGGCGGCCGTCTGCCACGCCCCGCCCAGGTCGCCGATCAGGATGGACGCCGCCACGACCGTGGCGATCCCCCCCACCACGTAGATGACGAGCTGCACCACATCCACCCACACCACCGCCTTGATGCCGCCGGCCCAGGTGTAGGCCAAGGTCACCACCGCCACGACGATCACGCTCGTCCAGATGGGCCACCCCGTGACGATGGCCAGGGGGATGGCGGTGGCGAACACCCGCACGCTGTCGCCGAGGGCCCGGATTCCCATGAAGATGGCGGCCCCAATGCGACGCGTGCCGGTGCCGAACCGCGTCTCGAGGCGGGCGTACGCCGTTTCCTGCTCGCCGCGGAAGTAGCCGGGCAGGAGCCACGCGGACACCGCCACGCGGCCGACCAGATACCCCAGGGGGAGCTGCAGGAAGGTCAGGTCGCCGCGGGCCGCGAGGCCCGGGACCGAGATGACCGTCAGGGCGGAGGTCTCGGTGGCGACGATGGAGAACATGACGGCCCACCACGGCAGGGTGTGGCGGCCCAGGAAGTAGTCGGATGCGTCGCGCTGGCGGCGGGTGAAGTAGACACCGATCGCGATGACGGCGGCGAAGTAGGCCGCCATCACGAGCACGTCCAGCGTGCTCACTGGGGGCTCCTCCCAAAGAAACAGGGGCCCGCGTCATGCGCAGGCCCCCGAGAGCAGTCGGTCAAGTCCGTGGGTCCGTCAGGCAGTAAAGGAGCTGCCACACCCGCAGCCGCCGGTGGCGTTCGGGTTTTCGAACGTGAACCCCGAGCCCTGCATGTTCGTCACGTAGTCGATGGTCGTGCCGCTGAGGTACTGGGCGCTGAACGCGTCGACGAACACCCGGATGCCGCTGACGTCGACCACCATGTCGTCGTCCAGCGGGCGCTCCTCGATGTTGAGCCCGTAGCGGAAGCCCGAGCACCCCCCGGGCAGCACCGCGACGCGCAAGCCGGCGCTGTCCTGTGGTACATCCTCCTGCTCCATGAACTTCGTCACCTGCACGACGGCCTCGTCCGTCAAGTTGACCTGGACCGTCGCTTCAGGGCGCTGAGTCGTTGTCATGCTCGCTCCTCCATTCGAGCGCGCAAGTTAGAGAGTCCCTCGATGGGTGTCAACGTCGGGACACTGCAAACCGTTATCGAGACATGAGTTGCGACCTGCAACGGTAGAACGTCGGCAGCGGTCGCCGGGTTCCTGCGCCTACAGGGTCTCCAGCGTCCGCACCACCGAATCGGCCACCTGCCCGCGAATCCGCAGAATGGCGGGGTTCTCGCGGGTCGGATGCACGCGGTTCGTGAGCAGGATGATGAATAGGTCGCGCTCGGGGTCGATCCAGATGCTGGTCCCGGTGAACCCAGTGTGCCCGAAGCTGGAGGGGGAGAGCAGGGTCCCGGCCGAGCTGCGAGGGCCCGGCGAGGGGGTGTCCCATCCCAGCGCTCGGGTCGAGCCTTCCGGCCCCGCCTGCCTGCTCGTGAAATCGCGCACCAGGTCGGTCGGCAGGTACGGATCGACGCCCTCCTCGAGACGCCCCGCGTGTGCGTCCAGCAGCCAGCGAGCGAAGCGGGTCAGATCGGGCGCATTGGAGAAGAGTCCCGCGTGCCCCGACACGCCGCCGAGGCGGAACGCGTTCTCGTCGTGCACCTCGCCGTGGACCAGGCGACCGCGCCAGGGATCCCGTTCCGTGGGCGCAATCACGGGGAGCCACTCCTCGGGCGGGCGGAAGCGCGTGTGGCCCATGGCCAGCGGAGCGAACAACCGGCGCGCCAGCAAGGTGTCGAGCGCCTCTCCCGCGACCGCTTCCACCACCTTGGTGAGTGTGATGGCGCCCAGGTCGGAGTAGACGTAGTGCTCGCCCGGTGCCGACTCCAACGCGGTGCGCATCACGATCTCCACGGCCTCGTCGGGAGTGTCGGCCTTGAGGTAGAGCGTATCCCATGCGGGCAGGCCCGAGGTGTGCGTGAGGAGATGGCGTACCGTGACCTGCTCCTTGCCGGCTCCCCGGAAGCCCGGGAGGTACGACTGTACCGAGCGGTCCAGTGCGAGCTCGCCCTCGGAGGCGAGCAGCATGGTCGCAGTCGTCAGGCCCACCACCTTGGTGAGGCTCGCCAGGTCGTACACGGTGCTGTCGCTCACCGGTCTGGGGTCGTCCTCCCCGTAGCGGCCTACGGCCCGCGTGACGACGGCGCCCCGGTACCCTACCGCGAGGACCGCGCCGGGAAAGGCACCCTCGTCGACCTGGTCCTCCAGCAAGCGCGCGACGCCGTCCAGCCGCTCGGGCGTGAGCGCGGCGGCCACGCGCACGCCGAACCCGCGGGCGTACGCCTCGGAGACCGTGACGGGCAGGCGTCCCGAGATCGCCGCCCCGCCCCGCAGGGCCCGGGCCACGGCGCGCTCGGTTGCCGGCACGTCGCTCCACGCGATCAGGAACGCTCCGGTGAACGTCGGGAGCTGCTGCAACAGGTACGGCGAGCCGAGCGACGCGACGACGGTGGGCTTGAGCGAGTCGCTCTGCTGGATGAGTTGTGCCAGCGAGTCGGGCATCTGCACGTGCCCGCGCTTGGCGATGAACCGCACGCTGGTGGCGAACACGACCCGTGGGTTGTCGGCGATGACCGCGCGCGCCGAGTCGTACGACGCGGGACCGGATGCCGGGTAGAGGCGGAACGGGTTCACGGTGTCGCCCAGCGCGCGCAGCTCCCGGATGATCCGGTTGCCCACCCGCAGGTTGGACTCCTCGGCGTAGGCGATCACCGCGGTCCGGCCGCTCGAGGCGCGGAAGGTCGCGAGGTCCCCCTGCTGGACGAGCGTGAGCGCGCGAGCCGCCACGTCGTCGGCCAGGTCCTGAAACGCCTGTCGCCCCACCACGGCGGGCACGCTGTCGAGCGGGACGGTGCGGCGGTCGAACAGCCCGGCACGCTGCTTCAGGCTCAGCACGCGGCGCACCGAGCGGTCGAGCCGCTCCATCGGGATGCGTCCCCTTTGCACGGCCGCCACCATCGAGTCGATAGCCGTCCGATTGCTGGCCGGCATGAGGATCATGTCGCTGCCGGCGAGGAAGGCCCGCACCGCGCTCTCCCCCGCGCCGAACTGCTGTACGATGGCGCCCATCGCCATCGCGTCGGTCACGGCGAGCCCCCCGAACCCCAGGGAGTCACGCAGCACCCCGGTCATGATCGCGGGCGAGAGGGTCGCCGGGGTGGCATCGCCCACGAGGCACGGCAGCGCCACGTGCGCGGTCATCACCGCGGCCACGCCCTCGGCGATGGCGGCGCGGAACGGCACCAGCTCGAGGGAATCCAGGCGGTCCCAGCAGGCGCGGATCACGGGCACCTGGATGTGGGAGTCGGTGTCGGTGTCGCCGTGGCCCGGGAAGTGTTTGGCCGTGGTGTAGAGCCCGTGCTCCTGGGTGCCGCGCACGTACGCCGCGACCAAGCCTGCCGCGGCCTCCGGATCCTCACCGAAGGAGCGGGTGTTGATGATCGGGTTCGCCGGATTGTTGTTGACGTCGGCGACCGGTGAGAACGTCAGATGGATGCCGACGGCGTGTGCCTCGAGCGCGGTCACCCGGCCGAGCTCGAAGGCATCCTCCTCCCGGCCGGTCGCGCCGAACGCCATCGCCATGGGAAACTCGGTCCCGCCGACGAGCCGCATCCCGCTGCCCCACTCGAGATCGGCACCGATCAACAGGGGCAGCCGCGCGCGCTGCTGCAACGCGTTCAGCTTGGCTGCCACCTCCAGTGGCGGGCCGATCGAGATGATGATCCCGCCCACGCCCAGCGAGTCGATCCACACGGCCAGCGTGTCGTACTCGGCGCTCTCGAACGCCGCGTAGTTGCCGAGCAGCCAGGGCATCACGAGCTGGCCGACCTTCTGGCGCACGCTCAGCGTTTCGACCAGGGAGTCGACGGTTATCTTTGCGGGCGTGCGTACGACGTCCATCGGTGGGAGCACCGCGCGGGGATCGGGCACCACCTCCGGCGGCTGGGCGGGCTCGTGCGCGGCGCGCGAGCAGGCGAGCGTGAGCAGCAGGACAAGGAGAGTGGCGGTGCGATGAGGCATGGACTGGCGGTCTGCGCAACGGCGCTCGTGGTTGCGGGTTGTGCCGAAACCCCTCCGGCAGGGCCGCTGGTGCGGCCCGGCATCGAGGTGTTGCTGGAAGACTCCTCGCACCTCATCGCCGACCGCCGTGTGGGGCTGCTGACCAACCAGACGGGGATCGACCGCTCTGGTACGAGCGACGTGCAGCGGCTGCTCGATGCCGGTGCCCAAGTTACAGCGGTTTTCGCCCCCGAGCACGGGTACCGCGGCGCGCTCGACCAGGAGCTGATCGCCCACGGGCACGACTCGGCGGCGGGGCTCGCCGTCTTCAGCCTCTATGGGGAGGTGCGGGCGCCGACGCCCGAGATGCTGCAGGATGTCGACGTGCTGTTGGTGGATCTGCAGGATATCGGTGGGCGACCCTATACCTACATCCTGACCACCCTGCGGGTGACGCGGAGTGCCGCGGCCGAGGACGTCGCGGTGCTGGTGCTGGACCGGCCCAATCCGATCGGCGGCACCGCGGTGCAGGGGCCGATTCTCGACACGGCGTTCACCTCCGACGTGGGGATGCTCCCCGTTGCGCAACGTCATGGCATGACCCTCGGGGAGCTGGCCCGCTTCGGCAACGAGTGGCTCGACATTGGTGCCGACCTCACCGTGATCCCGGCCGACGGCTGGGTCAGGGGGCTCTGGTTCGACCAGGCCGGGCTTCCCTGGGTGCGACCCTCACCCAACATGCCCGACTTGGAGAGCGCGTCACACTACCCCGGACTCGTGCTGTTCGAGGCCACGAACCTCTCGGTGGGGCGGGGGACCCCGGTGGCGTTCCAGGTCATCGGCGCGCCGTGGCTGGACCCCCTGGCTGTGATCGCGCGCGTTGGGGAGCTGGAGGGAGTGCTCCTGGCCGATACCGTGATCCGACCGGAGGCGCCGCCCGACGGGAAATACCCCGACGTGACCCTGCCGGCGCTGCGCCTGCTGGTCACCGACCGGGAGACGTACGATCCGGTGACGGCGGCGGTGGCGCTGCTCGAAGCGATCGCGCGACTGCACGGGGATGTGCTGGAGGTGCGGCAGCGACGGCTGGCCCAGCTCATCGGGACCGACCGGGTGTGGGAGGCGATTCGAGAGGGTGCGTCGGTGGAGCAGATCGTGGTGGCGTGGCGGGAGCCGCTCGAGCGGTTTCGGGAGGAACGGGAGGTGTATCTGCTCTATCGGTGAGTTGGCGAAGGGAGAGGGGAACGGCGGGGCGGCTGGCTCCAAGCCCGTCCCCCCGTTATTCTTACCGGTCCATCACGGTACTACAATGTCGTCGCTGATTCCCGGTTTCGTGCGCCGCGGTTTCGAGGCCCTCCTCAGCCCGCTGGTGAACCGCTTGGTGGTCTGGCGGGTCGGTCCCAACGCCATTACCACCGTCGGCACGCTGGTCCTCATTGGGTCGGCGGTCGCCTTTGGCGTGGGCAAAGTGAGCCTGGGCGGCGCCCTCCTGCTGGTCTCCGGCGTGTTCGACATGCTGGACGGGCGAGTGGCGCGCAAGAGCGGCGGCGTGACGAAGTTCGGTGCGTTCTACGACTCCACGCTGGACCGGGTCGGGGACGCGGCGCTGTTCACGGGGATTCTCCTCTATTTCGTGTCGGGGGGCGTGCCGCAAGCCTGGATCGTGCCTGCCGCCGCCGTCGCAGCGGTGGCGCTCGGGGCGGGGTTGATCGTGTCCTACGCTCGAGCGCGGGCCGAGGGCCTGGATCTCGAGTGCAAGGTCGGCATTGCGCAGCGTGCCGAACGCGTGCTGGGGCTCGGCGTGCCGACCATGTTCTTCGGCGCCGGGCCGAGTGGCTTCTTGCTGTTGGGTATCGTTGCGCTGCTGGCGGTGCTGGCCATAGTCACCGTGGTGCAGCGCATGGTTCACGTTCGTAAGATTACGCGGCGCAAGCCCCGGACGACGCAGTCCCGCTGGCAGACGCCTGCGTTGGCCGATATGTCGTCAGAGAAAGGACCTGGTGGTGACTGAAGCAATCAAGAAGGACCTGGCTCCGGCCGAGGGCACGCTGGGCGTGCTGCTGGTGGGGCTCGGAGCCGTGGCGACGACGTTCGTCGCCGGCGTGGAGAACATCCGGCGTGGGCACGCGAAGGCGGTTGGCTCGCTCGGCAAGATGGCCACGATCCGCCTGGGCAAGCGCACCGAGGGCCGCTCGCCACTGATCGAGGACTTCGTGCCGCTGGCCTCGCTGGACGACATGGTATTCGGGGCCTGGGATCCGATCTCTGACGACGCCTACGAATCGTGCAAGGTGGCGGGCGTGCTCGACGCCCCGCACATCGAGCCGATCAAGGATTTCCTGCAGACGATCAAGCCGATGCCGGCGGTGTTCGACCGCAACTACGTGAAGCGGCTGGATGGAACCAACGTGAAGCAGGGCAAGACCAAGCGGGAGCTGGCCGAGCAGCTGCGCGAGGACATCCGTTCCTTCAAGGCGCAGCACAAGTGCGATCGCCTGGTCATGGTGTGGTGCGCGTCCACCGAAGTGTTCATCCAGCCCGGACCCGCGCACGAATCGCTGGCGGCGCTTGAGCAGGCGATGGACGCCAACGACGACACGGTCGCGCCGTCGATGCTGTACGCCTGGGCGAGCCTCATGGAAGGTGTGCCCTTCGCCAACGGCGCTCCGAACCTGACCGTCGATACGCTGGCGCTGCAGGAGCTGGCCGAGCTGAAGAGCGTCGCGATCTGCGGCAAGGACTTCAAGACCGGCCAAACCCTCATGAAGACGGTCCTCTCCCCGATGCTCAAGGCCCGCATGCTGGGGCTCGCGGGGTGGTACTCCACCAACATCCTGGGCAACCGGGACGGCGAGGTGCTGGACGATCCCGAGTCGTTCAAGACCAAGGAGGAGTCCAAGCTCGGGGTCCTGGACCACATCCTGCAGCCCTCCATGTACCCGGACCTGTACGGCAACATCTACCACAAGGTGCGGATCAACTACTATCCGCCGCGCGGTGATAACAAGGAGGGTTGGGACAACATCGACATCTTCGGATGGCTCGGCTATCCGATGCAGATCAAGATCGACTTCCTCTGCCGCGATTCGATCCTGGCGGCGCCGATCGTACTGGATCTGGCGCTGTTTCTCGATCTGGCGCAGCGCGCCGGGATGGTGGGGATCCAGGAGTGGATGTCCTTCTACTTCAAGAGCCCGATGGCGGCGCCGGGCCTGAACCCCGAGCACGACCTGTTCATCCAGCAGACCAAGCTGAAGAACACGCTGCGCTGGCTCATGGGTGAGGATCAGATCACCCATCTCGGGGTCGAGTACTACGAATACGAGAAGGTGTGAGCGCCGCTGATCTCGTAGTCATCGTCCTCGGAATCCTGCTTATCGCAGGGGAGCTGTGGTTCTTCCTGGGACCGCGGAAGATCCCGGCGTTCGGGCCGCCCAAGGGCGGGGTGCAGGAGCTCCGCATCGTCGTGCGCGACGGCTACAACCCGGCCACCATGACCGTGGAGGCCGGCCGGCCGGTGCGGCTGCTCTTCTACCGGGACGAAACGAGCGAGTGCTCCGAGCGGGTCGTCTTCGACGGACTGGGGATCGACCAGGAGCTGCCCCCCTTCAAGACCACTCCCATCCAGTTCACCCCCAAGGATCCGGGCGACTATCCGTTCCGCTGCGGCAAGTCGGTGATGAAGGGCCGCGTCGTGGCGCAGGTCGGTCGTGAGGGAGCCCGGGCCAACCTCGGCAAAGGGCACGTGAAGCATGGGTAGCGCCCGCATCACCCTCCCGGTCGAAGGCATGACCTGCGGCGCCTGCGCGACCACCGTGCAGAAGCGGCTGCAGCAGGCGTCGGGCGTGCGTGACGCGGTCGTGAACTACGCCACGGGGAAGGCCACGGTCCACATCGACGACACGCAGGTCAGCGTTGCCGAGCTGGTGCGGGCAGTGCGCGACTCCGGGTACGACTGCGGCAAGGCGACGGTGGTCATTGCCGTCGAGGGTCTCCACTACGCCACGACGGTGGCGCGGCTGGAGCACGAGCTCACCCAGCTTGAAGGCGTGCTGAGCGCTACCGCCAACCAGGCCACGGAGCAGGTGCGGGTCGAGTACATCCCCGGGCTGACCTGGGCCAGGCACATGGAGGCGGCCGTGGAGCGTGCGGGGTTCTCGGTAGCCGAGCCGGTGCCGACGGAGGACCCCGTCGAGCGCGAGCGGCTGCGCCGCCAGGCGGAGGTGCGCAAGCTCTCCGGCAAGTTCGGGCTCGCGGCGTTTGCGGCCGTGGTCACGATGATCGGCTCGATGCCGCTCATGGCCGGGATGGGGGTCAAGGAGCACGACCTGGTCGCCCGGCTGATGGCGCCGCTGAACGACATGCTCGCCGGATTGCTCCCTGCGCTGTACACCGTCGGCGCCGCGAATCCCCAGTTGCTCAAGCTCGTCCTGATGCTGATCACGCTGCCGGTGCTGCTGTGGAGCGGCCGGCAGTTCTTCCGGGGGGCGTGGAGCGGGCTCAAGCACCGCAGCGCCGACATGAACACCCTCATCGCGGTGGGGACCGGGGCGGCCTTCCTGTACTCCCTCGTGGCCACGCTGCTCCCGTGGGTGTTCAGCGCAGCGGGCCTTCCCGCCGACGTCTATTACGAGGGCGTGAACGCCATCATCGCGCTCATCCTCCTGGGGCGGTTGCTCGAGGCGCGTGCCAAGGGGCAGACCTCCCAGGCCATCCGGCGCCTCCTCGCGCTGCGGCCCAAGACCGCCACGGTGCAACGCGGCGGCCAGGATGTGGAGGTCGCGGTCGAGTTGGTCCAGGTGGGGGACAAGGTGCTGGTGCGTCCCGGCGAGACGCTGCCGGTGGATGGGGTGGTCATCGAAGGAGAGTCGAGCGTGAGCGAGGCCATGCTCACCGGCGAGCCGATGCCGGTGGCCAAGCAGGCGGGCGACGAGGTGTTCGGCGGCACGGTCAACACCACGGGCTCGTTCACGTTCGAGGCGAAGGCCGTGGGTACCGACACGGCGCTGGCGCAGATCGTACGCTTGGTGGAGGAGGCGCAGGGCACCAAGGCCCCGGCGCAGCGGCTGGCCGACAAGGTGGCCGGTGTGTTCGTGCCCATCGTGATTGCCGTGGCCATCGCGGCCTTCCTGGTGTGGTGGGTCTTTGGCCCTTCACCGGTCGTGGTCTACGCCACCGTGGCATTGGTGACGGTCCTGGTGATCGCCTGTCCCTGCGCGCTCGGCCTGGCCACGCCGACGGCCATCATGGTCGGGACCGGGAAGGGTGCGGAGCACGGCGTGCTCATCCGCGGCGGTGAGGCCCTGGAGGGCGTACACCAGCTCGACACGGTGGTGTTCGACAAGACGGGGACGATCACGGTGGGTCGGCCGACCGTCACCCACGTGATGGGGGCCAAGCGCTCCGACGGCACCACGGTGAGTCCGGCCGAGGTGCTGCGCCTGGCCGGCTCGGTGGAGGCACGTTCCGAACACCCCCTGGCGCAGGCCGTGGTCCAGGAGGCGGCGGAGAAGAACATCCAGCTGGTCCCCGCCGAGCGGTTCGTGGCGATGGAGGGACGCGGCGCCCGCGGTATCGTCGGCAAGTACCTGGTCGAGGTGATCTCGGTGCGGCACGCCGAGGAGCGGAGCCTCTCGTTGGGATCGTTGGCGCGGCCGGTGGAACATCACATCTTGGCCGGCCGCACCCCGATCGTCGTGGTGGTGAACGACACGGTGCAGGGGCTGCTGGCGGTCACCGACGAGGTCAAGCCCGAGGCCAAAGCCGCCGTCGATCGGCTCAAGAAGATGGGACTCGAGGTCTACGTCCTCAGCGGGGATATCAAGAAGACCGCGAGCATCGTGGCGAAGGAGGTCGGGATCGACCGGGTGCTTGCGGAGGTGGACCCCCGCTCCAAGGCCGAGGTGATCAAGCGCCTGCAGGAGGAAGGCCACCTGGTGGCCATGGTGGGCGATGGGATCAACGACGCGCCGGCCCTGGCCCAGGCCGACATCGGCTTTGCGCTGGGGACGGGGACCGACGTCGCGGTGGAGGCCTCCGACGTGACGCTGGTGCGTGGACACCTGGGCGGCGTCGTGGCCGCCGTCGAGCTGTCGCGCCGCACCACGCGCACGATCCGCTCCAACTTGTTCTTCGCGTTCGTCTACAACGTACTGGCCATTCCGCTGGCGGCCGGGATCCTGTATCCGTTCACCGGGGTGCTGCTGAGCCCGATCGTCGCCAGCGCGGCCATGGCACTCTCCAGCCTCAGCGTCGTGGGGAACTCCCTGCGGCTGCGGCGCTTCAAACCTTCGATAGCGACGTAACGCAGATGCGGTACTTCCATCGGACATCCATCGCGCCCGACGACGTGCTAGCCGAGGCCGACACGTACCTCGGCGAGCGGCTGCAGCGCTCCGACGCCGGCCACCGCCACCGCACCTTTTCCGGCACGATCGGCCGCATCGACCTGACGGTCGAGGCGGAGGGCGGGCACTATACCTTGATCAATGTGGTTACCGATCAGGTGGGGGAGAGCGAGGCGGACAGGGTGGCCAAGCGCTTCCTCGGCATGGTGCACAAGCGGGCGGAACCGTGGCACGAGGTGAAGGGGGCGTACTAGCCGCCCCACCGCCCGGACCAACCGGGAACGGGGAACAGGGAAGGGGGAAGGGTACGACTATCGCGCGGTACCCTTTCCCCTTCACCCTTCCCCCGAGAACGGAACCCGAGTGAGACGAGGTCCTGAGGACTGATGGCATCAACGAGACTCACCATTACCGGCATGACGTGCGACCACTGCGTCGCGAAGGTCCAGAAGGCTCTGCAGGACATAGACGGCGTCTGGGGGGTCTTCGTGGAGCTCGACGAGGGCATGGCCGAGGTGGACTTCGACGACGCGAAGGCCGCGCCCCACGCGCTCGTCGAGGCGGTGAAGACCGCGGGGTACGAGGCCACGGTTGGCTGAGGTCACCTACCTCGAGGCGCTGCGCCAGGGTCTCCGGGAGGAGATGGAGCGTGACGAGCGCGTCTTCATCCTGGGCGAGGATGTGGGGGCGTACGGGGGCGCCTTCAAGCTGACCGACGGGTTTCTGGAGGAATTCGGCGCCGACCGCGTGATCGACACGCCCATCAGTGAGGCGGCGATCGTGGGTGCCGCGGCGGGGGCCGCGCACATGGGCATGCGGCCCGTGGTGGAGATGCAGTTCATCGACTTCATCGCCGCGGCGTACGATGTCCTCACCAACTACGTCGCCACGGCGCGTTACCGGGCCGGTCTCGCGACGCCGATGGTGGTGCGTGGCCCCTCGGGTGGTTACGTGCGCGGCGGACCGTTCCACTCCCAGATGCCGGAGGCGGCGTTCTTCCACACCCCGGGGCTCAAGCTGGTCTGTCCGGCCACGGTACGGGATGCCAAGGGACTCATCAAGGCGGCGATTCGGGACGAGGATCCGGTCATCTACTTCGAGCACAAGTTCCTGTACCGCCGCATCAGGGAGGAGCTGCCGGAGGACGAGGAGATCCTGACGCCGATCGGGGAGGCGCGGATCGCGCGGGAGGGGACGGATCTCACGATCGTCACCTGGTCGGCCACGGTATGGAAGGCGCACGAAGCGGCCGAGCAGCTCGCCGAGAGCGATGGCATGTCGGTGGAGGTGTTGGACCTGCGCAGTCTGCTGCCCATGGACGACGCGGCCATGGTCGCGTCGGTGCGGAAGACGAACCGGCTACTGATCGTCCACGAGGACACCCGCACCGGCGGGGTCGCTGGGGAGATCACTGCCCGGGTCGGCGAGCAGGCCTTTGAGTGGCTCGACGCGCCGATCCGGCGCGTCACGGCGCACGATGCGCCGCTGCCGTACTCGGCGCAGCTCGAAGATTACGTGTTGCCGCAGACGGAGGAGATCGTGGCGGCGGCGCGGGAGCTGCTGGCGTACTAGGTGCCCGTTCGAGCGATCCCCGGTATGTTGGTAGACTATTGAATCACCAGGAGTGCAGGAGATCCGCATGGCCCGTGTAGACGTCATCATGCCGCAGATGGGAGAGTCGATTGCCGAGGGCACGGTCTCGCGGTGGCTGAAGCAGGTGGGGGACGAGGTGAAGCGGGACGAGGCCATCCTCGAGATCTCGACCGACAAGGTGGACGCCGAGATTCCGGCGCCGACCGCCGGTGTCCTAGCGGAGATCACCGTGCAGGAAGGCCAGACGGTCGAGGTGCAGACGGTCGTCGCCATCATCGAGACGGAGCAGGCCGCCGCCACCGCGCCGGCCAAGCAGGAGGAGGCGGACGCGCCGGCTCAAGAGCCGTCAGCGGCCGAGTCCGCGCCGGCAGCCGCCGCTCCGGCTGCCGCGCCGGCTCCGGTGGCGCCGATCGCGGTCCCCCCGGGCGGCGACGGGAACGGTGGGGCGGAGACCGCCGACGAGCGTCTGCGGCGACGCTCCACGCCCCTCGTGCGGCGCATCGCCGCGGAGCATGGCGTGGACATCAGCGGGGTGCCGGGGACGGGCCACGCCGGTCGTGTCACCAAGAAGGACGTCCTGGCGTTCATCGAGGGCGGCGCGCCCAGAGCGGCGCCCGCGCTGGCCGCCGCCGCGGCCGCACCCAGCACCGTCGAGCACCCGACGGTGGAGGCCTGGGCCGGCGACGAGGTCGTGCCGATGAGCCGCATCCGCAAGCTCACGGCCGACCACATGGTGCTGTCGCGCCGCGTCTCGGCGCACGTGACCAGCTTCTACGAGGTGGACTTCACGCCGATCGCGCGGCTGCGTCAGCAACTCAAGCCGGCATTCGCCGAACGGGACGCCAAGCCGACCTACATGGCGTTCATCGTCAAGGTGATCGCCGACAACCTGCGCAAGCACCGGGTCGTCAACGCGTCGGTGAGCGGGGGCAGCATCATCTACCGCCAGGCCATCAACATCGGGATCGCGGTGGCACTGGATTGGGGGCTCATCGTCCCCGTGCTCAAGCACGCCGACGAGCTCTCGCTGCTGGGCATCGCCAAGCGGATGGCCGACCTGGCCGAGCGGGCCCGCACCAAGCGTCTCAACCCCGACGAGGTGCAACAGGGCACGTTCACGATCACCAATCCGGGGACATTCGGCTCCTACACCGGTGCGCCGATCATCAACCAGCCGCAGGTGGCGATCCTGGGGGTGGGCACGATCGAGAAGCGTGCCAAGGTGATGACGCTGGACGACGGTCAGGACGTGATCGCGATCCGCACGCTGGGCATGCTCTCGATGTCGTACGATCACCGGGTGGTGGACGGCGCGGATGCGGACCGGTTCATGGCCGATGTGAAGCGCGACCTCGAGGAGTACACGGACGGAGGGCTGTGATGGCGCGTCGCATCATCGAGATCGAGGGCGAGCGCTGGTACGTCTATCCGTCGGGTCGGGTCACTAGCTACACGCACGATGAGCTCGGGCTGGTGTTCGAGAAGGGCACCGGGCCTGACCTGGTCCGGCGGGTGACCCGGTTTCGCTCGCTGGGTGCAAGCAGCCGGGACGCCGCCCTGGTCGATCTGTCTGATGCCCAGCTCGTCGAGTACTACCGCCAATCCCAAGGAGACCGGACGAGCCCCGAGGTGCGCTACGGCCGCAGGGACCGGTAGCACGTGGGCGCGATCGACCTCCACCTCCACTCCAACGCCTCGGACGGGGAGTACGCGCCGGCCGAGGTGATCCGGCGTGCCGCGGCCGCCGGTCTCGCCACCATCGCGCTCACCGATCACGACACGCTCGCAGGGCTGCCCGAGGCGCTGGAAGCTGGGGCGTCGGTCGGAGTACGGGTGATTGCCGGCTGCGAGTTCAGTGTGGCGACCAAGTGGGGGGAGCTGCACCTGCTCGGCTACTTCCTGCCCCTCGACGAGCAACACCTCGAGGACTACTTGGCTGACAAGCGCCGGGCCCGGGTGCGCCGCGCCGAGCAGATCGTGCAACGGCTCAACGGGCTGGGCGTCGAGGTCGGTGTCGATGAGGTGCTGAACGAGGCATGCGGCGACGCCATCGGCCGACCCCACGTGGCGCGCGCCCTGGTGCAGCGCGGCGCGGTGCCCGACGTCGACGCCGCGTTCCGCAAGTATCTCGGCTGGCGCCGGCCGGCCTTTGTGCCGAAGGTGCTGCCGCCGGTCGAGGAAGTCGCGGGGCTGGTGCGGGCGGTCGGTGGGGTGACGTCGGCCGCCCATCTCAAGGATCGGGCAACGCGCGGCAGCTTGAAGTTGCTCAAGAAGGCGGGCGTGGACGGCGTGGAGGTGCACCACCCATCCCACGGCGAAGCCCGGGCCAACCGCACGCTACGGCTGGCCAACGAGCTGACCATGCTTCCCACCGGGGGGACGGACTGGCACGGCGACGCCCATGACGCCGGCGACCGGGCTCCGCTCGGATCGGCGGACATTCCCGAGGAATGGTTGGAGCGACTCGAGCGACTCCACCAGGAACGCAGGTCTCTGTCGGAGGCTACGCAATGAAGGACATGATCGCGGTTGGGGACACCGCCCCCGACTTCGAGTTGGGGGGGTCGGACGGCGCCACGTACCGGTTGAGCGACGTGCTCGAGAGGGCCCGTGCGCTGCTCATCTTCTATCCGGGCAACAACACGCCTGGGTGAAACCGCCAACTCTCCGCCGTGCGCGATGAGATAGCCCAGTATCGAGACGCCGACGTGCAGCCGTTCGGCGTGAATTTCGCGGGACTCGAGAGCCATCGGCGCTACGCCGACAAGCTGAAGCTCCCGTTCCCGCTGTTGAGCGACCCGCGGCGCGACGTGACCGGCGACTTCGGCGCGCTCAAGGCCGACGGCAAGGGGATCCAGCGCACCGTGGTACTGGTGGACCGTGACGGCAGTGTGGTGTTCTCCGCTCGGGGAATGCCGGGCGCCGACGAGAGCCTCCCCGCTTTGCAGGGTCGCTAAGTTTCGGCAGTCGCCCGGGAACTCGCACCCCCGGGCAATGGTTGTGAGGAGCGGCGGCCGGCGGCGTGCGCCGCCGCGGGGAAGCGAACGAGAGGCAAGCAGAGGCTCCAGTGACCGATACGAAGACCCATGACGTGATCATTGTGGGCGGTGGTCCCGCCGGGCTGTGCGCGGCGATGTACGCGGGGCGCGGCATGCTCAAGACCCTGGTCATCGAGCGGGGCATGACCGGCGGCGAGATGCTGAACACCGACCTCATCGAGGATTACATCGGCTTCGAGAGCATCAAGGGTCCGGACTTGGCCAAGAAGATGACCGATCACGCGCTCAAGTTCGGCGCGGAGATCGTCATGGATACCGTCGAGTCCATCGCGAAGCGGGACGAAGGGGACTTCGACGTGAAGACCCAGCTCGACAAGACCTACACGGCTCCTGCGGTGATCATCACCGCCGGTGGCACGCCGCGGAAGCTGGACGTCCCCGGCGAGAAGGAGTACGCGGGGCGCGGCGTGTCCTACTGTGCCGTGTGTGACGGGGCATTCTTCAAAGGCGAGATTCTGGCCGTGGTGGGTGGCGGCGACGCCGCGGTGGAGGAGGCCGACTACCTCACGCGTTATGCGGAGAAGGTGTACCTCATCCACCGGCGCGGCGAGTTGCGGGCATCTCCCATCCTCCAGAAGCGGGCCTTCAACAACCCCAAGATCGAGGTGATCTGGAACAAGGTGGTAGAGGAGATCCACGGCGAGCCCAAGGGCGTGACCCATCTGACCCTCCAGGACACGCAAGCGGGCGAGAGCTCCCGCCTCGACGTGGGTGGGGTCTTCATCTTCATCGGGTTCAACCCGAACTCCGGTCTCATCAAGGGGCACTTCGACCACGATGAAGGCGGGTACATCATCACCGACGACCACATGATGACGTCGATCCCCGGCCTGTTCGCGGCGGGTGACCTGCGCGTGCAGCTGGTGCGGCAGATCACGACGGCCGTGGGGGATGCCACGACGGCGGCCATGGCGGTGGAGAAGTACCTCACGGAGCGGCGGGACGCGGAGCAACCGGCCGTTGCCTCGCCCTAGGGTCATCTGCCTCACCAACGGCGTCTATCAGGAGAACTGCTACCTCCTGGCCGATCCCGACGCGGGTGCAGCCGTGCTCATCGACCCGGGTGAGGAGGCCGACCTCTTTCTGCGCCGCGTCGAGACCGAGCGGCTCACGCTCGGGGCCATCTGGCTGACCCACGCCCACCTGGATCACATCCTGGGGGTGAAGGCCGTGGTCGAGCGAACCGGCGTCCCCGTCTATCTGCACCCGGCCGATCGGCCCCTGTACGACGGCGTGGCACAGCAGGGCGCGTGGCTCGGCGTGCGGGCCGAGCAGCCCCCGGCGCCCGACCATGAGGTCGCCCACGGCGACACCCTGACGGTGGGAGGCCTCGACTTCGAGGTGCGGCACGTGCCGGGCCACAGTCCCGGAAGCGTCGCCATCATCGGGCACGGTGTGGCGTTCGTGGGTGATGCGGTGTTCGCGGGCTCGGTGGGACGGGTCGACCTGCCGGGTGGCGACGGCGCCGCGCTGCTCGGGAGCATTCAGGAGCAGCTCCTCCCGCTGGCGGACGAGACGGTGGTCTACTCCGGCCACGGGCCGGAGACCACGATCGGCGTCGAGCGCCGCTCGAACCCGTTCCTCACGGGGGCGATTCCGCTTGTCTAGAGGGCCGCGCGCCGTGCCAGGTGCGGCGGGAAGCGGTGCCGCGACGCTGCCTCAGTCGGCGCCCGTCTCCAGCTGCCTCCGCTGCGGCTTCCCCGTGACACCGAAGCCCTGGGGCTGCAAGAACCCCTGCCACAACTGCGGGTTCATCTACCCGCTGGGCGACTGTTCCGACTGACGGACACCTGCCATGACCGAGCCCGACCCCCGTATTCGACCGCGCACTCCCGACGAGGTGGCCCCGGAGGTCCGGACGATCTTCGAAACCTTCCTGAAGGAGCGGGGCAACATCCCCAACATGTTCCGCACGGCGGGGCTTCGCCCCAAGCACCTCACGACCATGATCGCGCACTTCCGCGCGGTGATGAACGAGGGCGACGTCCCGACGGTGCTGAAGGAGCTGCTCTCGGTGCGGGTCTCGGCGCTCAGTCCGTGTCGCTACTGACTGGCTTCCCACACCGCCTTGGCAAGGCGGCTGGGTGCGAAGGAGGAGTGGATCGCCGCGGTGCGAAGCGAGTCGCCCGAGCAGCGTCCTCGCGCCGAGCCGTCGCTCGAGGGCATGGACGAGAGTTGGAAGGTAGCGCTGCGCTATGCCGAGGTGGTGACCGACTCGGGGCATGCGGTGACCGACCAGGACTATGCGGAGCTCGCGCACCACTGGAACGAGGGCGAGATCGTGGAGATCACGATGGTGATCGGACTGTTCGCGTACTTCAATCGCTTCAACGACGCGCTGCGGGTGGAGGTCACGCGCTAGGGTGGACTCATGGCTGGAGACCGACGCGCCGTTGAGCGAGGAGGGTGAGCACGTGAGCGAAACGCGGCTCGAACGAGACCCGCTGGGAGAGTTGCCGGTGCCGGCATGGGCCTTGTGGGGCATCCAGACCGAGCGGGCGCGGCACAACTTCCCGATCTCCGGGCTGCGGCCCCTCCCCGCGTTCGTGGACGCCATGGTGTGGATCAAGCGCAGCGCGGCGCAGGCGCATCGGCAAACGGGCCGGCTCGATGCCGAGCCGGCTGCGGCGATCGTGCGGGCGGCCGACGAGGTGCTCGCGGGGCAACATCGAGAGCACTTCGTGGTCGATCCCTACCAGGCCGGCGCCGGCACCAGTCACAACATGAACGTGAACGAGGTGCTCGCGAACCGCGCCAACGAGATCCTGGGCGGCCAGCGCGGCGAGTACGCGCCGGTGCATCCCAACGATCACGTGAACATGGCACAGAGCACCAACGACACGATCCCGACGGCGATTCGCCTTGGTGCCCTCTCGCTGCTGCCGCCGTTGCTCGATGCGATGCGCCGGCTGGCGGAGGCCCTGCTCGAGCGGGGCCGGGCCTTCGACCCGATCGTGAAGGCGGGGCGCACCCACCTGCAGGACGCCACCCCGATCCGCCTGGGGCAGGAGTTCACGGCGTTCGGGCACACCGTGGAACGCAATGCCGGGCGCCTCGAGGCGGCGGCGGAGCCGCTGCGCGAGCTGGGCATCGGCGGCTCCGCGGTGGGGACCGGGCTCAATGCCGAGCCCGAGTATCCCGCGCTGATGGTGCGACTGCTCTCGGAGCTCACGGGCTTCGAGCTGCGCGAGGGAAGCGACCGGGTGCAGTTGATGCAGTCGATGGGTGATGCTGCGGCGTTCAGCGGGATGCTGCGGACCTACGCGGTGGACCTCGCCAAGATCGCCAGCGACCTACGGCTGCTGGCGTCCGGCCCGCGCACCGGACTGGCCGAGATCCGGCTGCCCGCCGTGCAGCCGGGGTCCAGCATCATGCCGGGGAAGGTGAATCCCGTCGTCGCCGAGATGGTGAACATGGTGTGCTACCAGGCGATGGGAAACGACGCGACGATCGCTGCCGCCTCTGAGGCGGGCCAGCTCGAGCTCAACGTCATGATGCCGGTGATCGCGCACAACCTGTTCTTTACGATGGGAATCCTCACGAGCGCGAGCCGCGTGCTCGCGGAGCGCTGTGTCACCGGGATCGAGGCCGACGAGACGCAGGCCGCGTACTGGTTGGAGCGCAGCCCGGCCATCGTGACGGCGCTCGCCCCTCGCATCGGCTACGCCGAGGCGGCCCAGCTCGCCAAGGAGGCGGTGGAGCGGAACGTGACCGTGCGCGAGCTCGTGGCCGAGAAGGGCATTCTGACCCCTGAGGAGCTGGACGCCATCCTCGACCTGCGTGCCATGACGGATCCGGGCGTTCCGGGCGAGGACTGACTCCACTCGCTTGCTTTCCGATCCGACATGTCGGATATTCCATGCGGGAGGTAGCCATGCGAGTTACGACTTGGGCCGAATACGGCATGATTGTCTCGCTGCACCTGGCGAAACAAGGCAATAATGGCCCCACTCCCGCACGTGATATGGCGAAGCGCGAGGGACTTCCCGCGGATTACGTCGAGCAGATTCTACTGAAGCTCAGACGGGCGGGGTTGGTTTCGAGCGTTCGGGGTGCGAAGGGTGGGTATTACCTGGCACGGGACTCGAACACGATTTCGGTCAAGGACGTGATCGAGGCCGCCGAGAACCGCACGTTCGAAGTCAACTGCGACGTGCACAAGGTGAGCACTGTTCGGTGCAGCGGCGGCAATCCGTGCAGCATTCGCCCGGTATGGCGAGAGCTGCAGCGCAGGGTCGACGACCTGCTAGCCGACATCTCGCTGGAAGACCTGATGCTGCAGGAGTCGGAGGTCCAGGCGCTAGTTTCGGCCTGACACCACACGATTCGCGGGTCCAGCGAGTAGGCAATAGAGGTAGGGCGGGGAACCGGGGCGCACTCGTGCGCCCCTTTTTCTTGTCCGGCTCCCTCGACAAGTTGCGGGATGTGGCTGATGCGCCATCCTCACCCGAGACCCAGGAGCGTGCGGTGACCGGCCAGTCGGGCCTGCCCGATCTGTCACACCAGGAGACCCTCCGCTACTCACGGCATCTCATCCTGCCCGAGGTGGGCATCGAGGGGCAGTGCCGCCTCAAGGCCGGACGTGTGCTGGTGATCGGGGCCGGGGGGCTAGGCTCGCCCGCGGCCCTTTACCTCGCCGCCGCGGGGGTGGGCACGATCGGCCTGGCGGACTTCGATGCGGTGGATGAGACGAATCTGCAGCGCCAGATCATTCACGGCACGAGCGCGATCGGCCGGCCCAAGCTGGACTCCGCCGCTGCACGCCTGGCCGACCTGAACCCCCTCGTCGAGATCCGCCGCTTCGACACGCAGCTCACCTCCGCGAACGCGCTCGACGTGCTGCGTGAGTTCGACGTCGTGGTGGATGGCAGCGATAACTTCCCCACCCGCTACCTCGTGAACGACGCGTGCGTGCTGCTGGGCAAGCCGTACGTGTACGGGGCAATCTTCCGGTTCGATGGGCAGGCCTCCGTGTTCGCCGCGCAGGACGGGCCGTGTTACCGCTGCCTGTTCCGTGACCCGCCGCCTCCCGGCCTGGTGCCATCCTGCTCGCAGGCGGGGGTGCTCGGGGCGCTGCCCGGGGTGATCGGCAGCATCCAGGCGCTGGAGGCGATCAAGCTCGTGCTCGGGCGGGGCGAGACGCTGACGGGGCGGCTGCTCCTGTTCGACGCCCTCAAGCTCGAGTTCCGCGAGCTCTCGCTGCGACGTGATCCTGAGTGCCCGGTCTGTGGCGACCACCCCACCGTGCGGGAGCTGGTCGATTACGAGGCCTTCTGCGGTATGGACACCCCGCCGCAGACCGGTGGCCTCGAGGTGTCGGTGAACGAGGTCGCGCAGGGACGCCGGGACAACCCCGAGCTCGTGCTGCTGGACGTACGCCTGCCGCTGGAGTGGGAGATCTGCCACATCGAGGGCTCGCGGCTGATCCCGCTGGCGGAGCTGCCCACCCGGCTGGACGAGCTGGACGGCCACGGGGAGATCGTCACGGTCTGTCACACGGGGGTGCGCTCGCTGCGGGCAGTGGAGCTGCTCGCCGCGGCGGGCTTCCGGAACGTGCGCAGCATGCGGGGTGGCGTCCACGCCTGGGCGGAAGAGGTGGACCCGACCATGCCGCGGTACTAAGGCCAGCGAGCGAAGGCGGCCTCCCGGCCGAGTGATCCGGGTTGGCCGCCGCCCCGATTCCCGTTAGAATTCAGCCCGGCGTGGGCCCGAGTACCGCGTCGTCACCTGCCGAAGTGGTGGAACTGGTAGACGCGCTGCGTTCAGGGCGCAGTGGGCGCAAGCCCGTGGGGGTTCGAATCCCCCCTTCGGCACTCGGGAGCACTCAACGAAACTGACCGGACGGGCATCGCGAGCGGTGCCCGTTTTCTCGGGCGGACGACGAGCCCACGAGTGCCCCCGTCCCCTCGTCGACTGGCAGTTTTCTTGACCCCCCGGAAGGCCTTATCTATCTTGGACTTACGTGTCACCCACTGCCCGGCCGGGCGCTGACTCCGGCCCCGTCGTGGCCCGCAACCGCAAGGCCCGTCACGACTACCACATCCTCGATACGTGGGAGGTCGGGCTCGTTCTCACTGGGAGCGAGATCAAGTCGGTGCGCGCTGGGAAGGTGAGCCTCAAGGGAGCCTTCGGGGTAGTACGAAGCGGCGAGGTCTGGCTGGAGGGGATGAACATCGCCGCCTATGAGTCGGGAGGGTATGCCAATCACGAACCCGAACGCCCGCGCAAGGTGCTCATGCACCGCCATGAGCTGCGACGTCTCATCGGCTCCGTCGAGCAGAAGGGGCTCACCCTGATTCCCCTCGACATCCATCTCCGCGAGGGCTGGGCTAAGGCGACCCTGGCGCTCGCGCAGGGGAAGAAGCGCCACGACAAGCGTGAGGACCTGAAGCGCCGTCAGGCCGAGCGGGAGGCGGCGCGCGCCACCGGGCGGCGGCGATGACCACGCTGCTCCTGCTGGCCGCGCTCACGCTGACGGGTGCGGGCGCCACCGCGCCGGCGATGATCGTGGTGGCCACGGCACGCGGCGAGTCGGCGGTGCCCGTGTCGACCCACCTGGGGCATCCGGCCCTCTCCGCGCCCCTGCTGGCGGAGGTCCTTCCCATGAGCGGCGTGGTGGACGACGGGTGGGCCGTGGTGGGCTTCGCCGACCAGCCGTTCCGCTTCCTATTGGGCGCCCCCGTGCTGCTGCACCACAACCAGATCCTGCCGCTGGTGGGTGGCGCCTACCTCGCGCGCGACACCCTCTACGTGCCGCTCCAGTGGCTGGCCGAGCACGTACCGCGGCTGTTCCGCGAGGGGTATCGCTACGACGCGCTCGCCGGCCGGTTCGAGGAGGCCCGTCTGGCTCCGGTGGTGACCGGCGCAAGCGCCGTGGTGCTCGATCCGGCTGCGATGCGGCCGCCCTCCGACCGCGCGCGGAGCAACGGCTTTCGCATGCAGCACCAGGTGGTGGTGGACGCCGGGCACGGCGGCGTCGACAACGGGAATCCGGGCCGGTACCTGCCGACCGGCGTGAAGGAGAAGCATGTCACGCTCACCATCTCCAAGTTGCTGCAGGCCGAGCTGGAGAGCCGTGGCGTCGACGTGATCATGACGCGCTCGCGGGACACGCTCATCGATCTGGGCGACCGCGCGCGCATGTGCCGCGCCGACTGCGATCTCTTCATCAGCGTGCACGTGAACAGCCTGCGCCCACGGCGGGGCTACGAGCAGATCAACGGAGTGGAGACGTACTTCCTGGGAGATGCGCTGACCGCCGAGGCCCGCCGCGTCGCGGACATGGAGAACGAGGCGCTGCGCTACGAGACTGGCGACCCGAACGCGATCGATGACGCCCTGGAGTTCATCTTCAAGGATCTGCATAGGAACGAGTTCCTGCGGGAGTCGGCGCTCCTGGCCGACATCGTGCAGACGGTGACCGCCCGTGTGCATCCCGGCGAGGACCGGGGCGTGGCGCAGAACCGCTTCGTGGTGCTCGCGACCGCCACCCGTCCCGCGATCCTGTGGGAAACCGGCTTCGCCACCAACCGCCGCGACGGTGCTTATCTCGCCTCCGCCGAGGGCCAGCGCGAGGTTGCCAAGGCGGCAGCCGAGGGGATCGAGGAATACCTCAAGCGCTACGAGGAGAAGGTGCTGGCAGGCACCGGCCAATGACGCCACGGGGCCTCGGACGGGCCGGCTGGGTGCTGGTCGGGGTGGCCGCCGGGTGCGCGTACTACAACGGGCTCTACAACGCCAATCGACTCATGGACCAAGCCGAGACGGCCCGGGAGCAGGGCCGCTCGGGCGAGGCGCGGGCGCTCTACGCGCAGGCGGCGGTGAAGGCGGAGTCGGTGGCCGTGCGTTATGCCACCAGCAAGTGGCGCGATGACGCGCTGCTCCTTTGGGGGCAGAGCTTGCGGAGGGGCGGGGAGTGTGACGAGGCGGTCCAGCCCCTGCAACTGGCCGTGGACTCGAGCCCCGACGCGACACTGCGGGAACGGGCCGCCCTGGAGCTGGGAGCATGTCGCGTCGTCATTGGCGAGCCCAACGCCGCGGTTCGCGTGCTCGCCCCCCTGCTCGACGCCGGCGACCCGGCCGTCGCCACCGGGGCGGCACTGTGGAAGGGCCGGGCCGAGCTGGCGCGCGGCGCGTACGGTACTGCCACCCACGACCTGCTGCGGGCGCTGCCGGACTCCGCGGCGTTCGACCTGGCACAGGCGTATGGCGCCGCGGACAGCGTGGGCGCGGCGCGTGGGGTGTTGCAGGCTCAGCTCGCGGCTCCCTACGACGAGGACCGCTGGCTTCCCGCCCTCGACTCGCTGGGTGCCCGGGATGGTGAGGCCGCCGCCGGCCTGACCGACGCCCTGACGGAGCGCTCCGATGTGACCGCCGGCGAGCGGGCCCGCCTGCTCCTGGCCGATGGGGAGCGATGGGAGGCGATCGGCCAGCTGGAACGCGCGGGCGGGCGCTACGCTGCGGCAGCGCACACCGCCCCCGACTCGCTGGAGGAGGGCGTGGCCGCAGCGCGGCTCGCGCTGGTGGATCTCAAGCGCGCCGAGGACCCGGCGGAGCTGCCGGAGCTGTTGCGGCGGGTCCATGATGCGAGACAGGCGGGTGGTGAGGCCGCGCGCCTCGCCCGCCCGGCGGCGAGTGTGTTGCAGCTCGCCGTCGAGGCCCTTGAGCCCCCAGCCGATGGGGACGATGCCGTGCGTCTGTTCGGGGCGGCGGAGGCACTGCGCGACTCGCTCGAGGCCCCGACACTGGCGGCGGCCCTCTTCTGGCGTATTCCCCAGGACCATCCGGCCTCATTCGTGGCGCCCAAGGCGCTGCTCGCGGCAGCCGCGCTGGAGCCGGAGCGGGCGGACGAGGCGCTATCACTGCTGACCGACCGATACGGGGAGTCGCCGTACGCGCTCGCGCTCTCCGGTGAGGCCGCCGACGCCTTCCGTGCCGCCGAGGATTCGCTGCGGGTGCTTCGGGCCCGCGCACGGAGGCAGCCGTGAGCGCACCGATCGAGGTCTTCGGCACGACGTTCCAGAACCCCGTGCTGTTGGCAGCGGGCACGGCCGGGTTCGGACAGGAGCTCGAGGGCGTGATCGACCTCGACCGCCTCGGAGGGATCGTGACCAAGGCGGTGAGTCCCGAGCCACGGGCGGGGCACGCGGCCCCGCGGGTGGCGGAGTTCGGCGGCGGGATGCTGAACGCGGTCGGGCTCGCCAACCCCGGGGTGGAGCATGTGGTCGAGCACGACCTGCCCTGGCTGGCGGAGCATCTGGTACGGGCGCGGGTCCTGGTCAACGTGGTCGGCTTTGTGGTGGAGGACTATGAGGCGGTGGTGCGGCGGCTCGCGGACGCGGCGGTGGTCACGGCGTTCGAGCTCAACGTCTCCTGCCCCAACACCGCCCGGGGCGGCGAGGAGTTCGGGGCGGACAGCACCGTCCTGGCCGACCTGGTGCGAGGCTGCCGAGCCGCCACGGGGAAGCCGCTGGTGGTGAAGCTCTCCCCCACGCTGCCCGACATCGGGTGCACCGCGGAGGCCGCCGCCCAGGCCGGGGCCGACGGCTTCTCGCTGGTGAACACCATCCCCGGCACGCTCTTCCGGCTCGGGGCCGAGGTGGCACAGGCCCGGCTCGGCTACGGACAGGGTGGGGTGAGCGGCCCCGCCCTCCTGCCGGTGGGCGTGCTGGCCACGCGCCGCGTGCGCGAGCGCACCGGGCTCCCCGTGATTGGGGTGGGCGGCATCCGGACTCTGGAGGACATCGGCCAGTACCTCGAGGCCGGCGCCAGCCTCGTGGCGATTGGGACCGCCGCCATGGCGAGCCCGCGCTTGCCCGAGCGCCTGGCCGAGGAGTGGATGCGGCGTGGCTGAAGTGATCGTCGCTCTCGACCTCCCCACGGTAGAGGATGCCCTGCGGGTGGTCGACCAGCTGCCGGGCCTCAGGTGGGCCAAGGTCGGGCCCGTCCTGTTCGTGCGGGAAGGGCCGGCCCTGGTGCGGGAGCTCAAGGCGCGGGAGATCAGCGTATTCCTCGATCTCAAGTGGCACGACATCCCCAACACCGTGGCGGAGGCGGCCCGGCAGGCGGCGGCCTTGGAGGTGGAGCTGGCCACGGTGCACGCCCTGGGCGGTCGTGCCATGCTGGAGGCGGCCGTGGGTGCCGCGGGGGCGCTGCGTCTCGCCGCGGTCACCGTCCTCACCTCCCATACCCCTGACACGTACGCGGAGGTGGTGGGTCGTGAGACAGCCTCCGAGGTCTTGAGCGAAGCCGTCCGGCTGGCTAGGCTCGCTGTGGGAGCGGGGGTCGGGGCGCTGGTGACCTCGCCCCACGAGGTGGCAGCCGTGGCGGAGGTGGCGGGGCCCGACCGGTGGCTGGTGGTACCGGGCATCCGGCCCGTCGGGAGCGCGGCGGACGATCAGAAGCGGGCCGCGACGCCCCGGGAGGCAGTGGCCGCCGGCGCCACCCATTTGGTGGTGGGCCGACCCGTCACGAGGGCTGAACGCCCGGCAGCGGTGTATCAGGAACTGTGCGAGGCGGCATCGTAAAGGGGGCGATCATGCGCGGACGGCGAGGGTATCTGGGGCTGGTGGCGGCCTGTGTGCTGGCCGTCCCCCCGGCCGGGGCCCAGGAGGTCCGGCAGATCGACTACGAGCTGGACGTGGCCGTGGAGCGTGCCCGGGCCGCATGGATCGCGCACGATGTCCAGGCCCTCATCGTGGGCAGCGACACGGTACGGCTGCGCATCCCCGAAGTCACCGTCTCGGCCTCGCTCCAGCCGGAACAGGCGGCCCGGCTGCTCGATGGCTACCTCGACCCGGCCCAGGAGCGGAGCTTCGAGCTGGTGGGGGTGCGCCGCATGGCGGACGACCACGCCTACGCCGAGATCGCACGCTGCTACGTGGTGAAGGGGACCGAGGAGGAGCTGGGCGAGACGGTGTTCCTCGGGTTCCGGTATCTGGACGGTGCCTGGCGACTGCGGGAGGTCCGCGTAACGCCGTAACCGCCCGTTGCATCCCGCCTTACCCCCCTCTATATTTCGAGGCTCGTTTCCAACTCATTGCAGGGAGCGGCGTTGAAAGTCCGTTCGAGCGTCAAACCGATCTGCGAACACTGCAAGGTGATCCGGCGCAAGGGTGTCACGCTGGTCATCTGCAAGCGCAATCCGAAACACAAGCAACGGCAGGGCTAGCGCATGGCACGAATTGCTGGTGTCGATCTGCCCCGCGAGAAGCGGGTCGAGATCGCATTGACCTACATCTTCGGCGTAGGCCGACCGACGGCGGCGAAGGTGCTGGACGATACCGCGGTCGACCCGAACACGCGCGTGCGTGATCTGTCGGACGCCGAGGTGGCCCGGCTGCGTCAGGCCATCGAGCGCTCGGTCAAGGTCGAGGGCGCCCTGCGCACCGAAGTGGCAATGAACATCAAGCGGCTCATGGACATCGGGAGCTACCGCGGCCTCAGGCATCGCCGCGGCCTGCCGGTGCGTGGGCAGCGGACACACACCAACGCGCGCACCAAGAAGGGTCCGCGGCGTCCCATCGCTGGCAAGAAGAGAACGGTGAAGAAGTAAGATGGCTCAGGCATCCACGGGTTCGAAGCGCAAGAAGGTGGTGGAAGCGGAGGGGATCGCGCACATCACCGCCACGTTCAACAACACGCTGATCACGATCACCGACATGCAGGGGAATGCCCTCGTGTGGGGCTCCGCCGGCAAGTCGGGATTCAAGGGATCCAAGAAGTCCACGTCGTTCGCCGCCACGGTGGCGGCGGAGAACTGCGCGCGCGAGGCGGTCAATCTGGGCGTCCGGCGCGTGCACGTGCGGGTGCAGGGCCCGGGCTCCGGTCGGGAGTCGGCGGTCCAGGCGCTCGCCTCGGCGGGGCTCGAGGTGAAGTCGATTCGCGACGTCACCCCTATCCCACATAACGGGTGCCGGCCGCCCAAGAAGAGGCGGGTCTAATGGCGCGGTATACGGGACCCGTCTGCAAGCTGTGCCGGCGCGAGGGCACGAAGCTCTTCCTCAAGGGCACGCGCTGCCTCACCGAGAAGTGCGCCATCGAGCGGCGTGAGTATCCGCCGGGCCAGCATGGCCAGTCGACGCGCCGGCGGCGCAAGGCGTCGGAGTACCAGAAGCAGCTGCGTGAGAAGCAGAAGGTCCGGCGGACTTACGGGCTCACGGAGCGGCAGTTCCACAACACGTTCACCCGGGTGCGGACGCTGCCCGGCATGACGGGCGCCAACCTGCTGATCGCGCTGGAGACGCGCCTCGACAACGTGGTGCACCGCATGGGCTTCGCGCAGAGCCGCAAGGCGGCACGCCAGCTGGTGCGGCACGGCCACGTGGAGGTGAACGGCAAGCGGGTGGACGTACCGTCGTTCGCCGTGAAGCCCGGCCAAGAGGTGCGGGTCGCCGAGAAGAGTCGCGAGCTCACCTCGGTGCGGGCCTCGCTGGAGGCGTTGTCGCGTGCGGCGCCGCTCTCCTGGATTACCGTGGACGCCGACAAGGTCGTCGGCAAGATGACCGAAGTGCCGACACGGGACGAGATCCCGGTGGCGGCACAGGAACAGCTCATCGTCGAGCTCTACTCCAAGTAGGCACATGATAGATCTCTCGGGCTTGGTTCGACCGCATGTGGTCGAGATGACGAAGCGGGAGGACATCCCGTTTGCGGCGGAGTTCCGTCTCCAGCCACTGGAGCGCGGCTACGGCCATACGCTGGGCAATGCGCTGCGGCGGATGCTGCTCTCCTCGCTACGGGGTGCTGCCGTGTGGGCCTTCCGGCTCGAAGGCGTGGTGCACGAACACCAGACCGTCCCGGGTGTGGTGGAAGACATCCATCAGATCATCCAGCGGCTCAAGTCGCTCACCCTGGTGATGGCCGAGGAAGTCGACGAGGCCGTCCTGCAGATCAAGGCGGGCCAGGCCGGGGCGGTGACGGCCCAGCAGATCGTCCCGAACGCCGCGGTGCAGATCGTGCACCCCGAGCACGTCCTGTTCACGCTGCAGGAGGATCGGGAGATCACCGGCGAGCTGTACGTCAACAAGGGTCGCGGCTACGTCGAGGCCTCGCAGCATGGGGAAGACCGGTCACTGCCGGTGGACCTGGTGCGCATCGACGCCGTCTACAACCCGGTGCGGCGCGCCAACTTCACGGTGCAGGAGACCCGCGTGGGCCAGCGCACCGACTACGACAGCCTGAGCCTGTCGGTCGAGACCAACGGTGCCATCCCGCCGGAGGACGCCGTGTCCTACGCCGCGGCGCTATTGCAGGAGCACGTGCGCCACTTCCTCGACTTCGGCCACCTCCCCATGGTGAGTGGCGAGACCGAGGGCATGCCCGAGAAGGACAGCGCGGAGCTGAAGGACCTCCTGGCGAAGGCGATCGACGACTGCGGGCTGTCGGTGCGCTCGATCAACTCGCTCAAGAACTCCGGGATCAGCACGTTGGGTGACCTGGTCGGTTACAGCGAGGACGAGTTGCTCAAGGTCAAGAACGTGGGTGAGAAGGCGCTGACCGAGATCGCCGAGATGCTGCAGCGCGAGAGCTTGAACTTCGGTATGAAGTTCGAGGATCGCGACGGCGAGCTGGTGCTGCTCGAGCAGGGCTCGACCCCGGTTGGCGCCGCGGCCGCCGCAGACGAATCAGCGCCGCTGGAGGAAGGGCAGTAGCATGCGGCACCGCAAGAAGGGTCGGCAGCTGAGCCGCACCTCCGCGCACCGCAAGGCCATGCTCCGCAACATGGCGGCGTCGTTGTTCCGCCACGAGAAGGTGGAGACCACGGCGGCCAAGGCCAAGGAGCTGCGGCCCTATGCCGAGCGGCTCATCACGCTGGCACGGCGCGGCGACCTGCACGCCCGGCGCCGGGTGGAGCGCTACATCAAGGACCGGGAGGTGACGGGCCGGCTGTTCAGCGAGATCGGGCCGCGCTTCGCGAGCCGCCCCGGCGGCTACACCCGGATCCTCAAGCTGGGCCACCGGCAGGGCGACGGGGCCGAGTTGGCGCGAATCGAGCTCCTCGGTGAGTGAGCGGGTTGCGGACTTCCAGAAACGACGACGGGGACCTCACGGTCCCCGTTTTCTTAGGCAGTAGGTGGCGGCAAGCTCAGGAGGCGACCGCCGCTCCCTGGCCCCGCGGGGCCTTCTGCACGCGGCCGGACTTGATACACTGGGTGCACACCCGGATGCGCTTCGCCTCGCCGTTCACGAGGGCGCGCACGCGCTGCAGATTGGGGTACCAGCGCCGGTTCGTCTTGTTGTTGGCGTGGCTCACGTGGTGACCGAACCTCGGTCCCTTGCCACAGATGTCGCAAACGCGTGCCATGGT
>JBDHBX010000021.1:0-50432 GCA_039592335.1 Gemmatimonadota bacterium | reverse complement strand
TACTTCACCAACACGATGACGCTGGGGCAGTACATCCTCATGGACTTCATGCGGAGGAAGACGAAGCGGGTGGGCTAGCCCTTGACGCAATCCAAGATGCAACCACTTTTGTGCAACTTTGCCAGGACCGGCGCACAAAGGTGGAGATCACCCTCCTCGCCGCGTTCGCTCAGGAAGAGACCGCCGACGTCAGCCTGACCCAGGCGCTACTGCTCGGTATCGTCTACGCCCTTCTCTTCGGGATCACCGTACTCACCACCGGCCTCACGGCGAAGCGCCTCAAGATCGTCGACGCCGATTACGCACAGGCCTTGTGGGCGACGGTATTCAACAACATCGGCTCGGTCGGAGGGGTCGCCCTCCTAAGCGGCGTTGCAGGCCTCCCGCCGGGCCCCGTGCTGCTGCTCGTGGGCGCCGTTCTCCCCGTCATCATCTACAAGTTGGTGTTCCAAGCGACACTGGCCCAGGCCGCCGTCATCTGGGTTGTGGTGCTCCTCGTCGTGGCCCTCGCTGCGGTCGGGCTCGTCGTGGCGGCCATGAGCCTGGGGGCATGGGTGGAATCGAAGCTGGACATGCCGCTCTGAGTGGCTGGAGACCCGAACGCGAAGGAGACACAGATGAACGCTTCCGTGCTCGCCCTCATCAGCCAGGCCTCGCAGCAAGGCCCCAGTACCGGTGACGTGGTCGGGGCCGTCTGGCTCGGCCTCACGATCCTCGGCATCGTCAGCATCATCGTCGTCGGGTTCACCGCGAAGAAGATCAACAACATCTCCAACCCGACGTACGGGAAAGCCCTCCTCGCCCAGCTGCTCATCGGGCCACTGTCACTCGCCGCGCTTGCGCTGTTCGGGCTCTACCTCCAGGCGCCGCCCGTGGTGGCCTTCGCCCTGGCCTACAGCTTCATCCCGATCGCGCTCTACAAGATCGTGTTCGCGTGCATGTGGCGGGAGGCGGCGCTGATCTGGGTCGTCGTGACGGTGGTGATGGCGGGCACCAGCTACCTGCTGTTCCTGCTCGGGCTCCTGAACTTCGCGACCCCTGTGACCGCGTAGTGCAGGCTGTCTAGGAGCCTCCCCGGCTTGGCGGGAGCCCCGCTCCGGGCTTCCGCCACTGGCCTCCCGGCCCGCTGGTGCTTGGGGTGGTACCTCGGGCGTGCGTACTTCGACTGAGACTGCACCAGCGCCCGGCCTCTGTCCGGGCGCAGGTGCCCCACGCTCACCTCACGCTATAGCTCCGCCCAGCCATGCAGGCCATCCAGTGGCGGTCCCAATACTGGAACCCCGCCTGAAACTCCGCGAGCGCCTGCTCGAACGCCTCCTGCGCCGACTGGCGTCCCCGGCGCGACCGTGCGCCGCCCGCGGCACCGCCGGCCACCGCGCCGATCGCCGCGCCCTTACCTGCGTCACCGGCAATGGCGCCGATCGCGAGGCCGGTCAAGGCACCACCGGCTGCGCCGCGCACCGCGCCTCCCGTGGACTGCTGGTACTGCTGCAGCGCCGCGGCGTGGTCTCGCTCAATCTGCGCGAAGGCCTGCTCGGGATTCCAACTGGTCTGCTGCGTGGACCAGTTGTAACAGGCAAGTTGGTCACTCATCTGCTGCTCGACCGCTTGCCCCCCCGCAGGGTACACCACCCGCTTCGCCGGGTTCGTGTTGGACGGGACGGTCTGCGGTCCGGCGGCCGGATCCTGCGCCACCGCGGGTGCCGCGACTCCAAGCGTCAGTCCCAGAGTCACGAGCCTCCATACGCCCATACGTGCCTCCTTAATTGTCGTGAGTCACAAAGAAAACAGGGACGTAAGCCCCTGGGAAGTCGGGAACCCGCGCCGTGATCAGAAGGATCTCTTCGCCTCCCCCACCACCCGGTCCGCCAGCCTGGTCGGCTCCGGAAGGCGGTACTGCACTGCACACTCGAGCACGAGCCGTTCGGCGGTCGCCAGATCGATCAGGTGTCCCACGCTCACGAACACCGGTTTCACCCCGGTCCGCGTCCGCAGCACGGTGCCGACCCGCTCGCCACCGTCCCGCAGCGCCGCGCGGGCGCCGCGGCGTTCCGCGGGGGCGCGGTATTCTCCAATAAGCACGCTCTTGGCGCAGCCGAGCGTGGGGCGCCGGCAGATCGCGCCCACGTGGCACGCGAGCCCGAAGCGCCGCGGGTGGGCATACCCCTGCGCGTCGCACATGAGGGCGTCAGGCTCGCAACGCAGCTTGCGCAGCGCGGCGATGACGGCCGGCGCCTCGCGGAAGGAGAGCAGCCCCGGCACGTAGGGGAAAATCAGCGGCCGCTCGGCGACGCGCTCCTCGAGCACGGTGCGGTCGCGCAGGTCCCACAGCACGGCGGCTGCGAGGCAGTGGGCGCCGTCCCCGGCGAACGCCGCATCCACCCCGACGACGTACCTGATCCGTCGGCGCGGCGGCGTCCGCCGCACACCCGCGGCGAGCCGCTGCTGGATCGCGATCGCCTGTCTCGGCGTGACGTTCCAGCGGTGAGGGGGACGGGGAATTCTCACTTGCGCGCTTCTTCCTCAGCTCCTGTAGCGCCCCCGGCTCCGGAATCTGCACTTCGCGCGACGCGCGCAGCGAAGTCGGTCGCGCGCGCTACTTCTCATCCGCCGAGGGCCCATACACCCCCGGCACCGTCAGACCCGCCTGCCGCATCAGCACCGTCATCTGCCCGCGGTGGTGGATCTCGTGGTGCAGCGTGACCGCCAGGGTGAGCCCACGGGGCCACTCCCGATCGTAGATGGCATCCCGCACTTGCAGCGCCCCGTCGTCCCACTGCTGCTCGACCGCGGCCGCGAGCGCCTTGGCCGCATCCACGTACGCCGAGTGGATCGCGGCGGCACGCTGGGGGACAGGATCCCGCTTGGACGGCGCATCCCAGTCGAGGCCGGTCTTGCCCAGGATCTCGCGCGGCGACACCACCACGTGCCAGGCGAGCTCCCCCAGGCTGCGGTATCCCTCCGCGACGCGCTGTTCCAGCGACGCGTCGGTGAGCGCGGCCATCACCCTGGCCGTCTCGGCCGACTCGCGGGTCCAGGTGGCGAGGAAGTGATGGATGGCGGTGAACATGCTACGGAGCCTAGGGCACCGGCCTGCAGCCCGCCAGCGCCAAGCACGAAATGAATCCCGAGCGCCGCCCACCTCGACGGGGAACCTCGCCCCCTCTACCTTCCTTCCTTCTGGTGAACGGCACTCGCACCTCCAGGCAACCCCCATGTTCGAGAACATCTTTGAGACTGTCAATTCGGGCTTCGCCCAGGCCCTGTACGAGGACTACCTCCGGGATCCGTCGTCGGTCCCGGAGGAGTGGCGCAAGCTGTTCGACACCGGCTTCACGGGCGAGGAACCGGTAGGGGGAGCTCCCGAGCCCACTGCGGCGCCCGTGGCTGAACGTCCCGCGGCGCAGGCGGCCGGCGCGTCTCCTGCGCCGAACGCGGCCTCCACCCCGGCTGCGCTACCGGCGACGGCCAAACCCGCATCCCCCGAGAGTTCGGCTCCCCCCGGCGAGGCGATCGAGGGTCCGGCGCTGCGCCTGCTGCAAAACATGGAGGCGTCGCTTGAGATCCCCGCGGCAACCTCGTTTCGCGAGGTGGACGTCTCGCTCCTCTGGGCCGTGCGCTCAGCGTTCAACCGGCAGCTCAAGCCCAAGGGACTCAAGCTCTCGTTCACCCACTTCATCGGGTGGGCGCTGGTGCAGGCCGCGAAGCAGTACCCGTCCATGGTGCGGGCCGTCGCGCGAGCGGGCGAGGACTACTTCAAGGTCGATCCCGGGAGCGTGAATCTCGGCCTCGCCGTGGACACCGTGGGGAAGGACGGATCGCGCCGGCTCATGGTCCCCGTGGTCCAGCACGCCGAGGCCATGAGCTTCGGCGACTTCCACGAGGAGTACGAGCGCCTGGTGAAGGGTGCGCGCGACGGCAAGCTCATGCCCGACGCCTACATGGGCGGGACCATCACCCTCACCAACCCCGGCACGATCGGGACGGTGGCCTCGGTACCGCGTCTCATGAAGGGGCAGGGGTCGATCATCGCCTCCGGCGCGATCCGCAATGTCGCCGGCGCCAAGCTGATGACCGTCACCAGCACGTACGACCACCGGATCATCCAGGGCGCCGAGTCCGGCGAGTTCCTGCTGCTGGTGGACCGCCTACTGCACGGCGAGGAGGAGTTCTACCGTACCATCGCCCAGGCGATGGATATCGATGCGGCCACCCTCGCGGCGGCCGAAGCGGCAGTATCGGCCGGGGTGCCGGTGGCGCCGAAGCCAGGCGCCGTGCCGCCCACGGTCGTCGAGGGGCTCTCGCAGGACATGCTGTATCACGTGGCTGCTGCGATGTCCGTGGTACGCGCGCATCGCACGCATGGCTACCTGGCGGCGCAGCTCGACCCGCTGGGCACCGAGCCCAGGGGGGACCCGGCGCTCGATCCGGCCAACCTGGATCTGACGCCGCAGATCATGCGGCAGATTCCGGCCGACGTGCTGCGCGTCTACGGCGGCGGCGAAACCCTGGAGGACGTGCTCCCCCGCCTGCGGGAGATCTATTGTGGCACGATCGCCTACGAGATCGAGCACATCGCGAGCCACGAGGAGCGCGTGTGGCTGCGGCGGGTGATCGAGTCCGGCGAGCACCGACACCCGCTCTCGGAGGAGCACAGGCACGCGCTGCTGGCCGAGCTGACGCACGTGGACGCGCTGGAGCGCTTCCTCCACCGCAACTACCTCGGGCACAAGCGCTTCGGCATCGAGGGGCTCGACATGCTGGTGCCGATTCTGCACCGGGCGCTAGACCTGGCCGCCGACGAGACCACGTGTGAGGCGGTGGTCGGCATGGCGCACCGTGGGCGCCTCAACGTGCTGGCCCACATCCTGGGACTGCCCTACGAGACGCTGCTGGCGGAGTTCGAGGGGGGCCGCGAGGTAGAGGAGACGCTCACGCCGGTCGGCGGCACGGGCGACGTGAAGTACCATCACGGCGCGGACGGCATCTTCGAGACGTGGCGCGGCGAGAAGGTCGCCGTGACGCTCATGCCGAACCCGAGCCATCTGGAAGCCGTGGACCCCGTAGTGGTAGGCAACGCCCGGGCGCGGCAGACCAACCGCACCGGCATACAGGCCGACCACAATCCAGTCCGTGTGCTGCCGATTCTGATCCACGGTGATGCCGCGTTCGCGGCGCAGGGAGTGGTCGCCGAGACCATCAACCTGGCCCGGCTGGACGGCTACAGCACCGGCGGCACACTGCACATCATCGCGAACAACCAGGTGGGGTTCACGACCGACCCCGGTGACGCGCGCAGCACCGACTTCGCGAGCGACCTGGCCAAGGGCTTCGACGTCCCCATCGTGCACGTGAACGCCGACGACCCCGAGGCGTGCCTCGCCGCCGTGCAGCTCGTCATGATGTACCGCAAGAAGTTCCGCGGCGACGTGGTGATCAATCTCGTGGGATACCGCCGCCACGGACACAACGAGGGCGACGAGCCGCGCTATACGCAGCCGGTGATGTATCAGCGGATCGACGGGCACCCGACGGTGCGTGAACTCTACGCGCGGCAGCTCGTCGATCAGCGTGTCGTGACCGAAGAACAGGCCGAACAGCTGACGGAGCAGGTCTACAATCAGCTCACTGAGACACAGGCCAAGCTCAAGGCTGACCTCGCCGAGGCCGAGGAGAAGGGGCAGGAGCCCGACCGGATCACGGGTATGTGGGTCGCGGCGAGCGAGCCCGAGACCGCGGTGGATCGGGCCGTCCTGCTCACACTGAACGAGGAGCTCCTCTCGACCCCCGACGACTTCCAGGTGAACCGCAAGCTCCAGCGGGTGCTCGACCGGCGGCTCACGGCCGTGGAGGAGGACGGCAGGCTCGACTGGGCCCACGCGGAGTCCCTGGCGCTGGCGTCACTGCTGGCCGACGGGATCTCGCTCCGCATGGTCGGGCAGGACACGGCACGCGGCACCTTTAGCCAGCGGCATCTCACTCTGTTCGACGCGGAGACGGGCAAGCCGTTCACGCCGATCCAGCATCTCTCCACGTCGCGAGCCCCGATGGAGCTGCACAACTCACCGCTCTCGGAGTACGCCGTGATGGGCTTCGAGTACGGCTACAGCGTGGCCGTGCCCTATGCGCTGGTGCTGTGGGAGGCGCAGTTCGGCGACTTCGCCAACTGCGCCGAGGTGATCATCGACCAGTTCCTCATCGCGGGGCTGGCGAAGTGGGGACAGACGTCGCGCCTCACCCTACTGTTGCCCCACGGGTACGAGGGCCAGGGGCCCGAGCACTCGAGCGCACGGCTGGAGCGCTACCTCGCCCTCGGGGCGGAGGGGAACATCCGCGTGGCCAACTGCTCCACCCCGGCGCAGTACTTCCATCTGCTCAGGCGGCAGGCCAAGCACCAGGAGCCGCGTCCGCTCATCGTGATGACCCCCAAGAGCCTGCTGCGCCTGCCGCAGGCGACCTCGCCGCTCGGCGAGCTGTCCTCCGGGGAGTTCCACCCGGTGCTCGATGATCCCGTGCTCCCGGGATCGCGCGAGGACGTGCGGCGGCTCGTCCTCTGCTCCGGCAAGGTCTATTACGACGTCATCGCATCGGAGCAGCGCGCCGGGGCGAAGCACGTGGCGATCGGTCGGCTGGAGTTGCTGTACCCGTTCCCGGAGGGCCAACTGCACGAGCTCATCGAGTCCTATCCCCACCTCGAGGAGATCGTGTGGCTGCAGGAAGAGCCGATGAACATGGGGGCGCGGAAGTGGGTCGTGCCTCAGCTCATCGAGCTCACGGAGGACGGGCCTTCGGTCCGGTACGTCTCGCGACCCGAACGCTCGAGCCCCGCCGAGGGGTACCCCGCTGCGCATCAGGCCGAGCAGCAGCGGCTCGTGCGTGAGGTGTTGGCCTAGTCGGGAACCGGCTCCGCGCGCAACCGGAAAGAGTGGGTCTCACGAGCCTGGCGTACCGCCTCCCGGTAGGCAGGGCCCGTCAGCTGTTCGTTGAGCTTCTCACTCACCGCCACCACCATGGCCGCGGGCTCCCAATGCGCGACCTCGCCCGTCCGCGCGTCCTCCAACCACCCTCCGTCCACGGCACGGTTCGCCTCGGGCAGCTCCGCCCCCACCAGCGCATCCCGTATCGCCTCGAAGCGCGCCTGGTGCTCGGGATCCACGAACTTGAGGTGTCGCCGGCCCACTGCGGCCATGTAGTACTGCGAGGGCACGAAGGCAATGCCGTCAAGGGACAGTCGTTCGCACACGACGACCAACCACGCCGCCACGTGCCGCATCAGGCCGAGCCCGGGGTGCGACTGCCCCGGAAGCTGGGGACGTGCCTCCTGGAACTCCCCCCGTGGGTTCTGCAGCAGGAGCCACTCGATCTCGATGACCTCACACCCTGGCACCATGCTCCGGCTGCGCCTCGCCTTGAGCTCCAACAGCAATTCGGTGTGCGCGGCATCGCCGTAGATACGCAACGTCTGACCCAGGCCAGCCGGAGCGTCGAGTGTGACGGTCGGGTTGCCGAATCCTCGGCTCCGCACGTGATCGAGGAAGCCGAGCTGCTGGAGCTGAAGCTCCAGCGCGTGCCTGCTGAACTGTCCCAGGAACCTGGTGTCCTCGTGGGTCACCAGCCCGAGGATATCCTCCTCGTTGAGTCCCCAGTCGTTCTCATCGCGCGTACCTGCCTCCTCCGCATCCCACCGCTTGGAGATTTCGCGGTATTGCCGCACCAGGATCTCGGCGGCGTCCGGCGGCTCGACCACATCACCGCTCACGAGCCAGCCGAGGAACCGCGCCGAGTGGCGCCACGCCGATGCCCCGTACCCCCCCGACAGCACAACCACGAACGGGGTGGACTGCCCGCCGTGCCGCACCTGACTCTCCACGAAGCGGTCGCGCTCCAGTATGCCCTCCGCACTGAGCCGCCAGTCACCCAGCGCATCCCTCGCCGCGCCGTCCACCCCCGCAACGTAGATCACGAGCCCCGGACGGTGCCGCTCGACCACCGGCGGGAGCTCGCGGCGCAGCGTCCCGAGGAATACGTCATCCGTCACCTCGCTCCCCAAGGCGATGCTGGTCGAGGCGACCGCCTCGGCTTCGTCCCACGGGACGTTGTGGATCGAGAAGGTGTGGACCGTGGCGTCGTCCGCGAAGGCAGCCCGCGTACCGTTGCCGTCGTGCAGGTCGAGGTCCACGATGAGCACCGGCTCGTCGAACCCCTTCGCCCGTAGGCGCGCCACCGCAATCGCCACGTCATTGAACACGCAGAAGCCCATGCCCTCGTCGGGGGTCGCATGGTGAAACCCGCCTCCCAGGTGCACCGCGGACTTCCCCGTCCGCAGCGCCATGCGGGTCGCCTGGATGGTGCCGCCGACCATCAGCCGCATGAGGTCGAGCCCCTGCTGGGAGGCTCGCGGGGTCAGGGGAATCCCCATGACGTTGCTCACGACCTCGGGGTCGGAGAGCGACTCCACGTACTCCTGCGTGTGCACCCGGAGGATGTTCTCCAGCGACGCCGGGATGGGCCGGCTCACGTCGGCACGGCGGATCAGATGCTCGTCGGTGAGGAACCCGAGGATCTTGTCGGCGCGTGCGGGATCGATGAGCGCTCCGGCGGCGGCGTGCGCGTAGTCCGGGTGGTGCACGATGCACACGTCGGGCGGCCGCAGCGTGTACCGCAGCCAGCGGGCCATCCGGCCTGGTATCGTCCCGGGTCGTCGCACCATGTTAGTCCCAATATGGAGACGGGGCTCGGACTCGTCACCTTGACGACCGAGGGTCCGCTCCCCGACAATTGGCATCAGATGACCATCCCATCCGCGCTCGACAGCCTCGATCTCATCCGGCACCAGCTGGCGGGCCTGCGGCCCGCCGTCTTCCTCGATTACGACGGCACGCTCACACCGATCGTGTCCCGTCCCGACCTCGCCGTGCTCTCCGACGAGATGCGCGCCACGCTGCATGACCTCGCCGCGGTCTGCACCGTCGCCATCGTGAGCGGGCGAGACCGGCGGGACGTGGAGAACCTGGTGCAGATCGACTCGCTGGTATACGCAGGAAGCCATGGCTTCGACATCGCGGGACCGAACGGGCTCGACATGCAGCACGAGGAGGGGGCCAGGCACCAGCCTGCTCTACAGGACGCTGCCGACCGGCTCGGGCGGCGAGTGGGGGACATCGAGGGCGCCTTGATCGAGCGAAAGAAGTACGCCATCGCCACGCACTACCGCCTCGTGGCCGACGAGGACCTCCCCGCGATCGACTACGCGGTGGCGGAAGTCGCTGCCCGGCACCCCGACCTGCGACGTACCGGCGGGAAGAAGGTCTACGAGCTGAGGCCCCGGATCGCCTGGGACAAGGGCATGGCCGTGATGTGGTTGCTGCGGGCGCTCGACCTGGAGGCGCCCGACGTGCTCCCGTTCTACCTGGGCGACGACGAGACCGACGAGGATGCCTTCCGTGCCCTGGAAAAGCGCGGCATCGGCATCCTCGTGGCGGAGCAGCCCGGCGACAGCCGCGCACACTATCTGCTGCGAGATCCCGAGGAGGCACGTGTCTTCCTGCAACATCTGATCGCCGCCGTGGAGGCCGCACCCTGATGGACGGCTGGACGCTCGTCTACGACGGCTTCGATCCCGATCAGGAGGGACTGCGCGAGGCCCTCTGCACCCTCGGCAACGGCTATTTCGCCACTCGGGGAGCGGCGGCGGAGGCGAGCGCAGACGACGTCCACTACCCGGGCACCTACATGGCCGGTGGGTACAATCGCCTCGGCACCGAGATGGCCGGCAGGGTCATCGAGAACGAAGACCTCGTCAACCTGCCCAACTGGCTGGTGCTCACCTTCCGTATCGAGGACGGAGCGTGGTTCGACATCCGGCAGGTGGAGATCCTCGGGTACAAACAGCAGCTCGACGCGCAGCAGGGGGTGCTGCTCCGCACCGTGCGGTTTCGTGATCCCGAGGGACGGGAAACGACCCTCGAGAGCCGGCGCCTCGTCCACATGGGCGACCCGCATGCGTGCGCTCTCGAGACGACGCTCACGCCAGAGAATTGGTCGGGGCACGTCGAGTTCCGCTCTGCACTCGACGGCACGGTGGTCAACAGTGGCGTGCCGCGCTACCGCACGCTCAACAGCACGCACCTCGAGCCGCTGGAGACTGCCCAGGTGGATGGCGAGACCATCTATCTCAAGGTCGAAACCAACCAGTCGCGCATCGAGGTCGCGCAGGCGGCGCGGACCCGGATCTACCGGTCCGGGAAGCTCGAGCAGACCGACCGTCGTCTGGTCCAAGAACCGGGCTACGTCGCGCAGGAGTTCGGGGTCGACGCGGAGCAGGACGTGCCGATCACGGTCGACAAGGTGGTCACTTTCTACACGTCCCGCGACCACGCCATCGCCGAGTGCGGGCTGGAGGCACGCGAGGCGATTCACCGCCAGGGGAGCTTCGGCTCCCTGCTCAAGAGTCACGCCAATGCGTGGAAACACCTGTGGAACCGGTTCGACATCGCGATCAAGGCGGACGTGCCCAACCGGCACGCCGAGCACACGTCGCTGGTGCTGCGACTCCACGTGTTCCATCTACTCGTCACCGTCTCGCTGAACAGCACCGAGCTCGATGTCGGGGTGCCAGCACGAGGGCTGCACGGCGAGGCCTACCGTGGACACGTCTTTTGGGATGAGCTCTACATCTTCCCGTTTCTCAACCTGCGCCAGCCGGAGATTACGCGGGCCCTGCTGCGCTATCGCTATCGCCGTCTCCCGGAGGCGCGGGCCGCCGCGCGAGAAGCCGGGTGCCTCGGCGCCATGTACCCCTGGCAGAGCGGCAGCAACGGGCGGGAGGAAACGCAGCAGGTACACCTCAATCCCAAATCCGGTCGCTGGCTTCCCGACAACAGCCACCGACAGCGGCATGTGAACGCGGCGATCGCCTACAACATCTGGCAGTACTACCAGGTCACGGGCGACGTGCAGTTCATGGCGTTCTTCGGTGCCGAGATGCTGGTCGAGATCGCCCGCTTCTGGGCATGTGTCGCCAGCTACGACGAGACAATCGACCGCTACGAGATCCTGCGGGTCATGGGTCCCGACGAGTACCACGACGGGTACCCTGACAGCGCGGAGCCGGGACTCAACAATAACGCTTACACTAATCTCATGGCGGCGTGGGTACTGTGGCGCGCCCTGGAGATCTTCTACGCGCTGCCCTACGACAAGCGAGACGAGTTGTGCGAGAAGCTGGTGGTGCTCCCCGACGAGATCGAGCAGTGGGAGGAAATCTCACGCAGAATGAAGGTCTGCTTCCATGACGACGGGATCGTCAGCCAGTTCGAGGGTTACGAGAAGCTGGAGGAGTTCGACTGGGAGGGCTACCGCGAGAAATACGGCGACATCCACCGGCTCGACCGCATACTCGAAGCCGAAGGAGACACCCCGAACCGCTACAAGCTCTCCAAGCAGGCCGATGTCCTGATGCTGTTCTACCTGTTCTCGGCGGAGGAATTGGAGGAGCTGTTCGAGCGCCTCGGGTACGAATTCGACCACGCCATGATCCCCAGGAACATCGACTACTACGACGCTCGGACCTCCCATGGCTCCACCCTCAGCCGGGTGGTCAGCTCCTGGCTGCTCGCTCGCGAGAACCGTCCCGGATCGTGGGATCTCTTCGTGGACGCCCTGGAGAGCGATGTGGCCGACATTCAGGGGGGCACGACGGCGGAGGGCATTCACCTGGGCGCGATGGCCGGAACGGTCGACCTGGTGCAGCGCTGCTACACGGGGATCGAGACCCGCGGCGACGTGCTCTGGCTCAACCCCAGACTTCCCAGAGAGCTCCAGGTCCTCCAGCTCCGTATCTGCTACCGCGGGCACTGCCTCAAGCTGGACATGACCCACGAGCGGCTCGAGATGACGTCGCTTCCCTCCATGGCAGAACCGATCAAGATCCGGGTGCGCAACGAGATGCATCAGCTAGTGCCGGGCGAGACCAAGACAGTGGCGCTCCAATGACCTGGTACGACCTGTTGCGCTACGCCGTGTTTGCGGTGCTCGTCCTGAGCGGCGCGGCCGCTCTCGGCTCGTGGGCGATCCGGACGCGCCGCATCAATCCGTTTGGCCGCCTGGGGCAGTTCGTTCGCAGGACGACCGACCCTCTCCTCGCTCCATTCGAGACCTGGCTCCTCAAGGGCGGGAAGAACCCGCAGAACGCGCCCTGGTGGCTCCTCGGCGTCACGGTCATCGGCGGGATCCTGGTGCTCACCGGAGCACAGTGGGTGGCACTGACGGTGATGCGGAGCGCGGAGGCCGTCTCGGCCGGACCGCGCGGCATCGCACGGCTCGCGGTGTACTACGCGACCCAACTCATCATCCTCGCGCTCATTGTGCGCGTGGTCGGCTCGTGGTTCGGGGTGGGAAGGTACCGCGGTTGGATGCGGCCCTTCTACTGGCTCACCGACTGGATCGTGGAGCCCCTGCGGCGCATCGTGCCCCAGGTGGGGAGGTTCGACCTCACACCCATCATCGCGTGGCTGGCGCTGATCGTGCTGCAGGGAATCCTCTTGAGCTTCATCTAGGCTGATGCCCGGACCCGGAACCGTTCTCACCATCCACGTCCAACCCAAGGCCAAGACCACCGAAGTCGTCGGGTGGCACGGCGACGCCGCAAAGATCCGCGTGGCGGCTCCTCCGGTGGAAGGAGCGGCGAACGATGCCTTGGTGCGCTTCCTCGCCGGGCAACTGGGGGTCGCGCGCGCTGCCGTGCGGGTCGTGGGCGGCGCGACTGGGCGGCGCAAACGGGTCGCCATTGACGGTCTCGAACGGGAGCGGGTGCTGGAGTTACTGGGGCTGGACTGAGACATTCGGACTCACTGGACCAGGAGGTGTTTGTGCTCGACCAGCTACTGGAGGCCTGGCGCATCAACAACCGTATCAACCTGTATCTGATCGATCACATCAGCGCCGCCGGCATGAAGTGTACGCTGTCCAAGCGCAGCGGGCGGGACGTGGCCCGTCAGTTCGGCCACATCCACAACAATCGGGTGTGGCACCTTGAGAAGCGGGCCAAGGATCTCGCGCAGGGACTCGTGAAGTTCGAGACGAAGGTCACGCCGTCGAAGGCCGAGCTCGAGGCGGCCCTCACCGCTTCGGGCGAGGCCATGGAATCCTTCCTGGAGGCAGTCTTCTCAGGGGCGCCGAAACGGCGCGGGCTCAAGAAGGGGGTGTTCGCGACCTTCGGCTACCACATCGCGCACGAGAGCCATCACCGCGGCAACATCCTGCTCACGCTGAAGGAGTGCGGCCACGGCCTCGACAAGAACGTGCAGTACGCGATCTGGGGGTGGGATCAGATGTGAGAGCTCCACCGGGCTTGCGCCATGGCCTGCGCACGCGTCACGGCACCTCGGCCAACCTCGCCAACTCGCTGCGCGCCTCCTCGACCATCGACTGAAACTCCGGATCGGCGTCGCGCCACAGGTCCACGAAGCGCTGGTAGTGCTGCACCGCCTGCTCGCGATCACCTAGCGCCCCATAGATCCTGGCGCGGCGCCAGTGAGCCGGGGCCGCAAAGGGACGATCGTGCACGGCAGCTCCCTCGAACGAGCCGTACCACCTGAGGGCGTCGGTGTGCCTCCCCGTCTGCTCCAGCAGCCGTGCCAGCAGATAGCGCTCCAGGCTTCCAGAGAAGAACGGCGACGCCACACTGAACTGGTGCCACACCTGGAGCCGCACTTCCTCTAGGAGCGCCAGCGCGGCTGCGGTGTCACCCGATACGAGCGCATCCGTCGCTTGCACCCGGCGCACGATATCATGTTGTAGAGAGCCGGCCGTAGGCGGTACATCCATGCGCTCGGCTTCCCCTTCATAGCGGCGAGCCGCGTCACCGTCGCCTAGCCGCGCGCTCAGCACCCCCAACAGGTATGCCCGCAGCAGCGGATGCATGCCGTTGTGTACTGCGAACCACACGCTCTGCGCTGCACTCGGCGCCACCGCAGCAGCATCGAACTCCGCGAGGCGCTCCCGCAACTCCTCGAGTTCCGCGTGCTCAGCCGGCCGGAACGGCGTGACCGCCACGAGCGCTTCGATCTCGAGCGCCATCGCCGGCTGCAGCACGCGGAGCTCGTCGAGCCGGCCCCTGGCGCTGCTCCACCTACCCTGAGCCAGGTCGCTGAAGGCGAGTAGCACGTAGCCGTAGGCCCGTGTCTCGACCGATCTGGTCGGGACCGTCATGAGTTGGGCAACGGCCTCGCCGTCGGCCGGATGACCGAGGAAGGTGCCTGTGCTCCACGAAACCTCCGCCAGCCCGTCATTGCCCATGCGGGCCAGGTCCGCGAGCACCTGCGCGCGGGCAGTCGAGTCCTGGTGCGAGAAGGCCTGCAGCGCGCGCATCTCCACGACGCGGTCGCCCTCGGGGCTCAGCGTGATTGCGCGGTTCGCCAGCGAATCCAAACCAGTGATGTCTCCCGCCACGCCAGCAACCCGCGCCAGATGCACGAAGGGAGAGGCCTGGTCGGGGTCGAGTGCGATCAGCCGCTCCCAGGCCTCGCGCGAGTCCTCGAGCTTTCCGCCCAGGCGTGGCTTGAAATGAAACAGCAGCTCGCTGAGCTGGCTCCACGCTTCGACGTCGTCAGGATACGTGTCTACGATTTCGCGATAGAGCCGCTCCGCCCCTACGGCATCGCCCTCGCGCACGCTCAGCAGCGCCTCGAGCAGCCGCCGATCGCGCTCAGCCAGGCGGTCGGCGAACAACACGGCCTGCTCCGCCGCCTCCCGTGCCGGGTCGGCCCGCTGCAGCCAATCGGCGGTCACGCTGAGCTGGTACCACGCAAGCGCAAACGACGTGTCCGCAACGACCGCCTCCTGGAACGCCGTTGCTGCCTCCGGGAACCGCGCCGCCCGGAATTCCCGGATGCCGCGCAGGTACGACTTGAGTGCCGGGAGCGAATCGGTGGTGACCAGTGCGATCTGGGTGATCCTCGATCCCTGGAGCGCGCCATGGCCGGCGAGCAACTCGCCGGCGATCTCGTCCAGCAGGTCAAGCACCTCGATGGGCTGACCCTCGGCCGAGGCCTGCGCCACCGGCTCCAAGCCCCGGCCGCGATCGTACAGCGACGCGTCGAACCTGAGCCGGCCACCTACCTCCACGATATTCCCCAGCACGTACAACCCCGCGCCGAAGCTCTCGGCGACCGCGAGCCCGCCGGCGGGATCGGGTGGGTCGCCTCCCCGGCGCTCCACCACGCCGAGCACCGCTCGCGGATCGACGCTCCGCAGCGTGCCGGCACCGTCGAGTTTGACGCTCAACAGGTCCACCACGCCCTCGCCCAGATACTCGAACGTCTGGCTCCCGCGCACCGAGAAGGGAAGCACCGCTATGCGTGTCGCCACGACCGGCGCATCCCCATCCGGCCAGAGGCGCACCCCGAACACCGCGACGACGCCTACCACCACGGTGACAGCCGCAGCGGTCACCCACCTCGCTCCCCGCCCCCGCAGCCCAGGCGCGCCCTGCGCGCGCAGCAGCTCTCGGCGCAAGGTCGCCCCGTCGGCCCAGCGGGCGCCGGGCTCCCAGGCTAGCGCCTTCTCCAGTACCAGTCGGACGGCTCGGGATACCGCCGACCAATCCGCCTCATGCGTGGCCTGGAGCACAGGCCACCTCCGGCCGGTCAGCGAATGGTACAGCACCATCGCGGCCGCGTAGACGTCGGTCGCGGGAGACACCTCACTCCCCTGCAACTGTTCCGGCGGCATGTAGCCGGGAGTGCCGACCACGATTCCGGTGCGGGTAATCCCCGGCGTCCCGGCGGCGCTCACGGCGCGGGCGATACCGAAGTCAGCCACCATCGCGTGACCGCCGGTGGCCGAAACCATGATGTTCTCCGGCTTGATGTCCCGGTGTACGATGCCCTGTCGATGGGCGTAGTCGAGGGCACTGGCCACCTCGCCGGCGATCCGGAGTGCCTCGTCGGGGGCGAGCGAGCCTTCGCGGGCGAGCTGCTCGCTCAGCGATTCCCCCTCCACGTACGGCATGACGTAGTAGAGGATGTCACCGGCTGACCCCGAGTCGTACAGCGGGAGGATGTGCGGGTGCTGCAGGCGCGCGGCGATCTCGATCTCGCGCAGGAACCTCTCGGGCCCGATCAGGTCGGCGATCTCCGGCCGCAACACCTTCACGGCGACCTTGCGCCGGTGCTTCAGGTCCTCCGCCAGGTACACGACCGCCATGCCGCCGCTGCCGAGCTCCCGCTCGACGGCGTAGCGGTCGGCCAGTGCTTCCTTCAAGGATTCGAGCTGATCGGTCACCTAGGGCGCTCCGGGGGGCGCGCGAAGGAACAAGACTAAAGTGTGACGGCGGATCGCGCCAGACAGCGGATCGAGGGACCAGGCGTCAGACTACGGCGCTCCGCAACAACATCGCCGTCTGCTCCGGCGCCATCGTGGTGATGGCGGTCCCCGACGCCAGCTCGAATCCGCCGGGCACCGTGAGGCGCGGCTGTATCCGGCCGTGCCACGTGAAGTACTCGAGGTTCTCCATGCCGAGCGGCGCCGAGAAGACCACGACGTTGCAGTCGGGGTCGTTCAAGGCCATTGCCGTCCGGGCCAGCGCGTCGTGCAGGGCGGTGGCGAACGCTCTGAGCTCGACATCACCTGCCTCACCGAAGCTCGCGCCGTTCCTCTCCGGAACGACCCACGACTCCCCCGACCACTGCGGCGCATACGGGGCGAAGACCAAGAACCCCTCGGCCTCGTCGATCAAGCGCACCTCGGCCTCGCGCTCCGCCGCGACGACGTCGGCATACACCGAGGTGCCATGTGCCTTCCAGTGCCGCTCCGCCACCTCCAACATGCGGCGTAGATGCCCCGGTACGACCGGCGCGGCAACGAGTTGCCAGTGCGGGTGCGTCAGCGAGGCGCCGGCGTGGGGGCCGTGGTTCTTGAACAGCGAGAAATACTCCAGCCCGGGCGTAAAGCGGAACTCCCTATAGCGATCGCGCGCGGCGAGAAACACCTGTGCCAGCACCTCATGGCTCTCGCTGGCGAGACGCGACCGGTGGCTCGGCCCTTCGACAATCACCTCGTAGTGACCCTTCGCCGGCATGCTCGCATGGAGCCCATCACTCGCTTCGCGTTCGTCGGGCAGGTCTGGCACCAGCGCCGGGTACTTGTTCGGCACCACCCGAACGTGCCACTCCACCCCTGGCGGGCGCCGCAGGATCTCGGGTGGCGTCTGCTCCTCATTGCCGGGACAGAAAGGGCAGCCCGGATCACGCTCGCGGTCATCCCCCCCCAACAAGCGCCCCGACACACCTGGCCGCCGCGCGCGCTCAGCCGCGACGATCACCCACTCGTCGGTGGTGGGGTCGCGTCGAAACTCAGGCACCCCCTGCGCTCTCCGCGTTGTTGTTGGGGTGGCCGCGCAGGAAGCGCTCCGGATCGTCGAGGAACTGCTCCCGGCTGTCGGCCGAGACGAAGTAGTAGGTGCGGCCTCCACGCTCGGCCGTGTAGGCGACGTCTGGATCGACCGCGCGGCCGCTCACCGGGTCGCGCACCTCGCCGGTGAGACCGATCATTGCAGCGGGCGTGTCGATCGACGGCTTTCCCAGCACCGATTCGAACAGCCGCATCTCGTCGGCCATCATGCGGGTAAGCAGGAACCGCTCCCGAACCAACTCCCGCCCCGCCATCGCCAGCTCCAGCGCGCGGCCGCGATCCCGGATCAGGCCCAGCACCTGCTCGGCGCACTCGTCGACGGTCTGGATGAGCGCACCACCCACCCCGCCCTCCATCTGCAGGGGAATACCGCCCGAAGCACGCGCGACCACGGGGGTGCCCTTCCATAGCGTCTCGGAGACTACGAGACCGAAACCCTCGCGGGTGGAGAGCTGGATCGCCGCGTCGGCCATGCGCTGGAAGGCGTTGACCTCGATATTCCCCACGCCCGTGAGGTTCGTGAAGATGTGCAGGTTCGGATCCTTGTCGCTCTCCTCGCGGATCTCCTCGTAGATGTCCCAGCCTTCGGGATCGTCGAGGGCCATCGAGCCGACCAGCGCGAGCTGCAGGTCCGGGACCTCGCGCTTGACCAGGCGATACGCCTCGATCACCCCGACTGGGTCCTTCCACGGATCGAACCGACTCACCTGGGTGATGAGCGGCCGGTCGGTATCCACGCCGATCCACTGCAGCACGGAGTTGGCCAACTCCGGCGGCAGCTCCATGTTCTTGGGGCTCTCGGGATCGATGGCGGGCGGGATGATCTCCACGCGCTTAATGGGCATGTCCGGCGGCACGAACCCGCCGAGCGTGAACACCGCAGCGTGATACTCTGCCAGGAACGGACGGAGGAATTCCCAGTGGCTTTGGTTCGGCTGCGAGGTGTCGATGTGGCAGCGCCAGATCCACTTGCCCGAGCGACGACTGCCGAATTCCAGCAGGCCGGCCGGCTGCGGGTCGTGGATGAAGTACAGGTCGTACTCTTCCTCCTGCAGCTCCGCGTTGCGTTTGGCGTTCTCGATGTAGACCTCACGGTCGGTGGGCGTGAGGTTCCGCATGGAGCCCTGCAGGCCGTTGTGCATCGCCTTGGTCGCCCGAAAGAACGCCTCGCCTCCCGTGATGATCCGCCAGTCGACGTCGATCCCGAGGTCGCGTAGCAACGGGATCTCGGCGCGCAGCAGCTCGGCCACCCCGCCACCGAAGGGCGTGGCGTTGACGTGGAGGATCCGGGCGTCGCGCAGCGGCTCGGCCAGCTCGCGCAGCTGCTCGACGACCTCTGGGCCCGCACTCCCCTCGTAACCGGCGATGCTGTTGCGGCCGACGTCGACCTTCTGAAGCATGGCTGGGTTCGGACTCCACTGCTGAGGTGGGTGCCGGCACGCGCCGGCTGGTCACGGCACATTATCGCGAGGGGCGACCCGTGGCGCAAACGGCCTGCAGGCGGTACATTGCATTGACAATCGAGATCGTGGTGATTTGCGGCATATTGCGGCCACGTTAAACAAGTCGCTAAAAAGCCCGCCCCCCGGCGCGCATCTAGCGACCGGGGCTTTCTTTATGGGGAAGGGAGAGGGGCAAGGGCACGACATTCCCCCTGCACCCTTCCCCGAGCAAGGGGAGCGGCGGCGAATGACGAATCGCCTCCAACAACTCCATCAAGCGATCCAATCGCGCATCCTCGTGCTCGACGGGGCGATGGGGACCATGATCCAGTCCTACGGATTGGAGGAGGCGGACTTCCGCGGGTCGCAGTTCGGCGATCACCCCACGCCGCTCGCCGGGAACAACGATCTCCTGTCGCTCACGCGTCCCGACGTGATCGAGGCGATCTACCTCGCCTACCTCGAGGCCGGAGCGGACATCATCGAGACGAACACCTTCAACGCCCAATCCATCTCGCAGGCGGATTACGGAACGCAGGAGGCGGTTCGCGACATGAACGTCGCCGCCGCTCGGCTGGCGCGGGAGGCGGCGGAGCGGGTCACGGCCGATGATCCGGACAAGCCCCGCTTCGTGGCCGGCTCCCTCGGGCCCACCAACCGCACCGCCTCCATCTCGCCGGACGTGAGCGACCCCGGCTTCCGCAACGTCACGTTCGACCAGTTGGCCGCGGCCTACGGGGAGCAGGTGGAGGCGCTGCTCGAGGGTGGGGTGGACCTGCTGCTGGTGGAGACGGTGTTCGACACCCTGAACGCCAAGGCTGCGCTGTTCGGGATCCAGCAGGTGCTGGAGCGGCAAGGTCGAGACGTCCCGGTCATGGTGTCGGGCACGATCACCGACCTCTCCGGCCGCACGCTCTCCGGGCAGACGACTGAGGCATTCTGGGTTTCGGTGAGCCACGTGCGCCCGTTCAGCGTGGGGCTCAACTGCGCACTCGGTGCCAAGGAGCTGCGATCGCACGTCGAAGAGCTCTCGAACATCGCCGACACCTTCGTCTCCTGCCACCCCAACGCCGGACTCCCCAACGAGTTCGGGCAGTACGACCAGACCCCGGAGGAGATGGCGGGAGTGCTCGGCGAGTTCGCCGCCAGCGGCTTCCTCAACATCGTGGGCGGCTGCTGCGGCACGACGCAGCACCACATCCGGGCCATCGCGGAGGCCGTGGCGCCGCACGCCCCGCGACCGATCCCCGACATCGAGCCCTACGCACGGCTCAGCGGGCTCGAGCCGCTGGTCATCCGGCCCGACACGCTGTTCGTGAACATCGGCGAGCGCACCAACGTCACGGGCTCGTCACGCTTCGCCAAGCTCATCAAGGATGACGACTACGAGACGGCGCTCGAGGTGGCCCGCCAACAGGTGGCCAACGGCGCGCAGATGATCGACGTCAACATGGATGAGGGCCTGCTCGACTCGCCGGAGGCAATGCAGCGGTTCCTCAATCTCGTGGCCACCGAGCCTGACATCGCGCGCGTGCCGGTGGTGGTGGACTCCTCCAAGTGGGAGGTGATCGAGGCGGGGCTCAAGTGCCTCCAGGGGAAGGGCGTGGTCAATTCGATCTCGCTCAAGGAAGGGGAGGCGGCCTTCATCGAGCAGGCGCGTCGCATTCGGCAGTACGGCGCCGCGGTCATCGTCATGGCCTTTGACGAGCAGGGCCAGGCCGACACGGCCGACCGCAAGATCGAGATCTGCCGACGGGCGTATGCGATCCTCACCGAGCAGGTGGGCTTCCCGCCCCAGGACATCATCTTCGATCCCAACGTCTTCGCGGTCGCCACCGGGATCGAAGAGCACAACCAGTACGGACTCGCCTATCTCAAGGCGTGCCGTGCGATCAAGGAGACACTACCCCATGCGCAGGTGAGCGGCGGCGTGAGCAATCTCTCCTTCTCCTTCCGCGGCAACAATGCCGTACGGGAGGCAATGCACTCCGCCTTTCTGTATCACGCCATTCGTGCCGGCATGGACATGGGAATCGTGAACGCGGGGGCGCTTCCCGTTTACGACGACATTCCCGAGGACGTGCGCACGGCCGTGGAAGACGTGCTGTTCGACCGCCGGCCCGACGCCACGGAGCGCCTCACGGCCATCGCCGCGACCGTCCAGGGCGCTGCGCGCGACAAGCAGGATGACCTGACGTGGCGCGAGCAGTCCGTGGAGCAGCGTATCACACACGCGCTGGTCGAGGGGATTCACGCCTACATCGAGGCGGACGCCGAGGAAGCGCGCCAGCAGTATGACCGCCCCATCGAGGTGATCGAAGGACCCTTGATGGACGGCATGAACGTGGTGGGCGATCTGTTCGGCAGCGGCAGGATGTTCCTGCCGCAGGTGGTGAAGAGCGCCCGCGTGATGAAGAAGGCCGTGGCGTACCTCGTGCCCTTCATCGAACAAGACCAGCGAGCCGGAGGTGCAACGGTCACGCCCAAGGGAAAGATCGTGCTCGCCACCGTGAAGGGCGACGTGCACGACATCGGCAAGAACATCGTGGGCGTCGTGTTGCAGTGCAACAACTACGAGGTGATCGACCTCGGCGTGATGGTGCCGGCCGCGCAGATCCTGGAAACAGCCCGACGGACCCGGGCCAACGTCATCGGCCTGAGCGGGCTGATCACGCCATCGCTCGACGAGATGGTGCACGTCGCTCACGAGCTCCAACGCGAGGGATTCGAGATCCCCCTCCTCATCGGGGGCGCCACGACCTCCAAGGTCCACACCGCGGTCAAGATCGAGCCGCAGTACGAGGGGCCCACGGTCCACGTGCTCGACGCATCGCGCAGCGTGACGGTGCTGGGGAACCTCCAACGCGCCGACAAGCGCGGGAGTTTCGTGGACGACGTGCGGGCCGAGTACGTCCGCCTGCGTAAGGCGCATGGCGACAAGCGCGCAGCGGCTCGCTCGGTGGCGATCGAGGAAGCCCGGCGGCGGCGGCTCGCGCTCGACTGGAGCGGGTACGCGCCCATCCGTCCCGCGACCCCAGGCGTCACGACGTTCGACGACTACGACCTCGAGGAGCTCACAGGGTACATCGACTGGGCGCCCTTCTTTCGAACCTGGGAGCTCAAGGGAACCTATCCCGCGATCCTGGAGGACGAGACGGTCGGCGAGCAGGCGACGTCGCTCCTGCATGACGCCCAAGCATTGCTCGAGCGCATCGTGGCCGAGAAGCTGTTCACCGCCCGGGCCGTGGTCGGTCTCTTCCCGGCCAACACGGCTGGCGATGACATCGAGGTCTACGCGACTGAGGACCGTACCGAGCGGCTCACAGTGCTGCACTACCTGCGGCAGCAGATGGAGAAGCCGCCGGGCCGCCCCAACCTCAGCCTCGCGGATTTCCTCGCGCCCAAGGAGTCCGGCGTTGCCGATTACCTCGGCGCGTTTGCGGTCTCGGCAGGCTTCGGCGCCAAGGAGCTGGCCGACCGCTTCGCGGCCGAGCACGACGACTACCACAGCATCATGGCCAAGGCGCTGGCCGACCGGCTGGCCGAGGCGTTCGCAGAGCGGTTGCACGAGCGGGTACGGACGGCGCTGTGGGGCTACGCGCCCGAGGAGTCGTTCCACAACGAGGAGTTGATCCGCGAGAAGTACTCGGGCATCCGCCCGGCCCCAGGCTACCCGGCTTGCCCCGATCATGTGGAGAAGCGCCGGCTGTTCGAGCTGCTCGACGTAACGCGTCGCACCGACATCGAGCTCACCGACCACTTCGCCCTGTGGCCCGCTGCCTCGGTGTGCGGCTGGTACTTCGCCCATCCAGAGGCGTACTACTTCGGCGTCGGACGCATCGAGCGCGATCAGGTGGAGGATTACGCGCGCCGCACCGGCATGGATCTGGAGGCCGCCGAGCGGTGGCTCGCCCCCAACCTGGCCTACGAGCCAACGACGGAGGCCGTCGCCACGTGAGCGTCATTCTACGAGATCTGATCGACGACGACCGCGTTCACGTGGTGGACGGAGCCATGGGGACGGTGCTCTACGGCAAGGGCATGTTCGTGAACGTGTGCTACGACGAACTGAACGTCACGAAGCCCGACCTGGTGCGGGATGTACACGAGGAGTACCTGCGCGCCGGCGCCGAGATCCTGGAGACCAACACGTTCGGCGCGAACCCGGTCAAGCTGTCGAGCCACGGCCTCGAGGACCGCACCGAGGAAATCAACCGCGTGGCCGCCGCGCTGGCGCGCGACGCAGCGGGAGCGCGCGCGAGCGTGGTCGGGGCCATCGGTCCCTTGGGCATCCGCATCGAGCCGTGGGGACCGACGGGACGGGACGAGGCCAAGGAGTTCTACCGCCGACAGGTCCGGGGCCTGCTCGAGGGCGGTGTGGACGGGTTCGTATTGGAGACGTTCAGCGACCTCGACGAGCTGCACGCGGCGTACCGCGCGGTGCGCGGCGAGACCGATCTGCCGGTGGTCGCACAGATGACCATCGACGAGAGCGGCAAGACGGCGTACGGTACTGACGCCGAGCATGTGGCGGCCGCGCTCACGGAGTGGGGCGCGGACGTCGTGGGCCTGAACTGTTCCGTCGGCCCCGCCGTGATGCTGGACGGCATCGAGCAGATGGCCGAGGTCACCCAGTCTCCACTGTCGGCGCAGCCCAACGCGGGCCTGCCGCGCACCGTGGGCGACCGCAAGATCTACCTGTCGAGCCCCGAGTACCTCACGAACTACGCCCAGCGCCTCATCCAGGTGGGCGTGCGGTTCGTGGGCGGCTGCTGCGGCACGACCCCCGAGCACATCAAGCGCATCAGTGACATGATCGCCACCACGCAGCCACGGCTCGGATCCCCGGTCGTCGCGCGCCATGCGGTCCGGGCGGCCGCGGAGGTGGAGGCCGTATCACTGGCCGAGCGCTCGGCTTTGGGCGCCAAGCTCGCGGCCGGTGAGTTCGTCACCAACGTCGAGCTGCTGCCTCCCAAGGGGTGGAGCTCGGACCGGCTGGTGGAGCAGGCACGCGCGCTCCAGGCAAGCGGGGTCGATGCCGTGAGCATTCTCGACGGTCCTCGGGCCCAGAGCCGCATGGGTGCCATTCCCACGGCCATCGTGGTCGAGCGGGAAGTGGGCATCGAGGCGGTGGTGCACTACACCTGCCGCGATCGCAACATGCTGGGGATGTTGAGCGATCTGCTGGGGGCGGCGGCCGCCGGACTCAGGAACTTCCTGATCGTCACGGGCGACCCGCCGCGCATGGGTCCTTACCCTGACTCGACGGCCGTGTTCGACATCGACAGCATCGGGCTCACCAACGTCGTCTATCGCCTGAACCACGGCCTCGATCCCGGAGGCAACTCGATTGGCACGCCCACCCAGTTCGTGATCGGCGTGGCCCTGAACCATGCCGCGCTCGACGCCGATCGGGAGCTCAGGCGGCTCTACTGGAAGGTGGACGCGGGCGCCGATTACGTGATCACGCAACCCGTGTTCGACGTGGACCAGTTCGCACAGTTTCTGAAGCGGACGGAGGAGTACGGCATCCCGGTGGTCGCGGGGGTCTGGCCCCTTGTGTCGTTGCGGAACGCGGAGTTCCTCGCCAATGAGGTGCCGGGCCAGCAGGTTCCGCTGCGCGTCCTCGAGCGCATGCGCAAGGCGCAGGAGAAGGGTGATGACGCCGCGCTCGCCGAGGGGATCGCGATCGCCCGCGAGGTGCTGGACGCGACGAGAGACCTGGTGCAGGGTGCCCACCTGAGCGCACCGCTGGGACGGGTGGAGGTGGCGCGGGAGGTGCTGGCGGACTGAGGGCGTGGAACGAGCAGCGGGGAGCGGGGAGCGGGTTCAGCGAGGCCGGGGTCCTACCGGACCGAACCTCGCGAGCACGGGCCGGCAGTGCGTCGTAGGCAGCGGTGGTCGGCCTTACCCCTGCTGCAGACCGGAGTGTTACGGGTCCCATTGGCGAGTGTAAGTTCGCGCAGGTAGGACCCCGGTCGAGCTACTGGAGCGCCTGCATCACCCGCTTGTATCGCTCCTCCGGCTTCCGGAACCCGAGGTTCGACAGGTAGACCTTGTCCACCCCCACCTCCCGCAGCGCACGAATCGTGTGTGCGCAGATCTCCTCGGCCGAGCGCCCCGACTCGAAATCCTGTACCACCCCCTCCGCCGGCACGGGAAAGAACTGGCCCAACCGCTCGAGCGTGGCGGGGTTGGCGGAACGGTAGAGGAACACCCCGAACACGCCGGGGTGGTCCAGGCCGCGCCGTCGCGCCTTGTTCACGAACCGCTCCACCTCGCGGAGCGAGTGGTGTGACACGATCTGCGTGAGGTAGTACTCGCCGGTGAACTCCGGTCGTAACAGGTACCCCACCTGCTCCGCCGCGTCGCGGTGAGGGTTGGCCCAACCCCCGAGTGCCAACGTGGGATGCCGCTCGCGGATCTGCTGCCGCAGCAGGTACGCGAACTCGACGCAGCGCGGCGGCCCCACCCAACGATCCCCGCCCAGCACCGTGAGCGCCTCGAACCCGGCCGCCACCGCGCGATCCACATACAAGCGGCAATACTCCAGCGTGTGCTTGCAGGTGAGAAAGGGCGAAAGCTTGGCCGGGCTCACGTCGCCCGCGAGGTTGGTCACCAGGTGACGGAGATTCTCCTCCTCGGACACGCCCACTGCGTTGTCGGTGAGGAAGATGGCGGTGTCCCCGCGCGCCAAGCGCCGCACCGAGTGGTACATGTCGATCCACGTGTCCATGCTCTGGCTGTCGCTCAGGCCGGTCTTGGGCGGGCGCAACTCGACGGCCACGAGGGGATGATCCTCACGCAGGCGCTCGAGCAGCGCGGGAACGGGAGAGGAGGGTCCGGTCGACATCGGGGTAGCTGAAGCTACAGATTGTCGGAACATGCGTCCACAAGGCCGAGGCACGGTCATCATCACCGGAGCCTCAAAAGGGATCGGACGGGCCACCGCGCTGCGCCTCGATGCCGCCGGGTACCGGGTCTTCGCTGGGGTGCGGAACGAGGCCGATGCCACGACGCTGCAGGCGGCGTCGTCCGACCGCCTCACACCGCTGCAGCTCGAGGTCGCGGACCCCGCGGCGATCGCCGCAGCGACGGAGCGGGTACCACAGCCGGCCGCGCACGAGTTGTTCGCGGTCGTGAACAACGCGGCCATCTCGGTCCCAGGCCCGATGGAGTTCCTGCCGCTGGAGGACGTGCGCGCGCAGCTCGAGGTGAACCTCATGGCGCCGCTGCTCGTGTCCCGTGCCTTCCTGCCCCACCTACGCGCCGCCGCCGACCGCCGCATCGTGAACGTGAGCTCGATCAACGGCCGCATTGCGCAGCGGTTCATCGGCGTGTACTCGGCCTCCAAGTACGGCGTGGAAGGATTGAGCGATGCGATGCGCCGCGAGCTGCGACCCTGGAGTATCAAGGTCGTCGTCGTACAGCCGGGCGCCATCGATACGCCCATCTTTGAGTCCTCCCGGCAACGCGCGCGTGCCGCCGCTAACCACATGCCGCCGCGCGCACACGAGCTGTACGGCCGCGTGCTGCGCACCATCCTCGAGAAGCGGGGACGCGCACCGAAGCACGCCATCCCGCCGGCCCGCGTCGCCCGAGTGATCGAGCGTGCGCTCAGGGCGCGTCGCCCACGACTGCGTTACCCCGTGGGTTGGGATGCCCACATCGCGGCCCTGTTCAACCCACAGCTGTTCACGCGCCTGCTCGACCGGCTTCTCAGCCGGTAGTCCCGGTATTCCTGGTGACCACGGTCTTTAGGACACCCCTAGGCTGATCCACGCGGTGCCCGAGCCACGCATGCTCGTGGCGGAGCGGGGCTGGATCACGAGGCTGTCGGAGCTGTTCCTGCTGGGGGATGAGGACAGCGTGCTGCACGAACCGACGGTGTTCCGCCTGAGCACGTAGCCGGGGTCAGCTAGCGGGTTGCTCCATCACGAGCATGACGGACAGGTTCAGCCCTCCGTGACCGGGATCGCGACTGCGGTTCGCTCCCACCATAGGGCGAGAGTCGTGCCCCCCGCAGCGTCCTGCGAGGCTTCGAACGTGAGCTGCTCGGTGTAGCGCTCCACCTGTTCGCTGGGGACGACCCCTCGGCCGACCTCCTGCGTTCGAACGTCCTCCGAGTAGTTCGACTCGTGGCCCCACTGCGAGATGGCACGATTGACGATCACTTCCCACTGGCTCTCGCCGGGGATCGTGTAGATCGAATAGGTCCCGGGTTCGACCGCGATCCCGGCGATGCGGATCGCACTCGTCGTGTGAATCATGGTCGGCTCGTTGGCTCCGGTGCGCCATACTGTGCCGTATGGCACCAGGACGCCGAAGACGGCCCGGTCCCGCGCCGCGGGACGGCTGTAGCAGAGCTTCACCGGATGCCCGCCCACCGTGAACGTGAGGGAGTCAAGCGGGCTCTGCCGACTCTCGAGCGGCAGGCGCTCGGTGTTCATCGTGATGCACGCCGTGTCCTGTAGCGCCGGCTGGGGCGCCGGCGGCACGGCGACCCCCGTGATCGCCGCCAGGGACAGCAACATGCCCGCCGCCGTCATGAGCCCTCTCCCTCGGCCTTGCGCCACTCCAGGTGCGGCTGGTTCTCGAACTGGAGGCGTTCGTCGGGTGGGGCGTAGTAGTAGAAGGTCAGCTCGAACTCTTCTCCCTCCGCCTCGTAATCGAACCGGTACCACACCCTGCTCTCCTCGTCGCGGCTCTGCACCCGGACGATCGCGTACGCCATCCATCCCTCCTCGGTGTGGAACCGGACGGTGTCGATCACGATCTCCATCGGGTGCTCCGCGTGGGACGCGTACTCGGTCTGCCACGTGCCGAGTAGCTCGGCAGGGACCGTCTTGTTCTTGGGCATGAAACGCATCCCCACGATGATTGCCGCCACCAAGAGGATGACGCCGAGAACTGCGCTGAGAACTTTCACGCTGTTACCCCCTTGTGCGGTCTTGCCGGTTCTCGGTCCACTGCTGCGTCCAGGAGGCGAACCCGACTGTTGTCGCATCTCCACGAGCAGCTCTGCGGCCTTCTCCCCCAATCGGGCGCGGTGGTCATTGGGAGAGGTCATTGGCGCGCATGCCTAGGCCGTCACCTGCGGGAAGACCGGCGCCAACTGCTCGGGCACCTGCGGCTCCGGCTCCCGCATGACGGCCAGAAACGCCTCGATCACCTGCGGGTCGAAGTGGTTCCCCGTGCCTTCCGTGACAAAGTCGATCGCGTTCGGACGCGGCAAGGCGTTCCGGTACGGCCGGTCCGAGGTCAAGGCATCGAACACGTCCGGCACTGCCAGCACCCGTGCCAGGAACGGGATCTCCTCTCCCACCAGGCCGTCGGGATACCCCGAGCCGTCCATCCGCTCGTGGTGCCGCAGCACGATGGGAATCATATCCGCATACGCGGCGATGGGCGTGAGAATCCGCGCGCCCACCGTCACATGATCGCGCATCGTCTGCATCTCTTCGTCGGTGAGCGAGCCGGGTTTATCCAGGATCGCGGCCGGCACGCCGATCTTCCCGATGTCGTGCAGCAGCCCGCCCCGGTGCAGCAGGTCGACCTGCTCCGCCGGGAGGCCCATCTTGCGACCGACGCGGAGCGACAGGCGTGTGACACGCTGGGAGTGTCCTGCCGTCCACGGTGACTTCGCGTCGACCGTCTGGGCGAGCGCTGCCAGCGCGCCCCAGTTGAACTGGTCCAGCTCTTCGATGAGCCGGGCGTTGGACAAAGCAACTGCTACCTGATCGGCGAGCTGTCGTGCCTGGACCAGGTCCTCTTCACTCCATTCGGGTCGCTCTCGGTGCCCGAGCGCGATGACGCCCGACAGCTTCCGCTTGAGGAAGATCGGGAGCGCAAGAAAGTAGCCCACTGCCCGCTCGGCCAACGGCCCGTCTCGCAGGTAGCCGGGAAGCTTGTCCGGGCTGAAGTAGAGGAACTCGGGCTGCTCCTTTAGCTGCTCGATCTCCTCGGGTGCGAGCTGCAGGCCACGCGCGGCGCCTCCCTTGCCGTCGCTGCCGGCGGCGTACAACACCCAGTGCGCCCGCACACCGCTCCCCTGTGCCAGGCACAGCGCGACGACGTCGCACTCGATCACCCCCCCCGTCCGGGACATCACCGTCTCGATGATCTCCTCGGTGTCCAGGGCCGAGAGCACCTGTCGGTCGATCTCGTTGATCGTGGTCAGCGCGTTGAACTGCCGCCCGAGCCGGCGCGCCATCATGTTGAACGATTCGGCGAGGTCCTGGAACTCGTCGCGGCTCACCACCTCCACCCGGCTGGCAAAATCCTGCTGCGCGATGCGCCTGGTGCCCTCCTGCAACTTCTCCAGAGGGTCCATGCTGTAGCGGATCTGGAAGTTGGCGAGGGCGGCGACCACCAGGATCGTCAACAGGATGATCCAGGGAAAGCGGTCCCGGAACTCCGTCATTGGCTCGAGGACCGTTGCCCGCTCCTCGCTGAGCACCAGGGTCCAGCCCGGGGAGGAAACGCCGTAGGATTGCGCGGCGAGCGGAATCTCCTTGGCGCCCGCCACGTACCGGCCCCGGTCGTCGCGCCAGTCGAAGCGATCCGGCACATCCCCACTCCCCCCGACGCGCCACGTCTGAATCGTGGTCAGCGTCACGGGACGCGAGCAGTAGATCGGCGAGTAGTCCCGGCCCAACAGACAGAGGTTCATGTCGTACGGCAGCCCCGCTGCGTCCTCTCCAGCCACCGCCACGTATGCCGCGCTGACCTTCGCCCACACGACATTGTTCGACGGCTGATCGGGTCGTACGGCCCGGCCCATGTAGACCACTGCCCCGCCGGACTGCGCGGCCGTCACCAGCAACGGGTAGCCCTTTCGGAGGTGTTCCAGTTGGGCCGGCTCGAGGTCGGGGGGCTCGAACGTGGCGCCGAAGAGCGCCTCGGAGCTCCCGGTCATCTGGCGGATCACGCCCCGCACTGGAGCCGTCTGCCGCACGGCGCGCCCCACCGCCGACGCCTCATCATATGGGCCCCGTCCGTCGAGGAACGCGGTGAGATCGCGATCGATGAACCCCAGCCGCTCGATGAGCGCCTGGGCCGAGTTCCTCGCCGCCTGAACCACGCGCTCCCGCGCCTGCTCGTGCAGCTGTCGTGAGACCCGGAAGTACGAGAAGACGGCGAGCGCCGTTACGGGCAGCAGCGCGCAGACGAGAAACAGCAGCAGCACCCGGCGCGCGACGCGCGTGCGCAGATAAGCGGCGCTGGGCTTGAGCGAAATGCGCGGCATCAGAATTTCGAGGCCAACCCGATGAACGCGCCGTCATTGGCGCGAACGACGTCGTCCTTACCTGGGCTGGACGTGAGCGGCGCATCGGTCTCGCCGTCCTTGCCCATGCTGTACAGATCGTAGGTCGAGTTGATCGGCACGAGGAAGCGGTCCTTCCGCATGTCCCCGGAAGCGGCACCCTCGAACCGTAGGTACCGATAGGGATTCCCCCACGGGTCGAGCGTGCTGCCGCGGTCGATCTCCGCGAGGGTCTCCGGCAGCTCACCGTCGAGGTACTCCCACCCTGCGAGATCGGCCTGAATGGCCTCGATGTCGGTGATGGCCCGGGCCAGCTTGGCCTGGTCGATCCAGCCTCTGAGGGAGGGCTGCACGATCGCCAACAGGGTGCCGAAGATCATCAGCACTAGAATCATCTCGACGAGGGTCCAGCCCAGCTGACAGCGCAGGCTCGTGTTGCCGGGTTGCGCCATGGCTCCTCGAATGGGAAGTGACCGCAACTCGCTACGTTAGCCGCTTCTGGGCTCCGCGCAAGTGGCTGGGGGCGTCCTGACGGAGCGTGGGTTGGCTCACTAAGTCATTATATAACATAGCATTACGCTTGCCGGGGAGGGCGCAGACCCGGCGGAGCCACACCCGCCGTCACTCGTTCCTCACGGCCGCCCCACGGCACGGATCATGCCGTACACGTTGCCGACGGCACGGAACAATGGTACGGAGACTCCCCGTGGCACGATGTGGGCGGGGTCACGGACGGATTGTGTCTCCCGCCGCAGCTTGGCAAACGTGGGAGATCGCCCCCTGCTGGGAGGGCAGCCTCTAACCGACACCGCTGCAACGGGTTATCTTCGCGAGCCGGACCCCTGGGGCACCGGTCCCCGCAGCCGTGGAAGGAGCTGATGACTGCACGCACCGCACTGGCGCGCCGAGCCGGCTTCACCCTCGTCGAGATCATGCTGGTCCTCATCATGCTGGGGCTCATCTCGACCGTAGGGGCCTGGAGCATGGTGCCCGCGTTAGACCACGAGAGGGTGCGTCGGGCCACAGGGATCGTCTCGGCCGACCTGCAGTACGCGCAGATGATCGCGGCGCGGCAGCGGGTGCCCGTGGCGATCATCTTCAATGCGTCCCTCAAGATGTATCTCATTCGTGACCGGGCGGACACGACCGTCTACCGGGAGCGCTTCCTGGGCGACGACAGCGACTTCAACCTCGAGAAGCTGGAGCCAACATCGTCGTCGGTGGAGGTGTTCCCCACCGGCGCAGCCACAGAGACGGTAACGATCACCCTGGGCATCGGCGACTACGAGCGACAGGTCCGCATCACTCGAGCCGGGCAGGTGCGAATCCTGTCCTTCGGAGGCGGATAGTGGCACCGGGGACGGGAGCGCTCCACCGCGGTGAGGAAGGCGCCTCGCTCATCGAGGTGGTGATGGCGCTGGTCCTCCTCGCCACCGTGCTGATCGCGCTCGCCGGGCTCATGTTCCAGGTGGCCCGCAACACCCGACAATCGGCAGTGGCGGGCTACCGCAGCGCTGCAGCCACCAGTGCGGCCGCGTGGATCCACGGACTCCCTTGGGACAGCCTGGGATCGGCGGTGGGATGCTCGAGCCAGCTGAGCGGATCGCTGAGCTATGACCGATGCGTGACCGTGGCAGACGTCTCGGCGCGATACAAGCGCGTGACGGTCGTGATCGTGCCGACCGACCCGGTGACCCTCAGGCCGGACACCGTGGTCATCGACCGAACCCGGCCGCGGACAGCCTCCGTGCTGAACGTCAGTTGAACGCCCGCGGCTTCACCCTGGTCGAGCTGCTCGTCGGCACCCTGGTCATGTCGGTGCTGGGCGTTGCGCTGGTGCAGATGCTGATCAGTGATTCGCGCTTCGTCAGCCGGCAGGACGCGATGGTGAGCGCCCGCCAGACCGCCCGCGCAGCGATCAACACCATCATGGTGGACCTGCGCATGACCGGGGACGGCGGGCTCCTCGCCGCGGCGCCGGACAGCGTGCGGGTGCGCGTGCCCTACGCCCTCGGGATCACCTGCGGGATTGTTGGCTCTAGGACGATTGGGGCGCTGCTGCCACCCGACTCCCTGGCCTACGCCGCAGCGGTCGCCGAGGGCGTGGCGTGGCAGCAGCCCACCGGCGGCTACCTGGCGGTGAACGGGATTTCCATCACCGCCGGCAGCGACACGGCACCGTGCAGCGCCGACAGCGTGCGCGTGGTCCCGGGCGGGATGCTGATCAGGATGAACGGATTCACCGCCGCCGACCAGCCGCCGCCCGGGAGGGTCTTCGCGCTGTACCACACCCTGACCTACCGGTTCGCACCCTCCACAGAGCTCCCCGGGCGTATCGGGCTATGGCGTCAGGCGGGAAGCGCGGCGGCGGAGGAGCTGGCGGCCCCGTTCGACTCGGCGGCCGGATTCGCCTTCCTGGTGGGGACCAGCTTCACCCTCCAGGCGAGCCCGCCGGCCGACCTGGACGACGTACGGGGCCTCGAGCTGCGGCTCATCGGGGCGTCCGAGCAGGCGCCGCAGGGGAAGACGGAGCCCGAGACGTTCGAGCTGGTCACGCGGGTGCCGTTTCTCAACAAGGACGGATGACCATGTCGCGAGACTCTGGTGAGCGCGGATTCGCCCTGCCGGCCACGCTCTTCGTCATCGCCCTGGTGACGATCATGCTCTCGGGCGTGTTCGTACGGGCCTCCGTGGACCGCCGCCTAGCGGAAAGCAGCGGCGACTACGTCGATGCCTTCGCCCTCGCGCAGAGCGGCCTGCAGCGCTACATGCACTACTACGACTCGCTGGGCGTCCGACCCCTCGACGGCGACTCACTGCGGATCAACGGCGTGGGCGGCTACGCCGACGTCGTGGCCCACGTGGCCCGCAGGCCGCTCGACTCGCTGGACAACTGGACGTACGCGCTGCGCTCCACCGGACGCCTGATCGAGCCCACTCAGGGCGAGGATCCGCAGGCGGAGCGCACCGTGGCCCAGCTCACCAGGTGGCAGTCCGGCAGCATCCGGCGGGTCGCCACCTTCGTGTCGGTCGATCCCATCGACTGCTGCGGCACGATGACCGTCGTGGTCAACGGATCCGACGAGTGCAGCGCGGATGTGATCGGAGGCTTCCGGGGGCCATCGGGCTCCGACGCACCGGGGAGCGCAAGCGGCTCCCCCGCCCTTAACCTCTCGGGCAGCTCGACTGACATCCTCGCAGAGCTCGGCATCGACTGGCAGGCCGTCGTCAACGGCGAGTTCGTGGCCGACCACCCGGCGGCCATCGATGGCGACACCACCTATGCGTCCTACTTCATCGATATGGATCCTGGGGGCAACTACGGTCTCAGCGACTTCAGCGGTACTGGCCTGCTGATGGTGGAGGGCGAGCTGGACACCGGAGGGTCCAACTTCACCTGGGACGGGATCATCCTGGTGGGCGATGAGTTCGACGCCGAGGCCGACAACACCACCGTGCACGGTATCGTGATCGAGGGACTCAACCGCCTGCTGGGCCTGAACCCCGAGAATCCGGATCTCACCATGAGCGGCGCGACCCTGAACATCAGGTACAACTCCTGCGAAGTGAGCCGCACGTTGGAGTCCCTCACGGGATTCGTTCCCGTGCCGAACGCCTGGATCGACAACTGGGCGACCTATTAGCGGCGAACCGTACTGCTGCAGGAGACGAGAACGGGGCCGGGGGTTAGATTCCCTCGGCCCCGTTCGCGTGTTCGCCGATCAACGGATGGGTGGTGGCTCGTGTCTGTCCCTCTCCTCACAACGCTGACCGTCCTTGCCACGCTGGGCGCCATGGCGTGCCGTGGCGACGCGCCCCGACCGGGCGAGCTGCGTGGCGTGGTATTTCCCGACCCGCTTCCCAAGACCGATTTCACCCTCACCGATACCGAAGGCGCGTCGTTCGCCTTCGTGCGCGAGACCGAGGGGTACGTCGCCCTGCTGTTCTTCGGGTACACCCACTGCCCGGATATCTGCCCCGTCCATATGGCGAACATCGCCGCGGTCCTGCACACGCTGCCGCCCCAGATCTCGAGCCGCGTGAAGGTGATCATGGTGACGGTCGATCCTGAGCGCGACACGGCGGAGCGGCTGCGGCAGTGGCTCGACAACTTCGACCGTTCGTTCGTGGGTCTGATCGGCCCGCCGGACGAAGTGGGTGCGATCCAGCTCTCCTTCCGGCTGCCCCCGGCGGTGAAGCAGGGAAGCGGCGAGACCGATTATCTGATGGGTCACGCGGCGCAGGTGATCGCCTTCACCACCGACAACCTTGCGCACGTGATCTACCCGTCCGGCACCCGCCAAACCGACTGGGCCCACGACCTGCCGCTCCTGGCGCGGCTGAACTGGGGGGAGCGGTGACACGCGCGATCTGCGCGACCCTGCTGCTCGCGGCGCTCACGTCGACGGCGTGCACCGACGGCGCACAACGCACCCCCGTCGCAACGGCCGGCGACCTCTCGATCTATGACGCCTACGCGCCGGCCTCGGCCGCGCCAGATGTCGCGTCGCTCTATTTCACCGTCGTGAACGGCGCTACGGCCGACGATACGCTGCTCGCCATACGGATCGTCGACGGCAAGGCCGAGCTGCACGACGTAGTCACGGAAGACGGATTGACCCGCATGCAGCACGTGCCGGCGTTGCCGATCCCGGCCGGTGGCACCGCGCGACTCGCACCGGGCGGCTACCACGTCATGCTCACCGAGTTGAGCGCACCGCTGGAGGTCGGGCAGACGGTCCCTGTGGCGCTCGTGTTCGCGCGCGGCGGCACGGTCCGGTTCGCAGTGCCGGTGCTCACGTACACCGACGTGGTGCAGCGTCTGGAGGGTGGCCCCGAGCGATGACCTGGTGGTGCTCCGCCCAGGGGACACCGTGGGAGTGGACCTGGCAGGCCTACCCGGGAGTGTGGATCCTCGCGATGCTGCTCCTGGGCGGATATGCCTTCGCGCTCACCAGACTCGCACCCGCCGGACAAGAGCCGCCCGCCGAGCGGGGACAGATCAGCTCGTACCTACTCGGCGTGCTGGCCCTCTGGGTGGCGTCGGACTGGCCGCTGGGTCCACTCGGTGCGGGCTACCTGGTGAGCGTGCACATGGTGCAGTACCTGCTGTTCACCATGGTGGCGCCGCCCCTCTTGCTCCATGGCACCCCCCAGTGGCTGCTGCGCACGACGTTCCGGCACGCGTGGGCGAATCGCGCTCTGCGCTTCCTGAGCAGACCGCTCATCGCGTTCGTGGTGTTCAACGTGGTGCTGCTCGCGACCCACCTCCCCGCCGTGGTGGACACCCTCAAGACATCACAGGCGGGCTCGTTCGCGATCGACGCCGCCTGGCTTTTCGCGGGACTCGTGTTCTGGTGGCAGGTGTTGGGACCGCTCCCCGAGCTCCACCCCCTCTCCTACCCGGGCCGCATCCTATTCCTGCTGCTCAACGTGTTCATTCCCACGGTACCCGCGGCGTTCCTGACGTTCGCGGACTACCCGATCTACGCGGTGTATGAGCTGGCGCCGCCCATGGGGGGAATCTCGGCTCGGGAGGATCAGCAGCTGGCGGGGCTCATCATGAAGTTGGTGGGCGGGCTCATCATCTTCGGGACCGCTTCAGTGCTGTTCTTCAGGTGGTATGTCAGGGAGGAGGGCGAGGAGGCGGCTTAACCCGACTCCGCTTCCGGATCGACACCCGGGTAGGCCACGAGGTCCTCACGGCGGAACATCAGCACGCAGCGCCCCACACGCTCCTCCGCCGGCTCGATGCTCTCGCCGAACGTCTCCCGCGCGAGCTCGGCAATCTCGCCGACCGTGCGTTTGCCGTCCAGGTGCCGCCACACGAAAGCCCCACGATCGTCGACCCGGATGCGCGGCACGGCCATCCAGTACTGCAGCCAATACAGGATGGCAGTGACGCCGCGGCGTGTCGGCTTGGGGCGGATGATCACGAGCCGCCCCTTCACCTCCTCCGATTCGGTGAGCCGCACCGGGGCGATGTCCAGCAGGTTGACCTGTTCGAGGTCCTCTCTGCGCAGTGGTTTCATGACAACAGGAACATGGCACCGGAGCGCCGAAACGAAAACCGCCTCCCACTTGGGAGGCGGTCTCCGATCGGCAATTGCCGCCGGGCTCTATTCCTGGGCCCGCTTGACCGTGTGGAACGCTAGCAGGTAGATCACCACCGGGAAGATGATCAGGCTCGCCCAGAAGCTGGGCGACAGGCCCGCAGTGAGCCGCTGGAATCCCAGCAGCCACGGCGCGAAGTCGCCGCCAATGACCAGCAGCGCGATGACCACCGCCATCAACGACTCCCCGGCGATGAAGCCCGAGGAGAGCAACACACCGGTGTTCTCGGCCCGCTGCTTCTGCTCGGCGCTGGCACCCGACCGCTTCACGTTCTGGTCGAACATCCACTTGATGAGCCCGCCCACGAAGATCGCCGCGGTGGAGTAGAACGGCAGGTACATCCCCACCGCCACGAGCATCGGCGCCGGCGCCTTGATCAGGATCAATCCCAGCGCCAGGAACATCCCGGCGATCACGAGCGGCCACGCCATCTCGCCTGCCACGATGCCGTTCGCCATCAACGCCATGAGGCCCGCTTGCGGCGCCGGCAGGTCCGCCGAGCCGATCGTGTACACGCGGTGCAGCGCCATCAGCGGCAGCGCCAGCACCATGGCGGCGAAGATCACGCCGATGATCTCACCGATCTCCATGCGCCACGGCGTGCCGCCCAGGATGTGCCCCACCTTCAGGTCTTGCATCATGTCGCCGGCGATACCCGCCGTGCAGCACACCACTCCAGCCACCCCGAGCACACCCGCCACACCCTGCACGCTGGTCACGCCCAGGGCAACCATCAGGACGGCCGCGATCAACAGCGCGCTCAGCGTGAGTCCGGAGATCGGGTTGTTGGAGCTGCCGATGAGCGCCACCAGGTAGCCCGCGACGGCGGCGAACAGGAATCCCAGCACCACCATCACGAGCGTCAGCACCACCGCGCCCTTGAGCGACTGCGCGAAGTAGTAATAGAGGAAGAAGGTCGCGATCGCCGCACCGCCGATGGCCACGAAGATCCGCTTCAGGGGCAGGTCGATCTCGGTGCGATCGTCGGAGCCGTCCCCGCCGGCCAGCCCGATGTTCTTGAGCGCCTTGCCGATGCCAGCGACCAGCGACCCCCGCAGGTTGTACAGCGTGTAGAACGCCGCCACGATCATCGCGCCCACCGCCAGCGGGCGGACCTGGTTCGACCAGACGTCCATGGCCACATCGGTCCAGGCCTGACCCTCCGCGACGCCCGCGCCCAACCCGGGATTCAGGAACAGGGCCAGCGGAACCAGCACCAGCCAGCCCATGACGGCACCGCTGAACAGCACGTTGGAAATGCGCGTCCCAACGATGTAGCCGACGCCCATCAGCATGGGCGACGCGTTAGGCGAGAAGGCCAGCGCCCCGCCGGTGTACTCGAACCGCTGTCCCACGATCTCGATGCTGGACCTGCCGAACGAGAAGAACCGGCTGGTGTGGTCCATGACGAGGTTGATGCCGCGCGAGTTCTTGAGCAGCTCCCAGAACCCTGCCATACCCATCGCGGCGAACAGGAACATCGCGCCGGTCTGGCCGCCTTGCCCTGCCTTCACGATCTCCGAGGCGGCCACCGCCTCGGGGAACGGCAGGTCGGCCTCCACCACCAGCGTGCGCCGCAGCACGATCACGAACAGCACGCCCAGCACGCCACCGATCAGCATGATCGCCGTGCTCGGGATGTAGCGCAGCTCGTCCCATGCCCCGCTCAACACGAACGCGGGAATGGTGAAGATGGCCCCGGCGACCAGCGCCTCACCGACCGACGCCGTGGTCCGGGCGATGTTCTCCTCGAGCACCGTGCCCCCGAAGCCTCGTAGCACGGCCATCGCGACGACGGCCGCCGGAAACGTGGCGGCCACCGTGAGTCCCGCAGTCATCCCAACGTAGGCGTTGGCGGCACCGAGGACGACCGCCATGATCACGCCGAGGATGAGCGCCTTGGCCGTCAGCTCGGCCATGCTCGTGGTCGCCGGGACGAAGGGTGTGAACGACTTTTGATCTGCCATATGCGTTCTCGGGATAAGGGGAAAAACCTCGCGCATTGTAGTGTCCATTACGGAGCGCTGTCAAACCGACAGGCCCGGGCTCGCCTGCCCGCACTCCCGGAGGCTCGTGCGCCGGCGAACCGGGCAGTACGTTTCTGGCCTCACGGGAGGAGCGGACATGACCTTCGTATCGACACTGGAACCCACAGCCCTGTGGGGGCATTTCGACCAGATCCTGACCATTCCCCGCGGCTCCAAGGAAGAGGAGAAGATCCGGCAGTACGTGATCAGCGTCGCCGAGCGGAGTGGCCTGAAGTACCAGACCGACGACGCCGGCAACGTGGTGGTGCGCAAGCCGGCCACCAAGGGGAATGAGAAGGCAGCGGTCACCATTCTCCAGAGCCACCTGGACATGGTGAACGAGAAGAACTCCGATGTGGCCCACGACTTCTCCAAGGACGTGCTCAAGCCGGAGCGGGACGGCGAGTACCTGACGGCATCGGGCACGACCCTCGGCTCCGACAACGGCATCGGGGTGGCCGCGATGCTCGCCATGCTGGAGGCGAAGGACGTGGCGCACGGCCCGCTAGAGTTGCTGTTCACCGTGGACGAGGAGACCGGGCTGACCGGCGCGGCAGCACTGAGCGGGGACATGCTCAAGGGCCGTCGGCTGCTGAACCTCGACTCCGAGGAAGAGGGGGCCCTCTACGTCGGCTGTGCCGGCGGCGCCGACAGCACGCTCACGGTACCGCTCCGGACCGGCACGGCAACCGGCGTCGGCGTCACCGTCACGCTCCGGGGACTGAAGGGCGGTCACTCGGGCGTGGACGTCCACTTGCAGCGTGGCAACGCGGTGAAGCTGCTGGCGCGTGCCCTGTACGCGGTGTCGCTCGAGGCACCGCTGCGGCTCGCCTCCATCGAGGGTGGGAACAAGCACAACGCCATCCCGCGCGAGGCGACGGCGACCGTCGTGGTCGCCAAGAGCAAGAAGATCACGCTCGCCCGCAAGCTGAGCCGCGAGTTCATGGCCATCAAGGAGGAGTTCGCCCCGGCCGATCCCGATATGGCGCTCGAGGTAGTAGACACCGACCTGCCCGAGGAGGTGTGGAACCGCGCCACCACCGGGAACGTGCTGCAGCTGCTCAATGCCCTGCCCCACGGCGTGCTGGCAATGAGCTACGACATCCCCGACCTGGTCGAGACCAGCACCAATCTCGCAACCGTCGCGGTGCAGGACGGCACGCTGGCAATCGGGATGAGTAGTCGCTCTTCGGTGGCATCGGCGCTCACGGCGCTGCGGCAGCGCATTCGCGCCATGGGCTATCAGGCGGGAGCCGCCGTCGAGGAGGGCAACGGATACCCCGGATGGAAGCCCAACCTGGAGTCGCCCCTGCTCAAGGCCCTGAAGGCGCAGCACGTCGAGCAGCTGGGAAGCGAGCCGGAGATCAAGGCGATCCACGCGGGGCTCGAGTGCGGGATCATCGGCGAGAAGGTCCCGGGCATGGACATGATCTCGGTCGGCCCGCAGATCGAGTTCCCGCACTCGCCCGACGAGCGCGTACACATCGACTCCGTCGGCCGGTTCTATCATTTGTTGAAGGCGACCCTGGGAGCGCTGGCACAGGCCAAATGACGTGATGAAAGCGTCTTCTCTCAAGTTCCTCAAGCAGCTGCTCGATTCCCCGGGGCCCTCCGGTTTCGAGACCGCTCCAGCCAGCCTGTGGCGCAAGGAGGCGCGGCGGTTCGCCGACGACGTCCAGGCCGACGTGTCGGGCAATTCGATCGCGGCGGTCAATCCCGAAGCCACTCTCCGCATCATGTTCGCCGGTCACATCGACGAGATCGGCCTCATGATCGTCCACGTGGACGACGACGGGTTCCTCTACTTCTCGACCATCGGCGGGTGGGACAACCAAGTGCTGGTGGGCCAGCGCGTGGTGATCGCCGCGAAGAAGGGGCTCGTGGATGGGGTCATCGGCAAGAAGGCGGTCCACCTGATCGACGGCGACGACAAGAACAGCGCCACCAAGATCAAGGATCTGTGGATCGACATCGGAGCCAAGAGCAAGACGGATGCCCTGAAGCGGGTGCTCGTGGGCGACGCGGCCGTGCTGGCGGCGCCGACCATGGAGCTCCCCAACGGCAAGCTCGTGTCCCGCAGCATCGACAACCGGATCGGCGCCTTCGTCGTGTTGGAGGCGCTGCGCCGGCTGGCGACGCGCAAGCCGAAGGCGGGCGTATACGCCGTGGCCACCGCGCAGGAGGAGATCGCATGGACCGGCGGGGGCGCCCGCACCAGCGCGGCGGAACTGGACCCCAGGGTAGCGATCGTGGTGGATGTGACCCACGCGACCGACCATCCCAACGTGGAGAAGAAGGAGCACGGCGACTTCAAGCTGGGAGGCGGCCCGGTGCTCTCGCGCGGCTCCGCGGTGAACCCGGTGGTCTTCGAGATGCTGGTCGAGACGGCGGAGAAAGAGAAGATCCCGTACGCGATCCAGGCGGCGCCGCGCGACACGGGGACCGACGCTGATTCGATCTACACCGCGCAGCGGGGGATTCCCACGGGGCTGGTGTCGGTAGCCAACCGCTACATGCACAGTCCGTGCGAGATGGTGGACGTGCAGGATCTGGAGCGGGCGGCACGGCTGCTGGCGGCGTTCGCACGGCGGGTGACGCAAAGGACGGACTTCACGCCGCGGTAGGAACCGCCAGAGGGGAGGTGGAAGGCGAGACACGGGCTCAGCGAGGCCGGGGTCCTGCCGGAGCGACCTCGCGAGCACTGACCGGCAGCAAGCCCTAATTGCGGTGGTCGGCCTTACCGTTTCCGCAGACCGGCCGCTCACGGGAGCCATTGGCGAGTGTCGGTTCGCGGAGGTAGGACCCCGTTCAAGCTGCGCCGTCTTACCCTCCGACCCGCAGCACCTCCACCACGTCGCGCACCTTGACGGGCCTCCCCGTCAGGTCCAGCGCCGCACTGAGCGCCGCCGCCGGTGGCACCTCCAGCCCCAACTCGTGCGCCTTGCGCTCGTCCAGCATCAGCTCGCGCGACGCGCCGTCGTAGGCCACGCGCCCGTCCTCCAGCACGATCGCACGCTCCAGGGCTTCCGCCACGAAGGCGAGGTCGTGCGTGACGGCCAAAACCGCCACATCGTCCCCGGTCAGACTTCCGATGATACCGGCCACGCGATCCACCCCGGCGTGGTCGAGTCCCTGCGTGGGCTCATCCAGCACGAGCACGCGGGGCCGCTGCGCGATGGCCGCTGCGAGCGTGACCAGCTTGCGCTGCGCTGCGGGGAGAACGTAAGGGTGCACTTCGGCATGCGCCTCGAGGCCCACCTGCTCGAGGGCGTCACCCACGATGCCACGCGTCTCGTCCCGGCTCAGCCCCTGCTGCTGTGGCCCGAACGCCACCTCCGACCAGACGGTGCGGGCAAACAGCTGCTGGTCGGGATGCTGGAACACGTACGCCACGAGACGCGCCACATCCTCGGGTGCTTTCCCTTCCGTGATCCGACCACCCGTCCGCACCATACCGCTTCGCGGCTGGAGCAGCGCGACCACCAACTTCGTGAGGGTCGTCTTGCCCGCTCCATTTCGGCCCACCAGCGCCACGGCCTCGCCCCCCGCGATCTCCAGCGAGACGCCCTTGAGCACCGGCGTGTCGTCATAGCCGAACCACACCTCCTCGAGTCTGAGCGCGCTCACCGCCTCATCCTCTGCACCGCGTCCGCCACGGTGAGCGGGTAGCCCGGCGTGAGACCCACCGCCCGTGCGATCTCCGCGATCGTCGTGCTGCAGCCGGTCGCCACGGCTCCGTCACTCCCGAGCACCTCGCCCGCCGGCCCGTCGGCCACCAGACTCCCCCGATCCAGCAGCAACGCGCGATGTGCCACCGCCACCGCGCGATCCAGGTCGGTCGAGGCCAGTACCACGGTGCGCTCCTCCGCCAGGGAGGGAAGCATCTCGTACATGCTCGCCGCGCCGGCCGGATCCAGCTCCAGTGCCGGCTCGTCCAGCAGGAGCACCTCCGGCTCCATGGCCAGGACGCCGGCGAACATCACGCACTGCAGCTCCCCGCCCGACAGCGTGCGGGGATCGCGCCGCGCGAGGTGCGCGACCTCGAAGCGCTCCATGGCCCACTCCACCGTCTCGGCGATCCGCGGCCGCCTCCACCCCAGGTTGGCGGGCCCGAACGCCACCTCCTCCTCGACCGTGAACGACATCCCCGAGAGCTGGGTCCACGGCGTGGGAAGCAGCAGGCCCACCCGGCCCGCCAGCACCTTGCGGCCGTCCCGCGTGGCGGGGTCCCGATCGAGCGTGGTGACCTCGCCCGTGCGCGTCCCATTGGTGGCCTGCGGGGCGAGCCCGGCCATGACCAGCAACAGGGTGCTGCATCCCGCTCCCAGCCGGCCGGTCACCAACGTGACCTCGCCGGGCCGGAGCGCCACGCTCACCTCGTGCAGGGCATCCGTGTCGCTGCCGGGGTAGCGGAACGACACCCCACCTAGCCGCACGCTCATCCGGCGATCCGCCACACGATCAGCGCCGCGGCCGCGGCGGTGAGCAGCCAGCGCACGATGCGCTGGGGAATCGAGTCGGGCGGGGGCTTCAGCGCCGTACGGTGCGCGGGCGCCGCCACCCCGCGCGCGTCCAGCGTCATCGCCCGCTCGTCCACCTCACCGAGCACCCCCAGCACGAGTGGAATCGCCAGGGGTACAATGGCACGCACCCGGCGCCACACAGAGCCCCGCACCCGCAGGCCGCGGCAGCGCTGTGCATTCACGATGTCCGCCGCCTGGCGTCGCAGCCTGGGCACGGCCTGCAGCGCGCCCGCGAGGAGATACGCCAGCGAGAACGGCACCCCCCGCTGCAGCAGTGCGTCCACCAACCGAGCCGGGTGCACGGTGGCAAGCACCAGCAGGAAGGCAATCAGTATGGCCGCGATCTGCGCTCCCACCGTGAGCGCCCGTAGCGGCGCATCGCCGATCACGCCGTGAATCACCCCCAGGAAGAACCAGACGGGCATCGAGAAGCTCAGCGCCGTGAGCAGCACGCGGGGCAGCCCGGCCAGCAGCGCGAGCGCCGTGAGCGCCACGGCTAGCGCCGCCGGGCCCTGGGGTGCCGGCAGCGCGACGGCGAGGATCACGACCGTCCCCGCGAGCACGAGACCGGTGAACGGGTGCGCCTCGTGTAGCGGGCCCTTTCCCGCGACGTATCCGACGATCACGCGCGCACCATGTTCCTCAGGCTCGCGGCGTACACCGCCCAAGTGAGCGGAACCCCGAGGGCGGTCAACAGGCGTGGGGGCACGGCTGCCATCCTGTTAAGTTTCGGGTCCTCAAGTCACCTAAGATAAGTAGGGAGTGGTCTTACGATGTTGATCATCAGAGCCGCGGCGGGCGCCCTGGGCGCCCTCGCCATTCTGGCGGCCACCGCCAGCGAGACCGAAGCCCAGATGGCCTCGAGGGAGGCGGCCGCCGCCCGAGTGACGGCCGACCTGCAGTACCTCGCCGCCGACAGCCTGGATGGGCGCGGCGTGGGCACCGCCGGCCTGGACGCGGCAGCGACGTACATCGCCCGCATCTTCCAGGAGTGCGGCCTCGACCCCGCCGGCAACGACGGCTACTACCAGGTCTTCGAGATCAGCCCCACCGCACCCGGCGTGGCGCACACCAACCTGGGCGGTTCGATGGTCAAGAACGTCGTCGGCGTGCTGGAAGGCCGCGGCCGCCTCGCCGATGAGGTGGTCGTGATTGGCGCCCACTACGATCACTTGGGCTTCGGTGGCGGCTTCAGCCTCGATCCCGACAGTGTCGAGGTGGTGCACAACGGCGCCGACGACAACGGGTCCGGCACGGCCGCCCTGCTCGAGGCGGCCCGCATGCTGAGCCCCCGGCTCGGCCCCGAGCAACGCACCATCGTGTTCGTGGCCTTTACCGCCGAAGAGCTCGGGACGATCGGCTCCCAGCACTATGCGGCCCATCCGGTCCGCCCCAACGAGCGGACGTACGCCATGGTCAACATGGACATGGTCGGACGGCTGCGGCAGGACAGCCTGATCGTGATCGGCGTGGGCTCGGCGCCCGAGCTGCCGGGGATCATCGACTCGCTGAACCAGGACTACCAGTTCGTGCTGAGCAGCCAGGATGACCCGTGGGGCCGCAGTGACCACTCCTCGTTCTACGCGCACAAGATTCCGGTCGTGCACCTGTTCACCAACGTGCACGAGGACTATCACCGCACCACCGACGACTGGGACAAGATCAACGTCGAGGGCGTCGCGAAGATCGCGGCCTTCGCCTCCGATCTCACCTGGGCCCTGGCCCGGCGGCGCGACGACCTCACCTACGTCGAAGTACCCAAGCCCAAGCCACCCGAGCAGGCCGGTCGGCGCGCGTCCCTGGGCACCATCCCCGACATGACGGATTCGCCGGGCGGCGTGCGGCTCACCGGGGTGCGCTCCGAGAGCGCGGCCGACGAGGCGGGGCTCCAGGCCGGCGACATCATCGTGCAGGTCGGTGAGCACGAGGTAAAGGACCTCATGGGACTGCAGCGGGCGCTGGTCGCCCACAAAGCGGGCGACGTCGTGACGATCATCTTCCTCCGCGACGGCGAGCGGATGGAGACGACTGCCACACTGCAATAGTGCCGGAGACCGTCCTCAATCCCGAGCCCGTCGTCCGGGCGCTGCAGGGGGCGTTCTGTCGTGACGCCTCGCGGCAGGAGCTGTTGGAGCTGGCGGCGACGAAGATTCGCGCCGCCGGCTCGCCGTACACCGGCGTGTACATGTACATGCTGCGTGGCGACACGCTGGTGCTGGAGGCACTCGACGGCCGGCCCACGGAGCACACCGAGATCCCCGTCGGGGAGGGGTTGTGCGGCAAGGCCGTCGCCGAGCGGAGGGACCTGAACATCCCCGACGTCTCCCAGGCGGAGGGCTACCTGGCTTGCAGTACGGAGACGAAGTCGGAGCTCGTCGTGCTGATCCGCCGGCACGACGAGATCCTCGGGCAGATCGACATCGATAGTGATACGCGCGACCCGTTCTCCGAGGCGGAACAACAGGCCGTGACGGAGGTGGCCGACGCGCTGGCCGTGCTGCTGTGAGCCCCGATCCAGGTGAGATGACCGCGACGGACGGAACGGTTTCGGTCAACGGCGTACAGCTTCACGTCCGGACCATCGGTGAGGGTCCGGACGTCGTCGTTTTGCACGGCGGCCCCGGTGCGCACCACGACTATCTCCTGCCCCACTTCGATGCACTGGCCACTGGCCGGCGGCTGCGCTACTACGACCAGCGAGGAGGGGGGCGCTCTCCGGTGGCACGTGACGTACCCGTGGGATGGCGCGAGCATGTGGACGACCTCGACGCGCTGATCGAGCTGTGGAACATCGCTCCGGCCACGCTGCTGGGCTACTCGTGGGGAGGGCTCCTGGCGTTGCTCTATGCGGCGACCCGTCCCGAGCGGGTGGGTCGGCTCGCGCTGGTCTCGCCGGCCCCGCTGAACCCGGAGCACCGCGCGGAGTTCGAGCGTCGCTTCGCGGAGCGCATGGCGCATCCGCAGGTTGCGGGGCAGCGTGATGCCCTCAGGGAGTCGGGGCTGCGGGAACAGGACCCGGACGCCTATCGCCAGCGGGCGTTCGAGCTCTCGGTCGCCGGGTACTTCCGGGACCCGCAGCAGGCGAGCGACCTCACCCCGTTTCGCGTCGCCGGGCGCACGCAGCAGGCCGTGTGGGAGAGCGTGTCCCAGGCAGACCTGCGCAACGAGCTCACCGAGCTGTGCGAGCTCTCGATTCCCTCGTTGGTGATCCACGGGCGCCACGACCCGATCCCGCTCGAGACGGCCGAGCAGGTGGCCGGTTGCCTGGGGGCCTCACTCGAGGTGTTCGAGGACTCGGGCCACGTGCCGTACGTGGAGGATTTCGAGGAGTTCGTGCAAGTGCTGGACGGCTTCTTGCCAAAGCAACAGTGAGCCGCATCGATCCCTTCGTTTACGCGCTCGCCGAGCTGGCCGAGCTGCGATTTCCCGCGATACGCGAGGAGTCGCTGGCTTCCGCCAAGAACACCGCCGACCGGGGTCAGTTCGCAAGCCTCTCCTCGGTGCAGCGCATGCTGCTGGATGTGGAAGCCCCGCAACTCGTGGAAGAGCACCCGGAAGCGGCGGAGGAATACCTCAACACCCTGTACGCGGCCTACCGGTACTGGGACTCCGGGCAGCACAGCGTATCGCTGCCGCGCGAGGCGCTCGAGGCGGCCCTGGTGGCCGAGCTCGAGGATCCGCCGTCGGTACCGAACGGAGCCTGTTACCTCCAGCTCCCCGAGCGCTGGTGCTGGGCACAGGTAGCGCCCGACGAGTCCCACGAGCCGCTGGACGGTCTGTTCATCGTTGCGGCACCGGACCATCGCGAGATCGCCGTGCTCGCCGTACTGGGACTCCGCGCCGATCGACCGGGGTTCAGCGAGATCACCGTGGTCGCGGTTCCACGCGACTTTGCGGCGGCCCGCGCCGAGGCACGCACGCCGCCGTTTGCCCCCGTAATCGACGGCGGGGATGCCGCCGGGCTCAGATCCATCGTGAGCACGGGCGAGATGCTGCACCTCGCGCACGTCGCGCTGCACGCGAGCGGCACGTAGTTTCCCTTCTCCCAGTGACGGCCGGCGGATGGTGGCCAAGGAGACGGCGGTGGCGAGGAAGCGCGGCGTGAAGAAGCGAGCTTCGAAGACAGCGACGAGGCCGAAGGCGAAGCGCACCAAGAGCCGCCGCCGCAAGGCAGCCGCGCCCGGCCGCGACGTGGCGGACGCCTCGCGGCGCATCGGTCCGATCATCCGCAAGCTCCGGGAGCGGTACCCGGAAGCCACCACCGCTCTCGCGCACGCCAATCCTCTGCAGCTCCTCGTCGCCACGATCCTCAGCGCCCAGTGCACCGATGCACGGGTGAACATGGTCACCAAGGATCTGTTCACGAAGTATCGGACCGCCGAGGACTATGCGAACGCCGACCCGGAGGTGTTCGAGCAGGAGATCAAGTCGACCGGGTTCTTTCGACAGAAGACGAAATCGATTCTGGGTATGGCGCAGGGATTACAGGAGCGTCACGGGGGAAGCGTGCCCGCCTCGATGGACGAGCTCACGGCGCTCCCCGGCGTGGGGCGCAAGACGGCGAACGTGGTGTTGGGCAACGCCTTCGGGATCGATGTCGGCGTCGTGGTGGACACGCACGTGCGGCGCATCAGCAACCGCCTGGGGCTCACCACGCGCAGCGACCCCGAGAAGATCGAGCGGGACCTGATGGAGGCCGTGCCCCAGAGCGAGTGGACACCTTTCGCCCACCTCCTGATTCATCATGGCCGGCAGATCTGCACGGCGCGCTCGCCCAAGTGTGAGATCTGCCCCATCGCCCCGGAATGTCCTTCGGCACCGTGACTCGACCGATGCAGCGATGAGCGCACGCCTGGCTGGCCAGCAGTCCGCCTACCTCCGCTCGGCAAAGGACCAGCCGGTCGATTGGTACCCGTGGGGCGCCGAGGCATTCGAGCGGGCCGCGAAGGAGAGCAAGCCCATTCTGCTCGACATCGGCGCGGTGTGGTGCCACTGGTGCCACGTGATGGACCACGAGTCATACGAGGATCCGGCGCTCGCCGAGCTGCTCAACCGCGACTGGATCTGCATCAAGGTGGACCGTGATGAGCGGCCGGATGTGGACGCACGCTATCAACGGGCGGTGCAGGCACTCACCGCGCAGGGCGGCTGGCCCCTCACGGCGTTCCTCACTCCCCAGGGCGAGGTGTTCTACGGCGGGACCTACTTCCCCCCCGATGGGAGGTATGGCCGCCCCGGCTTCCGCACGGTGCTCACCGAGCTCACCCGGCTTTTTCACGGTAGCCCCGAGAAGGTGCAGGAGCAGGCCAACGTCATCATGCAACACCTCGACGCGAGCCGGCCGCTGCTCCAGGCGGGCAAGCTCACCCCCGAGCTGCTGCGTCGCGCGGCCGATGCCATGGCCAAGCCGTTCGACTTCCGCCACGGCGGGTTTGGCACCCAACCCAAGTTTCCGCACCCCGGCACGTGTGATTTTCTCCTGTCGCGCTGGCACGACACGGGAGAGCCGTGGGCGGCGGAGATCGTGCAGCGTACCCTCACGGGCATGGCACGCGGCGGGATCCGCGATCATCTGGGCGGGGGGTTCCACCGCTACTCCGTGGACCAGCGCTGGATCGTGCCGCACTTCGAGAAAATGTCGTACGACAACTCGGAGCTGCTGCGGGTCTATGTACGCGCCGCCGCGGCCGAGCTGCCGGCTCGGGGAATCGCCGCCACGACCGGTGCGATCGAGCAGGAGCAGGCGCTCTACGAAGAGGTGATCGAGGGCGCCGTGCACTGGGTCCGGGAAGTGATGTCCGATCCCGACGGCGGCTACTACGCCTCCCAGGATGCCGACGTCGGTCCGGACGACGACGGCGACTACTTCACGTGGACGCCCGACGAGGCGCAAGCCGCGCTCGACGCCGAGGAGTGGGAGGTACTCTCCCGCCGGTACGACATCGACGACGCGGGCGAGATGCGCCACAACCCGCGCAAGAACGTGTTGTGGCTCAAGCAGTCGCCGCAGGAGATCGCCACGGCGTTGGAGGTCGGCGAGGACGAGGTCGAGGGGCTGCTGCGCTCGGGGAAGGACAAGCTCCTCCGGGCCCGTACGGCACGTCCCACCCCCTTCGTGGACACCACCCTCTACAGCGGGTGGAGCGCCCTCATGGCGTCAGCCATGTTCGAGGCGGGTGCCCACCTCGAGCGTCCGGAACTCGATGAGCATGCGCTCGCCACGCTCGACCGGCTGTTTCGGGAAGCGGCGATACCTGACTTGGCCGGCGGTATGCGCCACGCGATCGGCAGCGGCGTGTCCGGCATCCTGGAGGATCAGGTGTACGTCGCCCAGGCAGCGCTCGACGCGTACGAGGTGAGCGGCGAGCGGCGCTGGCTCGACCGCGCCGAGCAGCTCATGGCCCATGTCATGACCGAATACCGCGGCGACGACGGGGCGCTGCTCGACACGCCGCGTGAGCGCGGCGGAGAAGGATTCCTCAGCCAGCCGATCACCCCGATCCAGGACTCGCCCACGCCTTCTCCCAACGGCATCGCGGGGATCGTGCTGTCCCGGCTGGCGGAGCTCACCGGGCGCGACGAGTGGCGCTCCTATCGTGACGACCTGCTGGAGGCTCTGGCGGGTGCTGCGGAGCACCTGGCGATCTTCGGCGCTGCGCTGATCCGCGCCATCGACTGGGCCGTGATGCCGGCGACACACGTCGCGATCGTGGGAGCCGAGGACGAGCGTACCGCCGCTCTCGTCCTGGAGGCACGCCGCGTCTACCGCCCGCGCAAGGTGATTACGCGACTCGCCCCCGACGCACCGACCGACCACCTGCCCGAACACCTCCGCGCCATGGTGGACGGCGCCGCTCCGCGAGCCTACATCTGCGCCGGTACCCAGTGCGCGGCACCGGTCGAGATGGCCGAAGAGCTCACCACCACGCTCGCGACCTTCGCCACCAGGTATGACCCATGAATCTCGATCTCGCCGTCACCTGCGACTACGCCGTCATCGACCGGTTCGGCAAGCTTTCGGTGCTGGGCATCTTCTCCCACATCTGGGTCGCCAGACTCCCGGCGGTGCACCCGCGGCTGCACCTGGTGCTGCACCTCAAGGGGCGCCGCACCGAGATCGGAGAGCACCAAGTGCGGATCCGCTTGCTGAGCGAAGAGGGAGCGGAGGTCATCAACGGTGACGGAACGGTGACGTTTGCCGAGCCTCCTGCAGGCGTGCTGGACATCTCGGCGGGTTGCGTGCTGGTGTTCGACGTACCGTTTCAGCAGGCCGGGAAGTACCGCTTCGAGATCTCGGTGGACGGCGAGGTGAAGACGGAGATCCCCATCACGGTGGCCGTCGGCCCTAGTTCACCCGCGCCTGGAGCCGGCGGAGTGCACTGAGCACGGCGGGCGTATCGGGACACGCCTCCGCCGCGCGCGTGAGGATCTCGAGCGCCTCCGTCACCGCTCCCCGGCCCTCGTGGATCCGCGCCAGGTTCAGAAACGGGAAGTAGCGCGCTTCGTAGCGCGTCGCTTCGAGGGCGCGCTCGAACCACGGGATCGCATCGTCCTCCCGGCCCAACTCCACGAGGTAGGCACCGATATCGTTATAGGGATTACCGAAGGTGGGATCCACCTCGATGGCACGCTTGCACTCGGCGATCGC
>JBDHBX010000020.1:0-51270 GCA_039592335.1 Gemmatimonadota bacterium | reverse complement strand
CTACGTGTACTCGTCCAGCTCCCCCATCCCGATCAACACCTCACGCGGCTTGGACCCGTCCGGCGGCCCCAGGATCCCCGCCTCGTGCAGCTGATCGATGATGCGGGCGGCGCGGCCGTAGCCGATACGCAGCTTGCGTTGCAGCAGTGAGGTGGAGCCGAGCTGGTTGGAGATGCAGACCTGGGCCGCCTCCTTGAACAGGGCGTCCCGGTCGCCGATCGCGGCGGCGCCGCTCACACCCGCGCCCTCTTCTGCCTCTTCCATCGCCGCGATCTTGGCGATGATGTCCTCCTCCTCGACGCCGGGCCGGCCCGCGGCCTGCTCGGCGATCTCGGCATACCACTTGGTGAGCTTCTCGGTTTCGCCCGTGGAGACGAACGACCCCTGCACGCGCACGGGCTCGCTCTTGCCCGGCGGGAGGAACAGCATGTCGCCGTTGCCGAGCAGTGTCTCGGCGCCGTTCTGATCGAGGATGGTGCGGCTGTCCACCTTGGAGGCGACCCGGAACGCGATGCGACAGGGGAAGTTCGCCTTGATAAGCCCGGTGATCACGTTCACGCTGGGACGCTGCGTGGCGAGCACGAGATGGATCCCCGTGGCGCGCGCCTTCTGCGCCAGGATCGCCAGCGGCTTCTCCACCTCGCCCTGCACCGTCATCATCAGGTCGGCCAGCTCGTCCACGAACACGATGATGTAGGGCAACGGCCCCTCGTCGTAGGGCGGCGACTCGAACTCCAGCTCCTCCTGGTCGCTCAATCCACCCTTCCCGCTTCCCGCTCCCCCCTTCCCGTTCGGCAATACCAGCTCTCTTCCCTCCCGAACGTACCGGTTGAAGTCCTGGATCTGGCGCGCGCCGTTCGCATGGAACAGCTCGTAGCGCCGCTCCATCTCCACCATGACCCACTTGAGCGCCTGCGCCGCCTCGCGGTTGTTGGTCACGACCGGGTGCCGCAGGTGGGGCAGCGCGTTGTACATGGAGAGCTCGACCATCTTGGGGTCGAGCATGATCATGCGCAGCTCGAGCGGCGTGTAGCGGTAGATCAGGCTGGTGATGATCGAGTTGATGCAGATCGACTTGCCGGTGCCGGTGGCGCCGGCAATGAGCAGGTGCGGCATGCGCGCCAGGTCGCCCACCACCGGCTTCCCCTCCAGGTTGCGCCCCAGCGCGATCGGGAGGACGCCACGCGAGCCCTCCCACTCGGCGGTCTCCAGCAGCTCGCGCACCGTCACGATGCGGGCCGTGGGGTTGGGGACCTCGACGCCCACCGCGCCCCGCCCAGGGATCGGCGCCACGATGCGGATCGACTGCGCCCGCATGGCGAGCGCGAGATCGTCGGCCAGCGCGGCGATGCGGCCCACCTTCACGCCCGGCGCGGGCGCGATCTCGTATTGGGTGACCACGGGACCCGTGGTGCGCCCCACGATGCTCCCCTCCACGCGGAACGTGGCCAGCGTGTCGATCAGCACCTGCCCCTGGCGCTCGATCTCGTCCTCCCAGTCCTGCGCCGCCTCGGTGGAGGCGGGGTGCAGCAATGCGACGGGGGGCAGCTGGTCGGCCGCGTCTTCGGGACGCGGGCGCCGCCTGGTGAAGCGCCGCAGGATCGCGCCGGCCGAGTCGAGCGGCTGGGGCCTGGCCTCCGACCCTTCCTCTTCGCCCTCGTCGTGCTCGGGCGCTGGCACACCCGCCCACGCCGCATCCGTGCCCACCCACCGGCTCCCGGCCCTCCAGCCGGCGACCAACCGGCGGAACGGATGCCAGTCCAGCGTGAACATCGTGAGCGCCGAGAGCGCGAGCAGCGCGACGATCACCGCCCCCGCGGCACCGATCACGCTCGCGAGGCCGGTCGCGAGCAGCGCGGGCAGGATGCCGGTCAGCCGCTGCGCGGTGCTCCACGTCTCGTAGTCGGGCGGGAAGTCACCGGGACCGCGCGCGCCGGTGGCGATCGCGATGGCGAAGGGAATGAGCAGCACCAGGCCGCCGAGCAGCACCGCCACGCGGGCGATATCAAGCCGTGGCAGCCGTCCGAAGCCGGCCAGCGCCACGCCGAAGCCGAGCAGCGGCAGGAGGCCCGCCCCCATGCCGAGCGACATCCACAGAAACCGGCCAATGACGCGCCCGGCGGCACCGGTGATGTCCCAGGGAAGCAGGGTGAGCCCGACGAAGACGCCGACCAGCAGGGAGACGATCGCGAGCAGCTCCTGCTTGTGCCGCGGCGTCAGGGTCATGTCACGAGCCGGTTGGCGTACTCGGGTACGACGCTGTGCGTGTCCACCTCCGTCGCGGCCAGGACATCGCTGCGAAACCCATTGGCGCGGAGCTGCTTGGCGGCGGTGCTGGCAGACACCGCGTTCTTCCACTTGTCGCCGTAGCGGCGCACCAGCTCGAGGGCGGCGAGCGCGGCGTCGTTCAGGTCGGCCGAGCGCCGCTGCCGCCCTGGAATGAGCGCCTGGGCGAAGCGGCCCGCCACGTAGGCGTCCTCCAGCGCGAAGGCACGCTCGCGCCCGCTGCAGAGGATCACGAAGTCCTCGGTCTCGGCATACACGGCCTTGGCCCGCTCCACCACTGCCGAGAAATTGGTGATCGCGCCGATCAGGACCGGCCGCCCCGGCTCGGCCACGACCACCGCACCGGTGCCGTTGGTGGTCGTCATCACGAGCGTCTTGTCACCCACCGTCTCCTCGGTCATCTCGCCCGGTGAGTTCCCCAGCGCGAACCCGTCGATCACGTGCATCCCCTTTTCACCCGCCAGCAGCACCGCGTCGCGCTCGAGGTTCGCAGCAACGCGCAGTGCTTCCTCGGCCGTGGCCGTGGGCAGGACCGCCCTCGCGCCGTTGGCGAGCGCGGCCACCATCGTGGTCGTGGTGCGCAACACGTCCACCACGAGCACCGGCCGCCCGGCGATGTCGTTCGCCTTGACGCCCAGCGGGGTGAAGTACACGGTGAGTTTCATGCGGCGGGTTTGAAGAGATCGGTCTCCCGCTCGAGGAACTTGGTGTCGACCTCTCCGGCCTCGAAATCGGGGTGCTCGATCACGCGTCGCAGGAACGGGATCGTCGTGGTCACCCCCTCGATGATGAACGAGTCCAGCGCATGCCGCATGCGCGACAGCGCCTCCTGCCGCGTGATGCCGTGCACGATCAGCTTTGCCAACAGGGAGTCGTAGTAGGGTGGCACCGTGTAACCGGCGTAGATGTGCGTATCCACCCGCACGCCCGGGCCGCCAGGTGGGTGGTACGCGGTGATCGTTCCGGGCGACGGCTGGAAGTTGCGGTACGGGTCTTCGGCGTTCACGCGGCACTCGATGGCGTGCCCGCGCAACCGGTTACCCGACAGGTTCAGCATGAGGGGCTCGCCGGCTGCGACGCGAATCTGTTCCTTCACCAGATCGAAGTTGGTGACCAACTCCGTCACCGGGTGCTCCACCTGGATGCGCGTGTTCATCTCCATGAAGTAGAAATGCCTGTCCTCGTCGAGCAGGAACTCCACAGTGCCGGCACCCACGTACCCGATCTCCTGTGTGACACGGACCGCGCACTCGCCCATCTTCTCCCGCATCTCCTGATCCACCACGGGACTGGGCGCGACTTCGATCAACTTCTGGTGTCGCCGCTGCACCGAGCAATCGCGCTCGCACAGGTGCATGACCCGCCCGTGGCGGTCGCCCATCACCTGGAACTCGATGTGCCGTGGGCGCTCCAGGAACTTCTCCACGTACACCGCGGCCGAGCCGAACGCGGCCAGCGCCTCGTTGCGGGCGAGCTGGAACGCCTGGGCGAAGGCGGCGGGGTCCTGGGCCACCCGCATCCCCTTCCCGCCGCCGCCGGCCGAGGCCTTGACGATCACCGGGAACCCGATCCCCTTGGCGACCCGCAGCGCCTCCTTGGGATCCTCGATGGCCCCGTCCGACCCGGGCACCACGGGGATGCCGAGGCTCGCCACCAGCTCGCGCGCCGTCGCCTTGTCGCCCATTTGGCGAATCTGCTCGGCGGTGGGACCGATGAAGGTGATCCCCGACGCCTCGCACGTCTGCGCAAAGGTCGGGCTCTCCGCCAGGAAGCCGTACCCCGGATGAATGGCGTCGGCTCCGGTGAGCTCGGCGGCAGCGATGATGTTGGGGATGCGAAGATAGGAGAGTCGGCTGGGAGGCGGCCCGATGCACACATCGTCATCGGCGAACCGCACGTGGAGGCATTCTCGGTCCGCCTCGCTGTACACGGCCACGGTCTCGATATCGAGCTCGTGACACGCCCGGATGACCCGCAGGGCGATCTCCCCGCGGTTGGCGATCAAGACCTTCTTGAACACGGCGCGACTACTGGCCGAAGCGCTCGATGTCGTCCGCCGACGTGGACGCGCTCTTGAGCGATTCTTCCTCGAAGGTACGGTCCGACGTCCCCTTGATGCCGCTCACCGCGAGCTTGAACTCGTTCGGGTTGCTGGCATAGAAGAGCGCCGCCTCGTACGTGACCATGTCCTTCTGGTACCACGTCATCAGCGACTGGTCGAAGGACTGCATCCCGTACTGCACGGCCCCTTCCCTGATGAGGTCCGGGATGGCGAGCGCCTTCTCCTGGTCTCGGATGTTGTCGCGCACCGCCGCCGTGTTGATCAGGACCTCGCACGCCGGCACCCGTGTCTTCCCGTCCTTGAGCGGCACCAGCCGCAGGCTGATGACGCCCGCGAGTGCCGTAGCCAGCAGGGCCCGCACCGCGTTGTGCTCGTGCGGTGGGAAGAACGAGATGATGCGGTTGATCGTCTGGGTCGCGTCCGTCGTGTGCAGGGTGGAGAAGACCAGGTGCCCGGTGTCGGCCGCTTTCATCGCGGTATCGAGCGTCACGCGGTCACGGATCTCACCGATGAGGATGACGTCGGGGTCCTGCCGCAGCACGTGGCGCAGGGCCGACTCGAATGAGATGGTGTCGCTCCCCACCTCACGCTGCGAGATGTTGGCCTTGCTGTCGCGGTGCAGGAACTCGATGGGGTCCTCGATGGTGATGATGTTGCACGCGCGCGAGCGGTTGACGTGGTCGATCATGGCGGCGAGCGCGGTGGACTTGCCCGCGCCCGTCACTCCGGTCACCAGCACGAGGCCGCGTGGCTTCTCGGCGATCTGCTCCAACACCCCCGGCAGATTCAGCTCCCGGATCGTCTTCACCTCGTAGGGAATCGAGCGGAAGACGAAGGAGAGGGTGCCGCGCTGCTGGAACACGTTGGTCCGGAACCGGCCCACCCCCGGCACGCCGATGGCGAAGTCCGCCTCCTTGTGCTCGGCGAACTCTTTCACCTGCCGCGGCGTCATGATCTGCTCGGCGAGCGCCTTCAGCTCGTCGGGCTTGAGCAGCGCCTGGTTGAGCTGGTAGAGTTCGCCGGCCACCCGGATGGTCGGCGGACGCCCGACCTTGAGGTGCAGGTCGGAGGCGTTCTGCTTGGCCATCTCGGTGATGGCCTCTTTGAAGTTGAACGGACGAACGTTATCAGCCATTGGGGTCCACCTTGAACAGCACTTGTCCGAACTCGACGGGCTGGGCGTCCTGCACCGCGATCTCCCTGATCACGCCGGACAGCTCAGCATCGATTGGGTTCATGATCTTCATCGCCTCGATGATACACAGCGTCTGGCCCGGCGCGATCCGGGTTCCCACCTGCGCGTACGGCTCGGCCCCGGGCTCGGGCTGCGCGTAGAAGGTCCCGACCATCGGGGATTTCACCTCGGTGAGGTGCGCCGTCTCCACCACCCCTTCCCCCTCGTCCCGGGGGACGGGGGAAGCGGGAAGCGTACTGCCCGGCGCCGGCGCGGGGTTCTCGGAGGCCGCCACCTGATACGTCACCGGCCCCGAGTTCCCGAGCGACGCGTCCTTCGAGACGCGAATCGTCGTGCTCCACAGGTTCTTGCGAACCTCGATGGAGCCCGCGTTGGTCTCGTTCAGCAGCGCCAGGAGCTTTTTGATGAGATCGAGGTCTTTCATACGCGCTCGAGGTACTTGTCTTCGCGACGGTCCACGCGAATAGTCTCGCCCTGTTCGATGAAGAGCGGCACCTGAACGACCGCGCCGGTCTCGAGTTTCGCCGGCTTGGTGCCGCCCTGTGCCGTATCGCCTCGCACGCCCGGGTCCGTCTCCGCCACCTGGAGCTCGATGAAGAACGGCAGCTCCACCTGGATCACGGTTCCGTCGTGCACCAGCCCACTGCACTCCATCCCCTCTTTCAAGTAGCGGAGCTGATCGTCGCCGATCACCTCCTCACCGATGGGGATGTCGTCGTAGGTCTGCATATCCATGAAGTGATGGTGGTGCCCGTCGTGATACGAGTACTGCACGGGCCGCCGCTCGAGGCGCACCTCCTTGACGCGCTCGCCGGCGTTCCACGTGCGATCAATGACCGCGCCACTCATCACGTTCTTGAGCTTGCTCCGGACGAAGGCACCGCCTTTGCCCGGTTTCACATGCTGAAAATAGACTATCTGGAACAGCTGCCCGTCAATCTCCAGGACCATGCCGTTCCGAAAATCGGCGGTCGATGCCATGGGTTTCCTACGCTACTGCTCGAAGTTGGGTGTCTCCACGGGAGAGGAGCTCCGCACCATCGGCTCGGAGCGCCACGTCATCCTCGATTCGGACGCCTCCCCACCCCGCAACGTACACGCCTGGCTCGATCGTCACCACTGCATCCTCGGGGAGCGGCTCCTCGTTGAGCGCGCTCAGCCTCGGCCCCTCGTGCACCTCGAGCCCCAGGCCGTGCCCCAGGGAGTGCCCAAACGCGTCCCCGAAGCCGCGGGCCTCGATGACCGAGCGCGCCAGCGCATCCGCCTGCTTGCCCGTCAAGCCGGGCCGGATGCGCTCGCGAGCCGCGAGCTGGGCCTCGCGCACCAGTTCGTAGATCGTGCGCTGCCGCTCGTCGGGCGCCTCCCCGACCACCACCGTCCGCGTGATGTCGGCGCAGTATCCATCCACCTGCGCCCCGAAGTCTAGCAGCAGGAGGTCGCCCTTGGCGATCTCCCGAACCGCGGTGCGGGCGTGCGGCAGCGCGCTGCGCGGTCCCGACGCGACGATGGTGGGGAACGGATGCCATTCGCTCCCGCGGCGGCGCAGTTCTCCTTCCAGCACCGCCGCCACGTCGAGCTCACGCTGGCCGATGCGCACCGTCTCCAGCGCGACGTCCAGCGCCGCGTGCGCCAAGTGTGCGGCCTGCCGGATCGCCTCCACCTCCTCGGGGGCTTTCGTGGCCCTGAGCTGCTCCACCAAGTCCTTGGTGCCGCGAAACGTGACGCGCGTGTCCGCCCCGTTCACCCGCGTCGCTTCCTCCACGGTCACCGCCCCGGACTCGAAGCCCACGGCGTTCACACCGGCGTACTCTCCCAGCAGCTGGTGCACCCGCTCCCACCGGTCCGTGGGCGTGATCTCGACGCGCGCCACGTCACCGACCTCGTGCTCCGCCTGCGTGCGGTAGCGGAAGTCGGACACGAAGATGGTCTCCTCCCCCAGGACCACCGCGAGCCCGGCCGAGCCGGTGAATCCGGTCAGGTAGCGGACGTTGGGGAGGTGCGTGACGACGAGGCCGTCCAGCTCCTGCGGGTGCAGGAGGCCGAGCAGCGCGTCGCGACGCGCCGCCCGGCGGTCAGGAGGCACCGCGTGCGAGGTGGCCGACGAGAGCGTCCAGCCCGAGCAGATAGCTCTGCGCCCCGAACCCGGCGACGATGCCCACGGCGAGGTCGGCCAGCAGGGAGCGCCGCCGCTCCTCCTCCCGGGCGAAGATGTTGCTCAGGTGCACTTCTACGAACGGGACGCTCACCGCGAGGAAGGCGTCGCGCACAGCCAGCGAGGTGTGCGTGAATGCCGCCGCATTGACGAGGGCGCCGTCCACGGTGCCGGGCAGTCCCTGCACCAGATCGACGAACTCGCCCTCATGGTTGGTCTGGGACCAGCGGATCTCCACCCCATGCTCGGTGGCGCGGCGGCGCACGGCCTGCTCCAGATCCTCGAGTCGCTCGGCGCCGTACAGCTCCGGTTCGCGTGTGCCAAGGAGATTGAGATTGGGACCGTTGAGGACGGCGACGCGCACTTACGTCTTGAGCGACTTGAGCCAGCCGCGGAAGTCGTCGTCGGAACCCTCGTCCTCCGCCGCCCGACGCGTCGTGGGCTCGGGTCCGGCGCCCGGCTTCTCATCGCCGAAGAACTCGTCGAACGAGAAGTCCTCGTCTCCGCCCTCCTGTGCGGCCGGCGCCACCGGAGGCACAGCCGCTGGCGGCGTGGCCGCCGGGGCCACGGGGGCGGGGGCGGCCGGCCGGGACGGCTCCACTCCCGCCGGTCTGGGCGGGGGCGCCACGGCCGGCTGTGGCTCCGTCCCCAGAACCTCCGCCAGCACCACACTGACCGAGGCGCGGCCCGTCGCCGCCGCCGCGAAGCGCTCCTCGAGGGTAGGCGCCGCAGCAGGCTGGGGCGCCGCACGAGACTCGAAGTCCGCGAGCTTCGCCGCGAGCGCGGCGTTGCCCGGCTGCTGCGCCAGTAATCTGCGATAGATGTCACGCGCCTGGTCGTAGTGTCCCTGGGCGACGTACACCTGCGCCATCGTCTCGGTGAGCAGCGGCTCGGGCTCCGGCTCCACGACGTCCTCGGCGCGCACCTCCTCGGGGAGGATGAGCGGGAGCTCCTCCTCTTCGGACTCCGGGGCCGCCGCTTGCGGTACCGGGGTCTGCTCGGGCTCCGCGGGCACCGCGGGTTCCGGCGCAGGCTCCGGCACGGGCTCTGGCTCGGGCTGCACCGCCGCAGTGGGCTCCGCCTCGGCCTCCGCCACCGTTTCGGCCACAGTGGGCTCGAATCCCATCACCGGCTCCGGCTCCACCTCCGGCGCCTGCGGCGGCATGTCAAGGCCCTCGACGGCCAGGCTCTCGCGCTCCTCCACACCGATCTCGGGAACCTCCTCTGCCTCGATACCCGGCAGGGAGTGGGCGGGTACGTCCAGGCTGTTCTCGTGGGCGTGTTGCGCCTCTTCGATGTCCTCCCGGGAGATCGCGTGCGAGACCCGGTCGCCGGCGTCCCATTCCATCTCCTCGTCGAACGCCTCGATCTCGAGCCCGTTGGCCGCGGCAGCCCCGGCGTCGGCACTCACCTCGGTGGTCTCGAGCCCCTCGACCTCGGCCGTGAACTCGGGCTCCGTCTCGAGCGTGGGCTCGACCGCGCCGACGTCCAGCAGCGACGGTACCTCGAGCACCTCCTCGGCCGGCTCCTCGGTTACCTGCTCGGCCTCGTCGGAGGCACGCATGTCGTGCGCAATCGCCATGGGATCGAACGCCGGGGCTACGGCCGCCGGCCCCTCGGCGGGTGGCTCCGCCTCTGCCCACTCCGGCGCTGCAAGCTCCGGGGCAGCCGGCGACGACATCGCCTCCAGAGCCGCGTGCGCCTCCTCGTTCATCGGGTCCACCTCGAGGAGCCGCCGCAGCCAATGGCGAGCCTGCTCCTCGTTGCCGGCCCGGGTCGCGATCTCACTCAGCGCCTTGATCGCGATGATGTTCTCGGGATCGAGCTCGAGCACCCCCTGGAACGCCTGCGCCGCCTCGGGGTCCTGTTTCCGGTCGAGCAGGCAGCGGCCCCGCACGATGTGACCACTGGTGTAGTTGGGACGCTTCTCAATCCAGGTGTTGATAACGTCCAGGGCCATGTCGAGATCGCCGGCCTTGCGGTACGCATCGGCGAGGGCGGCGAACCACTGTTCCGGCTTCTCGCCGAAGCGCTGCTCGAGCTTCTCGATCTCGCTTTGATAGGCCATGTCGCGGGGCGGAAGGGGGTATGTTGTGTTGCCAACCGAACTTAGTGCACTTTGGGGCGCTGTCAACAGCGGATTGACCCTCCCCGGCTTGAGATTCCCCCTTGTCACACTTAGACTTAGCGCCTCGCCGGGGGTAGCGCGCCGGGCGTGGTCGTGCCCCCCGATCCGGAGCAGTTTGAGGCCCCTTCCGGGCCCAAGGAGTCACCACCATGATGCGAACCATGCGCTCGATCGCCCCGTGGATCATGGCGATCGTCGCAGTCAGTTTCGTCGGCTGGATGGTCTTCGAAGTGGGCATGGACGTCCGCGGCCAATCCACCGGCGCCCCCCTCGACGAGGTGGCGCGGGTCAACGGGCAGAAGATCGATGTCCAGACGTTCTACGCCGCCGTGCGGCAGACGCAGGAGATGCAGCGCCAGCAGGGCGCGCCCCCCGCGACGACCCTGGAGGAGCAGCGGCAGCTGGAGGACCAGGTGCTGGAGCAGATCGTCCAACAGATGCTGCTCGACGACGAGTACCGCCGGCAGGAGATCACGGTCACCGACGACGAACTGCGCCAGGCGCTCCGCTTCGCTCCCCTGCCCGAGTTGCAGGAGGTGGAGATCTTCCAGACCGAAGGGCAGTTCGACCTCCAGAAGTACCAGCGTTACCTGCTTTCGGGTGCCGACCCGAACTTCGCGCTGGCCCTCGAACAGCGGTACCGCGAGGAGCTGCCACGCATCAAGTATTTCGAGCGGATCGCGCAGGCCGCGAACATCTCGGGCGCCAAGCTGTGGCAGGTGTACCGCGATCAGAACGACTCGGTGACCGCCACCGTCGTCGCGCTCGTCCCGGCCGTGCTCGTGCCGGATGACGAGATCGAGGTCACCGAGGACGATCTGCGCACCTACTACGCGGCACACGCCGACGCGTACGAGCAGCCGGCGCAGGCCCACCTGAGCTACGTGACGATCTCGCGCGTACCCAACGCGGCCGATTCGACCACGGCGCTGGAACGCGCGCGCGCCATTCGAGAGGAGATCGTCGCCGGCACCGACTTCGAGGCCGTGGCCGCTCGCGAGTCCGCCGACTCGGCGAACCGCGACCTGGGCGGCGATCTCGGTGAGGTCGAGCTCGGCGCCTTCGTGCCGCCGTTCGAGGAGGCGGCGCTGGCGCTGCGGCCCGGACAGCTGTCACAGCCCGTGCTGACGCGCTTTGGGTACCACATCATCCGCCTCGAGTCGCGCGACGGCGACACCTACCATCCGCGCCACATTCTCGTCCCGATCGAGCCGTTCGGGGAGCACCTGGACCTGGTGGACCGTCAGGCCGACTCGCTCGACATGCTGGCGGCCGACCAGGACGACCCCACGGTGCTCGACTCGGTGGCGGTCGACATGGGGATCGAGGTGCGCCCGGCGCCGCAGCTGCGGCAGGGGACGCGCATGGTCATCGGCGGCGACTTCGTACCCGATGTCGGGGTCTGGGCGTTCGAGTCGCCCCCGGGGCAGACTTCCGACGTGATCGAGACGCGCGCCGCGTACTACGTGTTCCGGCTGGACAGCGTCGTCCCGGCCGGGATCGCGCCGCTCGAGGACGTCGTGGACCGGGTGCGCCGCGACGCCGCGACCGAGCAGAAGTGGGAGCGGACGCGCGAGCTCGCGCAGGCCATTGCCGCCGCTGTCGACGCCGGTACCGGCCTGGAGGAAGCCGCCGAGCAGCATCGAGCGCAGGCTCGGCCGATCGGCCCGTTCACACGCGCCAACCCCGGGCCCGCCCTGGTAGAGGCACCCGAGGCGGTGGGTGCGGCCTTCGGTCTCCCGCTCGGAGACGTGGGCGGCCCATTCGAGTCGGAGTTCGCGATCTTCCTGGTGGAGCCGACCCGATTCCGCTGGGCCGACAGCACGGCGTTCACCGCGCAGTTCGGCGACTTGCGCAACCAGGCGCTGCAGCAAGCCCGTCAGGCGCGCCTGCAGCTGGTGTTGGCGTCCGTGCGACAGACGGCCGACGTGGTGGACAGCCGACGCGAACTGCAGCTGGCACAACAGGAGCAGCAACAGCTGCCGAATCAGAGTCCGTTGGGGTTCCTTCGATAGTCTGATAGGAGGAGAGGGAAGCGGGAAGAAGGAAGAGCACGACAAGGAAGCGCCGCGGAGTGTGGCCTCGCTCCGCGGCGCTTCACATTCAGGCTGGGGCGTGGTTGGCCGTACTGTTCCCCGTTCCCCGCTCGCGGGCCCGCGAGGAGACGGAGCTCAGTGGCCTACTCCGACAGCTTCTTCGGCTCCCCCTGGTGGCGTTGCTGCTCGCCCGCTGTATTCTGCGCATCGATCTGACGCGAGGGCGGCGTGCCTTCGTCCGGCGTCTCGTCGATCGAGTCCTTGACCTCACGGATGCTCTTCTTGAACTCCCGGATGCTCTTCCCCATGGAGGATCCGATTTCCGGAAGCCGCTTGGCGCCGAACACAAGCAGCAGAATCACCATGATGACGATGAGCTCGGTGACGCCCAGGTTGAATGGCATATGCGCCTCAGGCTAGAGTGCTAGAACAGCGACCTGGCCAGCAGGTACGCCAGCACGACTCCCACGATTCCCAGCAGCGACACCTGCACCGCAATGGGTCCCAACGTCAAACTGAAGATAATCAGGTCCAGGTGCAATGGTCCGAGGGACGGACTCACCGTCCAGGTGAAGAACTCCTTGGCCGGCCCCTCGGGGAGAAACCGCTTGAGCAGGGCCGAGAGGAAGCCTCCCAGCACGAACCCAATGGTGAGTACGCCCACATAGAACACCGGTTTGCGCGGTCCGATCGCCACGGCTCAGCTCCGTCGCTCCACCACGTACGTGATACAGTCGCGCAGCGCGTCGCGCGCCCGCGACTCGGGGAGCTGCAGCAGCTCCCCTTCCGCTCGCGTCGCGAACTCCTGCGCCCGTTCTTCGGTCGCCGTGATGCCGCCGCGCTCGCGCGCGATACTCACCACCTCCGCGATCTGCTCGTCCGACGGTGCCGGATCGCTCATGAGTGCCGTCACCAGTCCGCGTTCCCGCGCGTCCATCGCCGGCAGCGCCGCAATCAGGGGCAGCGTGATCTTGTGCTCGCGCAGGTCCAGCCCGGCGGGCTTCCCGGTCACCTCCTGGGTGCTGGTGTAGTCCAGCAGGTCGTCCACCACCTGGAACGCCATGCCGAGATAGCGCCCGTAGCGCCGCAGCGGTTCACGGTACACCGCGTCCCCGCCGATCGCGCCGACCTCACATGCCCCCGACATCAGTGACGCCGTCTTGGCATCGATCAGACGGTCGTAGTCGTCCAGCGAGAAATCGAGCACGTCGTGGGCTTCGATCTCCCGCATCTCGCCGATGGTCATCTCGTTGGTCACGCGACTCATCACCCGCAGCGGCTCGAGATCGTTGAGATCCACGAGCTGTTGCACTGCGCGCGAGTACAGGTAATCCCCCATGATGACGGCGATCTGGTGGCTGAAGATCGCGTTCACCGTGGGCTGACCCCGGCGCAGCACCGAGTGGTCCACCGAATCGTCGTGGATCAGGGTGGCGAGGTGGATCAGCTCCACCACCGCTCCCAGCGTCACCGAGCGCGGGCCGGATGCGTCCGTGGCCTGGGCGGCGAGCAGCACCAGCGTCGGCCGGAACATCTTCCCCTTGATGCGCAGCAGGTGCTGGTTGACTTGCGCGATGAGGGGGAAGTCGGCCGTGATGATGCGACCGAGCTCGTCGAACACCGTGTCGAGCTCGGCGCGAACCGGCTCCTGAATGGACGCGAGGGAAACGCCGGCGAGTTGCGGTCCCACCGATCAGCCCCCTGCCCCGGCGAGCCCCTTCACCCGATCGCTCACGTCCTGGAAGCTGATGTCGATGGCGAAGACCCGCTGGTAGTAGGTCAGGGCCTCCGCCGTGCGACCCTGCTCTTCCTCGCACCGCGCCAGCGAGTAGAGCAACCCGATCTTGCCCTCGTCGCTCCCGGCGCCGGTGTCTACGGCCCGTCTCAGCACCGTCGCGGCGACGGAGAACTGGCCCTTTTCGAAGAAGCAGTGCCCCAAGGCCTCCGCCGCCCGCAGACGTCCTTCTTCGGAGCGCAGCGCCTTCTGAAACTCCGAGATCGCTTCGTCCAGCAGCCCCATCTCCTTGAACGCCACACCGAGGTCGTAGTGTGCCTGCCAGTCCTCCTCGGCCACGTTCGCCTCGATCCCCTTCTTGAACTGGCTCAGCATTTCCTCGAAGTCGCGCTGCTCGTCCCCGGTGGGTTCCTCCTCCTCGATGCGCATCCGCGTATCGCGCACCACCGGCTCCTCATCGAGCAGCAGGGAGCCGAGATCCACGAAGTCGCCTGCCGCGGGCGCCGCAGCCGCCGGTTCCGCGGCCTCGGCAAAGGGGGCAGCGGGGGCGGCGGGGGCCGCGGGCTCGGCCGGGGCCTCCTCCACGGCGGGCTCCAGCGTCTGGAGCCCGAGCCGGGCCCGCTCGCTGGCGGGATCGTGCTCCAACACACGCTGATACACGGCCCGCGCGCGCTCGGTGGCACCCGTGCGGAACAGCCCGTCGGCCAGGCCCAGGTAGGCCTCCGCGAGCCGGTCCTTGTCACTGCGGCGGAAGGCGAACTCGACCAGCTTCTGGTGGTGCCGCACGCTGTTGGGATCGAGTCGGAGGATCTCCTCAGCCAGCCCCTCGGCGTGGCGCCAGTCCTCGCCCGACTCGTGGATGTCCAGCGCGATGTCCAGCTCATCGATGCCGCGCTCGCGATCGCCTTCCTCCAGCAGTGCTTCCCCCAGCGCCTGGTGCAGCGAGGCGTCGTCAGGATTGTCGGCGACCTGCTCCTCCAACTCAGCGACCGTTGGGCGCTCGAACGCCACCGGCTCCGGCGGAGCCACCGGCGCCTGGGAGCCGAGCTCGACGGTGCGAGGCGTTTCCACCACCTCGACGCCGGCCGCCCCAACATCGGGCAGGCCCGGCACCGGGGTCTGCGCCACGTCACTGGGCGTCCCCTCTGCGACCGTGGTGTCCGCGTCGTCGAGTCCGACGCCCAGATCGATGTCGGGCACGTCCATCCCGCCGCCGGGAGGCGCGGCTTCCACCCCTGCCACCGGAACCGGTGTGGACGGGGGTGAGACCTCGGGGAACTCGGGCTCCGCCTGCGGCGGCGCCTCGGGTGCGACCTCGACCGCGGCCGCGTCGGGAGGCTCGATGATCGCGTCGGGCGGCACAAAGCCTTCCGAGACCGGCACATCGACGTCTTGGCCCGGCGGGACGATCATCGCGTCGGGGGGCACGAAGCCCTCCGAGGTCCGCTCCAGCGTCTCGGCCGGAGGCTCGGCGGTCTCGGCCAGCCCCTCGATCGCCGTCACCTCCTCCGCAGCCGTCTCCGCGTCGGCCACCGCCGTGGGCTCGATGTCGAGCGAGGCAGCCGCCTCCTCGGCCGGCGCCTCGAACGCTTTCATCACATCGAGTCCGGCCACAGTATCCACCTCACCCACCTCTGCCTCGGCCACTTCGAGCTCGGCCAGCGCGTCCACGTCACCCACCTCTTCGGCCACGGCGAGGTAGTCGGCCGACCCCCGGTCCAGCTCGATCGGCTCCTCGACCTCGGTGGCTGCCTCGGGCGGGGCCTCTTCCTCGAGGGAGGTAGGCTCGACCTCGAGCGTCGCGGCTGCCTCTGCGGGGGCGGCCTCCTCGACTTTGGGCGCTGGTGGGGGCGCGGGCGCCTCCGGCTCGGCCACCGCGGCTGCCGCCTCAGGCCCCTCCTCGCTCAGGTCCAGGAACACCAGATCCCCGGCCCTGGCTCGCTCCTTCACCTCGGGCTTGGGCGAGGCGTCCGCATCGAAGTCGGGATCGATGGCCTGGATCTTCTCGAGCGCCACCAGGCTCCGGCGCTGGTCACCCCTTGCCTCGAGCTCGTGGTACAGCTTGGTCAGCTGCTCCTTGGCTTCATCGGTGCGGGCGGCCGCCTTGAGCTGCTCGGCCAGCAGCAAGCGGATGTCCTCGTTGTCCGGCGAGAGATCCGCAAACTCCTTGAGCGCGTTGAAGGCGTCCTCGAGCTGCCCGGCCTGCTGCATGCGGCTGGCATACTCCAACAGGTTCTGCTTCGCCTCCGCGACGAAGCCCCGCTGCACCATCAGTTTGGCGAGCTTGAGATAGATCGGCGTGCGCCCCGGCGCGTTACGCAGGATCTTGTTGCAGAGCGCGATCGCGTTGTTGTGGAGGCCCCACTCCTCGTAGTAGTTGGCGGCGCGCTCGTACGTCTCCACGGCGGACTGCACGTTGCCCGTCTTCAGATACAGGTCGCCGACCTTGTTGAAGAGCGACAGCTCCTTCTCCATCTCCGGCGTACCATCCAGCACCTGGAGAATCTTGGCGTATTGTTCGAGCGCCTTGTCGATCTGATTCTTGGACTCGAACTTGCGCGCTCTTTCCTTGGCCTTCTCGACGTTCAGGGCGGACCTCTACCGGCTGTGGGTGGAAGGCGGACCGGACGTGGACATCGGCAACTTATTCAGAACAACAAATTTACGGGTCCCCGGCGAGGGTGACAAGCGGACCCGGCCAACCACACCTCGCTGACCAGATTGTCGCCGTACCAGTAGACCAGCTCGCGCCAGTCCCGCACGGCCGCCAGCACCAGATCCGCCCGGAAACCGGGGGCGATCTGACCCCGCGTGTGGGCCTCGCCCACCGCCGCCGCCCCGTTCACCGTGATCGCCGTGATGGTCTCGGCCGGCACCATGCCGCACTGCGAGGCGGCCATGGTCGCCATCAGCGGCAGGCTCATGCCGGGCGAGCTGCCGGGGTTGAAATCGGTCGCGAGGGCCACCGCCGCACCCGCGTCGATGAGCCGGCGCCCCGGCGCCTGCCGCCGCTGTCCCAGGAACATCATGGTGCCGGGCAGCAGCACGGCCACCGTCTCGCTGCCCGCGAGCGCCGCGATCCCCTCGTCGGAGATCGCCGCCAGGTGGTCGGCACTCGCCGCGCCCAGCGCCGCCGCCAGTTCCGCCCCGCCCGACGGGTCCAGCTCGTCCGCGTGCAGTTTGGCACGCATTCCGTGGCGCGCCGCCGCCTCCAACACCCGGCGCGACTGCTCCACCGTGAACACGCCGGGCTCGCAGAACACGTCGCAGAAACGCGCCACGCCCTGGCGCTCCACGCCCGGGAGCATCTCGTGCACCACCAGCTCCACATATTCGTCCGCGCGCGGTCGGTACTCCTGCGGCACCTCGTGCGCGCCGAGGAAGGTCGGCACGACCTGGGGGCCGGCGTCCGCCGCCATGGCGGCAATGACCTCCAGCTGCTTGAGCTCGGCCTCGAGCGACAGCCCATAACCCGACTTCACCTCGACCGTGGTGCTGCCCAGCGCCAGCAGGTGGTCCAGGCGCCGCCGCGTGAGGTCGGCGAGCTCCTCGTACGAGCGTTCTCGCACGTCGCGCACCGAGGAGAGGATGCCGCCGCCGGCCGCCGCGATCTCCTTGTAGCCCACTCCCCGCGAGCGGCGCTCGTGATCGGCCAGCCGTGCCATGCCGAACACGGCATGGGTGTGGCAATCCACGAAGCCCGGGAAGAGCACGCCGTCCACCTCTTGCACTTCCGCGTCCCGGGCCCGCGTCATGAGCTCCGCGTGCGGTGCGACGGCGGCAACGTGGCCGTCGTCGCCAATGAGCACCGCCACGTCCTCCACCACGCCCAGTTCCACCATCTCGGGGCCACGTCGCGCACGGGCCGGCCCCTGGCAGGTAACGACCTGGGAGGCGCCGACGAGCAGGGTGCTCAGGAGCCCGCCTCCTTCAGCGGGAGGTTCATGGCGTGTCGCTGCGCCGCCGCCTTCGCCTCCGGGTACCCCGCGTCCACGTGCCGGGCGATGCCGATGCCGGGATCGTTGTTCAGCACGCGCTCGAGACGCTTGGCCGCCGCGTCCGTGCCCTCGGCCACGGTGACCTGCCCGGCGTGCAGCGAGTTGCCGATGCCCACGCCGCCGCCGTGGTGGAACGAGACCCAGGAGGCGCCGGAGACCGCATTCAACAGCGCGTTGAGGATGGGCCAGTCGGCGATCGCGTCGGAGCCGTCGCGCATCCCCTCGGTCTCGCGGAACGGCGAGGCCACCGAGCCGGCGTCCAGGTGGTCCCGGCCGATCACGATCGGCGCGGAAAGCTCGCCGCGCTGCACCAGATCGTTCAGCGCGAGCCCGAACTCGGCACGCTCCCCCATGCCCAGCCAGCAGATGCGGGAGGGCAACCCCTGGAACGCGACCTGCTCCCGCGCCTTGCGAATCCAGCGCGACAGCAGCTCGTCCTCGGGGAACAACTGCAGCACGAGGTCATCGGTGCGGTAGAGATCCTGGGGATCGCCCGAGAGCGCGACCCAGCGGAACGGCCCACGACCCTCGCAGAACAACGGCCGGATGTACTCGGGCACGAAGCCCGGAATCTCGAACGCGTCGTCCACGCCGGCGTCGGCGGCCTCAGTGCGGATATTGTTGCCGTAATCGAAGGTGATGGCACCCTGGCGCTGCATGGCGAGCATCGCCTGCACGTGCTGCGCGATGGATAGCTTCGCGCGCTTCACGTACTCGGCGGGATCGCTCGCGCGCAGCTCGAGCGCATCCGCCAGCGTCATCCCGCCGGGCACGTAGCCGTGCAGCGTATCGTGAGCGGAGGTCTGGTCGGTGAGCACGTCGGGGATCCAGTCCCGCCGCGCCATCTCCGGCAGGACCTCCGCGCAGTTGCCGACCAGTCCCACCGACAGCGCCTCGCCCTTGTCGCGCGCGTCGGTCACACGCGCCCACGCATCGTCCAGCGAGTCGGTCATGACGTCGAGGTACTTCGTGTCCAACCGCCGCTGAATGCGCGCCGGGTCCACCTCGACCGCGAGGATCGCACCGTCGTTCATGGTCGCGGCCAGGGGCTGGGCGCCACCCATCCCGCCGAGCCCGCCGGTCAGCACGATCTTCCCCTCGAGTGTGCCGTCGAAGTGCCGTGTCGCGACCGCACCGAACGTCTCGTACGTGCCCTGGAGAATTCCCTGCGTCCCGATGTAGATCCAACTCCCGGCGGTCATCTGGCCGTACATGATGAGCCCCTGCCGCTCGAGCTCGCGGAAGTACTCCCAGTTGGCCCAGCGACCCACCAGGTTGGCGTTGGCGATGAGCACGCGCGGGGCGTCCTCGTGCGTGGGGAACACCCCCACCGGCTTGCCCGACTGGACCAGTAGCGTCTCGTCGTCCCGCAGTTCCTTGAGCGCCGCCACAATCGCGTCGTAGGCCTCCCAGCTCCGCGCCGCACGGCCGGTGCCGCCGTAGATGATCAGCTCCTGCGGCTTCTCCGCGACGTCGGGATCCAGGTTGTTCATCAGCATGCGCATCGCGGCCTCCTGGATCCAACCGCGACAAGAGATGTCGGTGCCACGCGGTGCGCGCACCACTCGGCTCGCCGTTGCCGTCGTCATGCCAACGCCTCCCGAACGATGAGTGCGGCTAGTCTCTCGACATCGGGTGTGAGGGGCCGATCCTCTTCCAGCTTGGGAACCACCTGACGCACCCGCTCATACACTCGCGCCACCCCCCGACCCGGCGCCAGGGGTCGGCGGAACTCCAGGCCCTGCGCCCCGGCGATCAGCTCCCACGCCACCACGCGGCGCGCGTCGGCCAGCACCCGACGCGTCTTCCAGGCCGCGGCCATGCCCATGGGCACCACGTCCTCCTGGTTCGCGTCGGTGGGAATGGATTGCACGCTCGCCGGGGTGCACAGCGTGCGCGCCTCCGCCACGAGGGCCGCCGCCGTGATCTGCGCCATCATGAGGCCCGAGTTGAGCCCGGCCTGCCCCGTGAGGAACGGTGGCAGCCCGTGGGACAGCTCGGGGTTCATGAGCCGGTCGATGCGGCGCTCCGCCAGGCCGGCGAGCGTCGTCAGGGCGATGCCCAGCACGTCGAGCGCCAGCGCCACCGGCTGCCCGTGGAAGTTGCCGCCCGACAGGATCTCGTCGTCGAACACCAGCGGGTTATCGGTCGAGGCGTTGAGCTCCACCTCGGCGACGCCCGCCGCATACGCGATTGCGTCCGCCACCGACCCGAGGATCTGTGGGGTGCAGCGCAGGCTGTAGGCATCCTGTACCCGGTAGTCCTCCTCGCGGTGCGCCTCGCGGATCTGCGAGCCGGCCAACAACTCACGCATCACACCGGCCGCCTCCACCTGGCCGCGGTGCGGCCGCGCCGCATGGATCCGCGCGTCGAACGGCACCGGCGTCCCCATCAACGCCTCGAGGCTCATGGCGGCCGCCCCCAGCGCCGTGCGCCACAGGTAACGCGCCTCGTGCACCGCCAGGGTGAGGATGGCGGTCTGCACCTGCGTGCCGTTGATGAAGGCGAGCGCCTCTTTCTCGCGAAACTCGATCGGCTCGAGATCGTGTTCCCCCAGCGCCTCGCCGGCCGGGCGCACCGCTTCCCCGACCGTCACCTCCCCCTCCCCCATCATCCCGTACGCGATGTGGGACAACGGCGCCAGGTCGCCGCTGGCGCCCACGCTTCCCTGCTCCGGCACGACGGGGTGAATCCCGGCGTTCAGCATCGCGGCGACGGACGTCGCGACTGCCGAGCGCACCCCGCTCGTCTCGCGCAGCAGCACGTTGGCCCGCAGCAGCATGGCCGCGCGCACCGCCTCGACGGGGAGTGGATCGCCGACGCCAGCCACGTGGCTCAGGATCAGGTTGCGCTGCAACTGGAGCAGTTGATCGGCGCGGATGCGCACGCTCGCCAACTTGCCGAAACCCGTGTTCACGCCGTAGATCGGCTCACCCGTGGCCAGCATCCGCTCCACGGCGGCGCGGGAGCGGTCCGCACGCTCGGCGGCGGCCGCGTCGATCCCGACCGTGGCGCAATCACGGGCCACGGCCACGACGTCGGGGATCGTCAGGGAGTCGCCGGTGAGGGTGATCGCGGGAGGCATCGAGCGGAATATAGAGGCGGGGCGCCGGGTAGCGGGAGCAGCAGAAAGGGAGCGGAGTCCAAACGGCCTCTCCGCTCCCTATTCCCTCTGAGAGGGCCAGCAGCAGCCTACCGTCGCTTCACCACCACGCCCTGACCACCGGCGGTGAAGATCCCCGCTCCGACCGAGAGCTCCGGGTTCCCCGGATCGGTCTGATAGCTCCAATCGAAGATCATGGTCTCCGCCCCCACATGCGTGACCCGCAGCGCCCCGTAGCGGAAGAAGCCGTCACCCTCGTCCATCTGGAACACGTAGCCGTGCCCCACCTGGGCGAGGCGCGCGGCACCGGAGTACCCGAGGTCCGGCGCGAGATCGATCGACGTCAGGTCGGCAATCGGCTGCGTCCCATAGGTGGTCATCGTTGTGGCCAGCCGCCTCGGCTCGATCCAGAACCCGCTCACGTCGCGCGTGATGCGGAAGTCGAGATCGGTGCGCGTGCCGGGCAGCACCGCCCCCAGCTCGGTCTCCACCGCGATGCCGTCGCTGTTCGCGTCGATCCAGAAGCGGAACCCGCTCGTGGTGGCGTCGACGTCCAGCGCCGCCATCAGCACGTTGCGCGCATCGGGCCGCGGCGTGTCAGCCCAGATCTCCGACCACAGGCTCTCCCAGCCCTCGATGCTCTCCGCCGACACACCGAAGCAGCGCGCGAACCCGTTCTCCAGCACGCTGACGAGGAACTCGGGGGCGATGGTGGTACCCTCGAGACCCCACGTCGCATCGCACTCGTAGCCGAGATCGCCGAGGACCGCGGCGGCGCTGTACACCCGGTACTGCTTGAAGCCATCGGGCTCGTTGCCGAACGGGCTGTCGTCCCACGCCAGGTGGATCGCGCCGTTCAGGCTGGTGCCCTCGATCCACTGGGGCGAGCCCAGCCGCAGCCGCTCGTCCACCACCACGATGTCGCTCGGGGCGCCCTCGATGCCCGCCAGATCCACGCCCGCCACGAAGTACTCGAGGTCGGGAATCCCGCGGTCGTGGAACGTGCTCGAGGTCGTCTCGCCTCGCAGCCCGAAGCCGGCGGCCGGGTCGGGCCGCGAGTAGACCCGGTACACCATGAGATTGGCGTCGAGGATGTCGTCCCACAGGAGCAGCATCCCCGCAGGATCGAGGTCACCACTCGGCTCGAGCTCGTAGAAGAGGTTCACCGGCGGCGGCAGCGTCCCCACGCCCACCGGCTCGTTGCTGCTGCACGAGAGGATGCCCAGGGCCATCAGGGCTCCGACGATTGTGCGTCGCATGGCCGCCTCCCAGACGGTTTCTGCCCTCAAGAGTGCAGGGACCGTGCCGCAGGGGAGCAAACTCTAAGCGGTTGTTTTACAAGCAGTTACGGTGCTCCCGTCGGGGCACCATGTCCTCGGGAGGGGACACGGCGCGGAACGGGGAGCCGTGAGGCTCACTGCGTCGACCGCTGGTCGTACTGGAACCGGATCTCCGGCTGGTCCCGCAGGCTGATGAAGAAGTTGAAGGCGACGTTGCCGTTGGGCGCCTTCATGAACCCGAAGGTGAGGCGCCAACGGTGGAGATCGCGGTCGAGCCGCACCACGTGCTGCCCGAACTCGCCTGTCGTGAAGTTGTACTGCGTATTCCACGAGGCGCTCCAATGCTCGGTCGGTGAGAACTGCAGCGAGACGTTGAGGGTCTGGTTTCCCGGCGTGTCGATCGGGTTGCCCTCCTCATCGGTGAGGGGACGGGTGCGCTGCAGGTCGTACGCCAGCGACGCCCGCATCCCGCGGGTGCGGGGCCCCTCCGTGGGCATCGTGTAGAACCCGCGGTCCAGCCGGGTCGAGGGACCCATCGATGAGCCCGGCGGCTGGATCGGCTGCTCCAACTCGAGCTGATCGATGGCTCCCGGCTCCGGCGGCGCCTCTCCACCCCCTGTGAACAGCCCGAACAGCCGGCCGAACAACTCCTCCGACAGGCTGAAGCGCATCGAGAGCGAGTTGAGGAACGGGGCGAACCGCGTCCCGTCGAACCCGACGGGCCCCTCCCACAGATCGTGCGTCATGGACAGGCTGAAGCCCCGCAGCAGATCGCTGGTGAAGCGGTTGGTGAGCCGCTGCGTCGCCCAACCGGTGCGCCCTGGCTCCTTGGCCTGCTCGAAGTCGTACTCGAACGGCGACGTCTGAATGCTGAGCAACTTCACCTTGCGGACCGGGCGCTCCACCCCAAGGGTGTCCTCCTCCTCCTCCTCCTCCTGCTTGAGCTTCGCCTCGAAGGTCTGCGACAGACCGAGGCTGAGGCGGTTGATCGCAGGGCTGATGTTCGTCCCCCCCGTGGCCCCGGGATTGATGGCGTTGGCGTAGTCCTCGGGCACCTCCGCCTGGGGCGCGTAACTCCAGCTCAGAATCGGCGACAACGCGTGCCGCAACCGGGAGTAGGGTCCGAAGCCCGGGAAGAACCCGAACAAGGTCGGGCTCGACGCGGCGGTGAACGACAGCCGCTTGCCCTGGCTCACGAACGCACCGTTGGTGAAGCGGTTGCGTAGCAGGAACGGGCCGCCCGTCGTGTTGCGGATGCCGACGCCCGGCTGGAGCTTCCACGTCGCCGAGAACAGCACCGGGAGGTTGATGCCCGTGTTCCAGTCGATGCCCGTGCGGAAATCCTCGCCGTAGTAGCGGGTCGCCGAATCGGCAGGGTTGTCCGGATCCGTGACGGTGACGCCCAGCTCGGGACCCTGCCTGAAGAAATCCGACACGGCGATGTCATTCTGCCAGTTCCATCGCCCAATCCTGAGCGGCGTGCGAAACGAGAAGGTCGTGGTCCGCGTGTCGGTGAACAGGGTGTCCACCTGCGGCAGTCCGTCCACCGGGGGGGCCGACACCTCGAGCGGTGCGAGGTTGGACCCCTGGACGTTGGTGAACGACATCGAGGGCGACCACGTCACGTCGCTCGCGATGTTGATGGGCGAGGGTGTGAGGGTAAGGGTCGGCAGCGTCTGGGTCACCGTCCCGTTGCTGAGGTCCTGGGTGCGCGACCCGCCCGCGGAAAACGTGCCCCACCCGAACTGCTTGCTGAAGTTGAGACGGCTGGACAGCGTCGCGGTTTGAACGAACGGGTCCACGGTGTTGCGCTGCACGACGTCGGTCTTGGTAGCGAAGTCTACGCTCGCGGTGAGCTTGGTGCGCTGGTCGAAGCTCTGCTGGTGATTCCACTGCACGCGCAGCGACCGGTCGCCCTGCACGCCGTCCACGTCGTCCTCCCAGATGCGCGACACCGCCAGCCCGCCCGAGAGGAACTGGTCCAACCAGCGGTACCGCATCTGCCCGTTGAGCCCGATATACGCCCCCGAATACCAGTCCAGCGAGATCTGGAAGTCGGTGTAGTCGCTCACCGCCACGTAGAAGCCCACGTTGGTGATGCCGCGCTGGAAGTCCGGGCTGGGACGGATCAGATCGCTGATGCCGAAGCGCGGCACCAGCAGGCCGGAACGGCGACCCTGCCGCATGTCCTGGAAGATGAACGGGAGCCAGAGAATGGGCACGTCGCGCACGTACAGCACGGCGGGCCGGGCGACCATGATCGTGTTGCTCACCCACTTCACGTTGCCCGCGGAGAAGTGGTAGTGGGGCTGCGGCTCGCTGCAGCTGGTCATCGCGTTGGAGGCACCGTAGATGCGGGTGGAGGCGGAGTCCACCTCCAGACCGCCGCGCAGGAACCAGGTGACACCGGATTGCTCGAAGCTGGTGAGCGCATCCTCCACGGTGCCGATCCGCTCGCAGGTGTCGTACCGCATCCCCTCCCCAATCAGCACCGTGCCCTTCTCGAACAGCGCCGGTTCACCGCTGGCCCGGAGCCGGCACTCGCGCTCCTGGAAGGTCACCTCCTTTGCCTCGAGGGTGGTGCCTTCCCGCTCCACCATGGCCGAGCCCACCATCACGATCTCCTGCGTCTCACCGAAGAGCGTGATCGAGTCGCCGGCGTAGCGCGTGATCCCGAACCCCACCCGCTCCATCAGCGCGCGCATGATCGAGTCCGCTTGGGGAAACGTGCGGCTCGGCTCGGCGGGCAGGCCGAGCTTGCGCGCCGTGGCCGTGTCGAGCGGCAAGCCCAGGGAATCGCGCAGCACCTGGGACGTGTCCCGGGGCTCCGGGGTGGGACGCTCGAGCTGCCCCTCGGCCGCTCCCGGCGCCCCCAGGAGCAGCGCCAGGATTACCCCGGCCTCGCCGATCCGCCGGCCCGTGCGCCTGCTCCCCAGCAGCTTCGCGATCAGGATGCCCGCCTCGTAGAGCAGCAGGATGGGCAGCATCATCATCAGCATCGAGAACACGTCGGGCGGCGTGAGCAGCGCGGCCATGATCGCGCCGGCCGCCAACGCGATGGGGCGGTGCTTGGCGAAGGTCTTCGGCCGGACCAGATCCAGCACCGAGAGCATCACCATGACGAGCGGGAGCTGGAACATCAGGCCGAAGGCGAGGATCAGCCGCGTGGCGAAGCTGAAGTAGGCGTCGGCCGTGATGATCCACTCCAGGAAGCCGTACTGGAAGCCGTGCAGGATGCGGAAGACCGCGGGCAGCACCCAGAGGTAGGCCATCAGGGCCCCTGCCATGAAGAGCCCGAGCCCCGCGAGCAGCGCGGGAACGATGTAGCGCTTTTCGTGCTCGTACAACGCCGGCGAGAGGAACCGCCACAGCTGTGCGAAGATGACCGGCGAGGCCATGACCGCGCCGATCACGACGGCCAGCTTGAGAGTGATCAGGAATGCGTCGGTGGGTCGGGTGACGAAGAGCTTACCATCGGGCAGGTACGGCGCGATCGGCTCCTTGAGCAGCTCGAGCACGTCGTAGTGCTGCACCAGGTAGAAGCTGACCACCGCCCCGAGCAGGAGCGCCGCGAGGCTCCACAGGATGCGCCACCTCAGCTCTTCGAGGTGGTCCAGAAAGGGCATGTCGCCCTTGGCGGTCTGCTTGGTCATGAGGCTGGGGCCGGAATCGGCCGCCCCTCAGCCGTCCGGATTGCCGAGCTTCGTCCGCGCGAGTTGGGCTTCCTCGGACCGAGGATATCCGGCAATGACACGACTGTAGTACACCTGCGCGGCGCGACGGTCCCCGCGACGCTCCGCCATGAGGCCGAGGCGGTACAGCGCCGTGGGCGCATGACGGGAGTCGGGGTGGTTGCGGATCACCAGCTCGTATGCCGCGGCGGCCGAGTCAGGCTCGGACTCCTCCCACGTCTCACCCATGAAGAACTGGGCGTCGGCGGCTCGGGGGTGACTGGGGAAGTCGGCCAGCAGCCTATTGAACCCGGCGCGCGCCGTGTTCGGGCTGCCACGCCGCAGCTGCTGCAGCGAGACGGAATAGAGCTCTTCGGCAGTCACGCCACCGCCCGTCGGGGCCTGCGCGGCTGCGGCGCCCGTGTCCCCACCGGCCGGCGCCACCACGATCGGTATGGTCGCGCGTGTGTCGAGCTGGCCACGGAGCTCGGTGAGCCGCTGCTGGCTCTGGCCGGTCAGCTCCTGGATCTGCACCAACTGGCGTTGCACGTCGGTCATGTCGGTGCGCACGTCACCCTGGAACGCCGAGAGACGCTGCTGCAGGACGATGAGCGAGTCGTGCAGCCGCTGCTGCAGCATGAGGACTTGATCAAGCATGACAGCCCGCGCCGAGTCGGCGCGGGCTGTCTCTGCTCGGTACTCTTGTAGCTGTTCTTCCACGCGCCGTACGTCACCCTTGAGCGCACAGGCGCTCAGTGCGACGCACGTCGCGGCGAGGAACCCGAAGTGCCTCACATGCCGGCTGGCTTCACCAGCATCTCACCGCCGGCCGTGATCCCGAACGCGTCGCGCCGGTTCTGGGCCCAGGCATTCTCGTTGTGACCCGGATCGACGGGCATCTCTTCACCCATCGAGCGAACCGTGACACGGCTGTCGGCGATCCCGCGGTCGGTGAGCCACTTCTTGGCCGACAAGGCACGACGCATGCCGAGGGCCATGTTGTACTCGTCCGAGCCGCGCTCGTCGCAGTGTCCCGTGATCTCGACCATCACGTTGGGGTTGGCCTGGAGGACCGCGAGCTTCTGCTCCAGCATCTCCGTGTCCGTCCCCGCGCGGATGTTCGACTTGTCGAAGTCGAAGTTGATCACGTTCTGCAGCATCGCACGCACTTCGGCAGTGATCGCGCGCTCGCGGCGTGCCATCTCCTCACGCTCGCGGCGGATGCGCTGCTCCTCCATCCGCGCGCGCTCGAGGCTGTCGCGCCGGGCTGCCTCAACCGCCGCGAGCGAGTCGGCTCGCCGGATGGAGTCCCGAAGCGCCGCCGAGTCCACGGCCGGCACCACCGGTTCGGGCTGTCCACCACCACATGCCGCCGCCACCATCACAGCAGCGCCGAAGGTGAGAGCAATCGGTAGGCTGAGTCGCATGGTCACTCCATTTCTTATGGTGTCGTAGTCTCTGGTATCCGAGGCGACCAGGCCGGCAATCGCGCATCCCCGACGGTCGTCAACTGCCGCACTCTGCCGGTTTCGATGTCGATCACCCACACCTGACGCCGCCCCGTCCGGTTCGAGATGAACGCGAGGTGACGTCCATCGGGCGCCCACGTCGGGTCCGAGTTCCGCCCTGCGCTGGTCAGTTGCCGCACCGCCCGCGACCGGGCGTCCATGATGAAAACCTGGGGACTCCCCTGCACGTCGCGGTGGAACGCGAGACGCGTACCGTCCGGGGACCACTCCGGCGCATTCGAGCTGCCGGTCACACCGTAGTCGAACGGGGCGAACAACTCCTGCCCCGTCCCGTCTGCCGCCATCACGTAGATCTGCGGCAGTCCCGGGCGCGTCGAGACGTACGCAATCTGGCGTCCGTCCGGGCTGAACGTGGGTGATAGGTTATCCGAAAAGCGCCCCACCGTCAAGCGCTCTAAGCAACAGTCCTGTGCGAGGTTATAACGGTACACTTCAGTCCCGTCGTCGCTGCTGCGGGCGAACGCCAGCAGCCCGCCATCGGGGGACACGGCGGCGGCATAGTTCAGGAGCTCGCCGGTGGGCCCGACCGGCCGGCGGTCCCCTGTTTCCAGGTCGTGAATCACGATCCGACCCCACCCCTCGGAGAGCTCGCTGTAGGCCACCCGGCGCGCGTCCGGCAGCCAATCGGGCGAAAAGGCAGTGATCCCGAGGGAGGAGACCACCTCGAGCTCGGCTCCGTCGGCGTCCACCCGATGCAGGCGGCCGTGCTGGATGAAGAGCAACCGGGTCGCCGCGAAGCCAGGCTCGCCGGTAGCCGCTCGAACCAGCTCGTCGGCGATGCGGTGGGCGCTCATGCGAAAGTCCGGATCGTCGAGCCCCCGCAGGTCGCCCCGCACCGCTTGCCGCGGCGTCTCCCCCCGTACGTCATACAGCGTGACCCGCAGGCGCGTGGAATCGGCCTCGGGGGTCACGGACACCGCCCAGTCGGCGCCGAGCGCGGCGTAGAGCGAGTAGTTGACGAACGGGATCGCGGTGCTGCTGGTGTCCTCGCCCGCCCCGGAGAGCAGCGTGAGTCCCAGCAGCAGGCTGTCACCGCCGGGGAGGCTGATCATCTCGAAGCGGTCGGTGAACTCCAGATCCCGCCCGATGACGGCACGCATCGAGTCGAGCCGGTCACCGTACGTGCTGCCCAGCACCAGCATGCCGGGGCGCAACCCGGGGGTGTAGGTAATGCCGATCCGCACGCCCTGCTCGACGGGAGGTTCCTGGGCACGGAGGGGGACCGCGACTACCAGCGTGAGCAGGGCTGGGAGGATCCTTGCAGCGCGCCGCGCGCAGTCTGCCACGGGGCGTGGGGGAGCCTCGCAGCGAGGGCTTTCGGGGGTGGTCGTGGTGGGCGGAACGGGATGCGCGGGGTGGTGGGCCGGTGCGTCGGAAGCCCGGAGCGAGAGGCCGCCCCCACGCCCCGCCGCCGTGGCGCGCTGCCATCCCGCTGCCGTCATCGCGTACTCGAGGGATCAAAGAAGAAGTTCACCGGCAGCACATCCGCCCCGTAGCCCGCCGGTAGCGGCCCGAATGCCTGCGAGTTCGCCGCCGCTTCGATGGCGCCCTGTGCCTCGAGGTCGAATGCGAAGTTGCCCGAGCGCTGGATGAACCGGACCCCGGAAACCCTGCCGTCGCGGTGCACAAGGAACATCACTTCGGCGCGGAGCGACACGTTCCCCTCCGGACGCTGCCAGCGCCGATAGACCTGCGCCACAATGTTCCGCAGGTACTCGGGGTACGGGAACTCGACCCCGGTGGTCTTCACCGTGGCCGGGTCGCTCCCGGTCGAGGGCTCGGCGTCGGGCGCCAGCTCCACCTCGGGTGTGGTGCGCGGCGCCGGCTCCCGCTCGGCCTGACGCTCGGGCGGCGGCGGTGTCTCCGCCACGGTGGTGCGCCGCGGGCGCCGGCTGGAGACCGGCGCGGGCCGCTCGGCGGGACGCTCCACGACTTCCGGCGCGCGGCGCGCCTCCGGCGGCGTCTCGGGAGCCGCGACCAGGTTCACGGAGTACACAGGCGGCAACACACGGTGTCCCAACGTGGGCGAGGAGAAGAGGACTCCGACGGCCACCGCGTGGATCGCCAGGGTGGCCGAGAAGGCGACGCCCGATCCGCGCCCCTCGGGCGCCAGGTGCCGCGGCCGGCGCGGCCTGCTCATCGCCGGATCACCTCCGGTTCCGCCACCAGTCCGACGTCACCGATCCCGGCCGCCCGCATCACCGCCAGCACGCGCACGACCTGCCCGTAATCCACGCGGGCGTCGGCCCGCAGATACACCCCGCTCGGCTCCCGCGCGCTCACGATGGCCGGGAAGGCCGCGCGGAAGTCCTCCAGCGAAAGCGGCGACTCGTCCACGAAGATCCTCCCCTCACGATCGATCGACACGACCAGCCCCTCCTTGGGCTGCAGCGGCCGCGCCTCCGCCCGGGGCAGTTGGACGTCGACACCCCCCTGCATGATGGGAGCCGTGATCATGAAGATGATGAGGAGCACGAACGCCACATCCACCAGCGACGTCACGTTGATGTCGGCATTCAGCTGCAGATCGGTGCGGCTGCGCAGCCCCATGCCCGGCATCGGCTAGATCCTACCCTCGCGCGCCATGGTCCCCACGATCTCCTGGGCGAAGCCCTCCAGCTCGCCGGTGAACACGCTGAGGCGACTCACGAAGAGGTTGTAGGCGATCACCGCTGGGATGGCGACGGCGAGACCCAGGACAGTGGTCACGAGGGCCTCCGCCACGCCGGGCGCCACGGCAGAGATGTTGCCGGAGCCGCCTGCCGCGATCCCGATGAAGGCGTCCATGACACCGAGCACGGTCCCCAGCAGACCGAGCAGCGGACTCACCGACCCGATGGTCGCCAACCATGCCATGAACCGCGCCATGAGGTCGCGTTCCGCTCCCACTTCCTTGGCCAGCACCATGCGCAGCACGTCCAGCTGGGTGGAGGTGAGCGCCTCGTGTTTGCCGCCGCGCGTCTCCTTGAGCGCGCCGGGGCGCAACTCGGAGAAGAAGTTCACACCTTCGCGCAGCAGGCGACCGTACGGTGACGGCGGCAGCTTCATCACGACGTGGTAGGCGTCCTCCAGCCGCGTGGTGCGCTCCAGCGCGTCGAAGAACCGATCGGCCTGACGGCGCACGCGCCGGAACTGGGCCCACTTGAGAACGATGATGAACCAGCTCACCAGGGAGAAGAGCACGAGCACGAGAAGCACGATCTTGGTGGCCGTGCTCGACGTCGTGACCAGCTCCCAGGCATTGGTGGGGAGCGCCCCACCAACCTGCAGCATCATGCCGCTTCCTCCTCGATCCACTCATAGGTGCGCTTCAACCCCTCGCCCAGGGCGACCTCGGGGCGCCACCCCCACTCCCGACCAGCTTTCTCGATACTCACCGCGCTGCGCTGCAGCTCTCCCGGCCGTGCCGGCGCGTGCTCGACGGGAACGGTCACCCCCGTCGCCGAGAGCATCGCCTGCGCCAGCTGTGTGACACTGGTTTCCACGGCCGTCCCCACGTTCACCGCCACGTCATCGATCGCGGCGACCGGCGACACCGGCCAGCGCGTGGCGTGCAGGTTGGCGTTTACGACGTCGCCCACGTACACGTAGTCCCGCGTCTGCGAGCCGTCACCGTAGATGGTCAACGCTTGGCCACGCAGCATCCGATTCCCAAAGATAGCCACCACCCCGGCTTCTCCGTGCGGGTTCTGGCGCGGGCCGAACACGTTGGCGTAGCGGAGCGAGACCGCCTCGAGCCCGTGCAGCTGCGCGTAGGCCGCGAGGTAGAACTCGGAGGCGAGCTTGCTCACGCCGTACGGCGAGACCGGCAGCTTGGGCGCCGTCTCGGGATGCGGCAGAGCGTCGCTCTCGCCGTACACTACGCCGCCCGAGGAGGCGAAGACCACGCGGCGCAGCGCGCCCGCACGGCCACCCTCCAGCAGATTGAGGAGTCCGAGCAGGTTCGTGCGGGCGTCGAGCGCCGGATCCTCTACCGAAACTCGCACGTCCATCTGGGCCGCGTGGTGATTGAGAATGGTGAAGCCCCGCGCAGCAAGCTCCCGCGCTTCGGCCGAGCCTACGTCGGCCTGCACGAACGCGGCGCCTGGCGGCACGTTCTCGCGGCGGCCGCTGGAGAGATCGTCGAGCACCGTGACCTCGAACCCCTCGGCCAGGTAGCGCTCGGCCACGTGCGAGCCGATGAAACCCGCCCCGCCCGTCACCAGCACCTTCTCGCTCATGGTCGGCTGCGGTCTCCCGTAAGAGTCACTCTCCAGCGAGACGCGGCACCGGGCATGCCGCCTCCTCGCTCGGCGCTGTCGGAGCCAAGTATAACGCAACGGCCGCGAATTGCGGCCGTTGCAGTCTCATAGCGTGGGTGCGAATACAGCGATCCGCGCCGTTCGCGCTAAGGCATCTTCATGAAGAGCTGCACCGGCGAGTCCTGGCCGATGCCGATGTCGCTAAGGAACATCAGGATGCCGGACGAGGACTCGTCGCGCCGGTGCACAATCTGCAGGATCCCGATCGTGTCGGGGGCTGCACCGCCGGCACGCGTGCGAATCACGGCAAACACATCGCCCAGGGCCACACCGTCGTTGCGGCCGCGGTCGATGAACATGATGTCCTGTTGCTGCGGGAGCGGGCTGACATCGCGCGAGGCGACGACCTGCCCGTCCATCCCATTCTCCACCGGCACCGGCACCACGGTTCCGGGATCCATGAACGGCTCCAGCGGAAGGGCACCTTGGCCGTCGGCGATATGGCCGAACTGAAGGACGACCTGCGCGAGGGCGCCTTCATCGGTCAGCTCCGTCACGACCGCCACTCCCGAGGGCTTCACGATCTTACCCCACCCGCTGACATTGCGGGTCTGCACCGCGACGAGCAGGGAGTCACCCACCTGATACGTCGCACCATCCGGAGCCTCGACCTCGATCTCTGAGAAGAGGAGGGCGGAGGAGCTGGATTGGAGATTCCGCAGCGTCTCCTTGCCCACGGCCCCCAGCACCCTCCCCCAAGGGAGATCCTGGTTCTCGGTCAGGAAGCCGGCGGCGTAGAACTCACCGCGGCGAACAGGCCGGAACCAGAAGCCGGGCGAGCGAAGGCTCGTAATTCCCCCTCTGGTCTCCGTGTCTCTGGCGAACACCGTCGGCGCCGTCTCGCTGGGCGGCGGCGGCGGCGGCGCACCCGGCGGCGGGAGCGCGTCGGGGATCGGTACCCCTTCCGGAGGCGGCTCGTATCCCGGCTGGCCGGGCTGCAACACCACCTGCCCGGCCGTTTCCGGCGCACCGGAGTCGCCTACGACCGGCACGCCCACGGCCACTGCGCTCCGGTCCAGCGGACCCAGGCGCAGCTCCTCGCCGGGGAAGATCCAGTGTGGATCCTCCACGACGAGCGTGTTCAAGCGGTAGATCTCCGGCCAAAGAAGGGGATCACCAAAGTAGTTGTCTGACAGGTCCCAAAGGGTCTCCCCCTCCACGACGATGTGCACGTCAGGAAGCTGGGCCTGCTCCTGGAGGGTCGTGTCCTGTTCGACCTCGACCTGCAGGGTGTCCTGCCCCTGCAGCGCCCCACCCCACAGCATCAGGGCGGCTACGAGGATCGTCCCTCCGCTAGAACGGAAGATCGTCGTCTTCCTCATCAAGCGCCTCCGGGAAGTCGTTGTACGACTCCGATTGCCCGTCGGCGACGGCCGGCTGGGCGCTGGCCCGCGCGGGTACGTCGGCATCGGTTCCCCCACCCCGCGGCGTCAACATGATCATCTCGCGGCCGATGACCTCGGTCGTGTACCGCGTCTTGCCCTCGCGATCCTCCCACGTGCGGTACTCGATGCGGCCGTCGATATACACCTTGTCACCCTTCTTCAGGTACTTCTCCGCGATGTCGGCCAGGCCCGAGCCGCGGTTGTTCCAGAGCACCACACGGTGCCACTCGGTCTTCTCCTGGCGCTCGCCGGACTGGTTCGTCCAGGACCGGCTCGTGGCCACTGACAGCGTCGCCACCCTCGTCCCGCTGGCGGTACTACGGACTTCGGGGTCCGCCCCCAGATTCCCGATCAGCATGACCTTGTTCAGACTGCGGCTCAAATCGACCTCCGACGTTGTGGGGTGGGACCCGGACCGGGTCAAACTACAACGCCGCAAGTCCTTTTGTCAACCAAAGATACGCCACTTTGGCCAGTTTCACGCAGGCCGCTGTTCGGGAAACTTGCGGGTCGCCGCAGGGCCTGGGTGGTACAGTACGGCCCAGAGCGCGGCGGGCCAGTGAGATGGGTCACCCCCGGGGGGGGAAACGTGAGGGCTCACCGCGGCGCGGCTGAGGACTGCGTCGCTACTCCTCCTCGCGCTGAGCGAGGATCTCCAGCACCTCGCACGACTTCAGCCGCGCCCGGGCAACCAGAGTCTCCGCCTCCCCCGTCACCTTCCGCTTGAATCCCTCGTCCTCGATGTCCCCGAGATTGATCAGCACGTTGCGGTAGGCGCCCCACAAGCCGGCTTCCAGCGCCCTGGCGCCCACCTCCAGATCAGAGCGTAGCGCCACCGAGCCGTGCCGTCCCATCTCGCCCATGGCGTCCCAGCACCCGTCCACCAGGCGCATCGTGGTGAGCGGCACCTCGATCGCCTTCTCGAGCCCCGCCTGCATCGCCTCGTGACGTGCCGCCTTCTCTTTGTCGGTGTCCTGCGGCAGGGCCATCGCCGCCATGTAGTCAGTGAAGGCGTTGGTGTCGGCATCGATCATCGAGATGAGGCTCTTCATGGCCGAATCGAGCGGTGGGAGGTTCTCCCGCATCACCGGGTCCTGTGCCTCGAACTTGCGGCGCCCGTACGTCATCCATCCCATCATGGCGCCCAACGCCGCACCCATGGCCGCGATCAGCGCCGACGCCGATCCTCCTCCCGGGGCCGCCGTGCGGGCGCCGAGCTCCTCGACGAAACCCCGCACCGACATGCCGGCCAGCTTCTCCTGCGACTCGTCTTCGATCATGTATTCGATGATCCTCTTGTCGGGATCGAACGGCGCGACCGAGCTCAGCCCCAGCCGCTCGATCACCAGCCTGATCTTCTGCCGCTCGTCGACGATGAATAGGTTCTCGCGCTCGATGTAATACTCAGCGGCCATCAGCACCGCCGCGAGCGGAATCAGCCCCACCAGCTCGGAGCCCGCCACGGCCAGGTTGAGCTCCGTGGCCGACTTCACGCACTCTTCGAAGGCGATGTGGGGCGGCGTCACGCGGTAGTCGTCCAGGTTCATCGAGACCTGGGCCAGATCGTACTCGTCCACGTACCACCCGATGCCCTTCACCCTCTGGAGCCGTCCCGGCTGCTCCGGTCCCCTTCCCTGCTCCCGCACGTCCAGCGCGATGCGATGCGCCTGCTGCTTGGTGCCGAGCACGTTCACGTTGTAGGCGATGAGGAAGAACCGCGCCCCAGTGGCGGTGGCACCCCACTCAGGCACGAACTGCGCCGGCCCGAAATCGGGCGCCCACTCCTTCCGCTTGAGCTTCTCCGCCAGACCCTCGTACTCGCCCTCTCGGATGTCCTTGAGTGCGGTGCGGTAATCCCGCTCCGCCGCCGCCTCGTACAGAAAGAGCGGAATGCCCAGCGCCTCGCTCGCCCGCGCACCGAACTCCCTGGCCAACGCCACGCACTCATCCATCGTGACGTTCGCCACCGGCACGAAGGGACAGACGTCCATCGCCCCCATGCGTGGGTGCTCGCCCGAGTGGCGTCGCATATCGATGCGCTCGCGCGCGACGCGCGCCGCAGCGAGCGCCCCCTCGACGACCGCATCCGGTGCGCCCACAAACGTGTACACCGTGCGGTTGGTGGATTGACCGGGATCCACATCGAGCAGCGTGCAGCCCGGTGTCTGCCGCACCGCGTCGGCAATGGCCTCTATGACTTGCCGGTCACGTCCCTCGGAGAAGTTGGGGACGCACTCGACGAGTTTGCGTGGTTGCATGGCGTGTCTAGTCAAACGGGTTGGTTCGCGGGTGTCAAACCGTCACTCGAAGGGCGGTGCGTCGTCCAGCGAGCGCGCCAGGATGAGGGCGTCTTCACGGGGGTAGCGGTAGTAATTGCGGCGCTTCCCAACCTCGCAGAACCCGTGCCGCTCGTAGAAGGCTCGCGCGCCACCGTTCGACTGGCGCACCTCGAGAAAGGCCATCCGCACACCTTCCTCCCACAGCGCATCGAGCACGGCGTGCAACAGGCGGGACGCCACCCGGTGACGGCGGTGATCGGGGTGCACCGCCAAGTTCAGGATCTCACCTTGTTCCAGCACCCACCGCGCGACGGTATAGCCCACCACCTCGTCAGCGTCGTCGGCTACGAGGATGACGCCCTCCAGGAACTGGCGAAAGCTCTCCAGCGCCCAGGGGTCTGGGAAGATCTGCTGCTCGAGGGCGGCCAGCGCCTCGAGATCAGCCGGACGTGCCGTCCGAACGCGGTAGGGGTCGACCATGCTCCGCTTCCCAGCGAACCTGGGCGGTGGCCAGGCGCCCGTACTCGGGCTCGAAGGCCTGGGGGTCCTCCACCCGTGCCGTGCCCCGCTCCACCGCGAGCAGCTCCAACAAGGCACTCGCACGGGGAGCGCCCGCGGGGGGACCCACGGCGTTGCGGCCCGTCCACTGTCGCACCTCGTCGGCGTACAGCGCTGCTCCATCCCCCACTGCCAGGTCCGGCGCCACCGGCGCGCGCTGCACCAGCTCGGCCACGGGGCAACAGGTGGGCGCAACCCGCTCCACCACACTCTGGTCGCTCACCTCGTACACCGCACCGAACACGTCGCCGCGCAGCGCGTCGTACAGCGCCGCCACGGGCCCCGTCGTAGACCGGTGGGCCACCCAGGCGGCGGCGAGCAGTGACGGTGCCTCGTGCAGCGTGAGCCGGTCGTGTACGCGCAGCATGCCCTTCGCAGTCGCCGCACCGATCCGCAGCCCCGTGAAGCTCCCGGGACCGTTCGCCACCACGATGCCGCTGAGGTCGCCGTACGTGGCGCCCGCGAGCCGCAGGGTCTCTTCCACTGCGGGCGTCAGATCTGAAGCATGGCGCCGCTCGCCGAACAGCACCTCACTCGCCGCTCGGCCCGGCTCTCCCACCGCTACGCTGCCCACGTCGGTGGCCGTCTCGATCGCAAGGTAGAGGCTCACGCGACGCGCTCCAGCACCCGGCGATCGGGGTCGTCTGCATGCGACAGCTTGACATGCGCATCGGGGGGCGGCGCGATCGAGCCGGCCTTCTCGGGCCACTCCACCAGCAGCATGCGCGCGTCCTTCATGAGCCCGGGGAAGTCGAGATCGATCGCTTCCGCCGGCTCGCGCAGCCGGTAGCAGTCCGCGTGCACCAGGAGCCCGTGTGGTGACGCGTACTCGTGCACCAGGGCGAACGACGGGCTGCGTGCCGTCTCGGCCTCGGCCGCGCGGGCCAACGCCTGCACGAAGGTGGTCTTCCCGGCGCCGAGCTCCCCCGTGAGCCACACGACCGAGCCCGGCGCCAGCTCATCCCACAGCCGCGCGGCTGCCGCGCGCAGCTCGTCCAGCGAGACGACGTCACGCACGCCGCTTCGCCCGCTTCTGCTTGCCCACCTTCACTCCTCGCGGCGATTTCCGCTCCGGATCGCCCTCGGCCTTGAGCTCGAAGATCTGGTCCCGCAGCTGTGCCGCCAACTCGAAGTCCAGCTCGGCGGCGGCCTCACGCATCTGCTCCTCGAGCACCTCGATCAGGCTCTCACGATCGAGGCTCGCACCCCGTTCGGCGGCCTCCGGTTCAGGACGCGGCGCACGCGCGTCAGCCACCCGCGTCACCAGGCGCACCTGGTCCACCGACTTGTGGATCGAGGCGGGCGTGATGCCGTGCTCCTCGTTGTGCGCCTCCTGTCGCGCGCGACGCCGATTCATTTCCTCCAGCGCGCGCTCCATGGAACCTGTCACGCGGTCGGCGTAGAGGATGGCGCGGCCGCTCACGTTGCGGGCGGCACGCCCCACGGTCTGGATCAGCGACCGGTCGGAACGGAGAAAACCCTCCTGGTCCGCATCCAGGATCGCGACCAGCGCCACCTCCGGCAGGTCGAGACCCTCGCGCAGCAAGTTGATCCCGACCAGGACGTCGAACTCCCCTAGCCGCAAACCCCGCACGATCTCCATGCGCTCGATGGCGTCGATATCGGAGTGCATGTAGCGCACCCGCACGCCGGTCTGCTGCAGGTAATCGGTCAGGTCCTCCGCCATCCGCTTGGTCAGCGTGGTCACCAGCACGCGCTCGTGGCCGGCGACGCAGTGCCGGATCTCGGCCAGCAAATCGTCCACTTGGCCGCGCACCGGCCGCACCTCCACCTGGGGATCCACCAGGCCCGTGGGCCGGATGATCTGCTCCACCACGACGCCCTCGCACCGCTCCAGCTCGAAATCCCCCGGGGTCGCCGACACGAACACCATGTCGGGAGTCAGCTCCATGAACTCGTCGAAGTTGAGCGGCCGGTTGTCGAGGGCCGACGGCAGGCGGAACCCGTAGTCTACCAGGGTCAGCTTGCGCGAGCGATCGCCATGGTACATCCCGCCGATCTGCGGCAGGCTGACGTGCGACTCGTCGAGGATGGTGAGGTAGTCGTCGGGGAAGTAGTCCAGCAGGCAGGCCGGACGCTCACCCGGACGGCGCCCGTCCATGTGCCGGCTGTAGTTCTCGACCCCGGCGCACGTGCCGATCTCGAGCAGCATGTCGAGGTCGAACATGGTGCGTGACTCCAGCCGCTGCGCCTCGAGCAGCTTGCCCTGCTCGCGGAAGGCACGGAGGCTCTCCACCAGCTCGCCCTTGATTGCGCGCGCCGCCCGATCGACCGTGGGCCGCCGGGTCACGTAGTGTGTGGCCGGGTAGATGGCACACCGTTGCAGCTCCGCGATCACGTTCCCCGTGAGCGGATCGATCTTGGAGATGCGCTCCACCTCATCGCCCCAGAACTCGATGCGCACCGCCTGCTCCTCGTACGCCGGCAAGATCTCCACCGTGTCGCCCCGCACCCGGAAGGTGCCGCGCTCCAGCACCACGTCGTTGCGACGGTATTGAATCTGAACCAGTTCCTCCAGCACGCCGTCGCGCGGGCGCTCCTCCCCCACGTCCACGGTCACCATGAGCTCGCGGTACTGCACCGGATCGCCCAGCCCATAGATGGCACTCACCGACGAGACCACGACCACGTCCTCCCGCTCGACCAGGCTCGACGTGGCGCGCAGCCGCAACGCGTCGATGTCCTCATTGATGGAGGCGTCCTTCTCGATGTACGTGTCGGTCTGCGGCACGTACGCCTCGGGTTGGTAGTAGTCGTAGTAGGAGACGAAGTACTCGACCGCGTTGCGCGGGAAGAACGACTTGAGCTCCCCATAGAGCTGGGCAGCCAGCGTCTTGTTGTGCGACAGGATGAGCGTGGGGCGACCGCGCGCGGCGATCACGTTCGCCATGGTGACGGTCTTCCCCGAACCGGTCACCCCGAGCAGCGTCTGGTAGCGATCCCCCCGCCCGAGCCCCGCCACGAGCTCCGCCACCGCCCGCGGCTGGTCGCCCGCGAGCGCAAACGGCATCTGGAGATCGAAGTCGGCCATAGGGGGAAAGTAATTGGGGAGCGGGATACGGGGGCGTGCAAGGTGCAGCGGGTAGGGGGAAACGGGTTCAGCGAGGCCGGGTACCCACCTAAGCGGACATTCGAGCGCCCGGCTCGTGTGGGTTGGGCCAGCGGCCGCTCCCGGGAGGATGGGAAGTGGTTGGGGGTAGGCTTACGCAGCTCGGCAGTTCGCGAAGGTGGGTGCCCGGCCGAGCGAGAGGCCGCGCCGTCAGCTCGCGGAGGTAGGGCCCCGGCCGGCCGCTGAGGCTACTACGTCGCCAGCGGGTTGCCCCCGCTCGGCCGCGCCGTCGCCTCGCGCCGCTCCACCGTCTGCACTCCCTTCACCCGCCGCATCGCCCGCATCACCTTAGCAAGGTGGTTGTGGTCGTCCACCTCGACGAACACCGCGCCCGCCATGGCACCGTCCTGACTCCACAGCTCGGCGCTCTTGATGTTCGTGCCCGTATCCGAGACCGCCTCCATCAGGTCGGCGTACAGGCCGCGGCGGTCCTCGCCCACGACGCCGAGCGACACCACGAACACCTCGCCCTCGACCGATTTCCAATCGATCTCCACGCGTCGCTCCGGGTCGTCCGACATGACGAGCAGGTTGGGGCAGTCCTTGCGGTGGATCGAGATGCCGCGGCCCTTGGTCACGTAGCCCACCACCCCGTCTCCCGGCACCGGCTGGCAGCACTGGGCGTAGCGCACGAGGATCCCGTCCACCCCGTGGATCTTGAGGCCGCGCCCCACACGGATGCGGTCCATCACCCGGCCGAGCCCGAACCCCGTGGGCTTGGGCGCCTGCAGCTCCTGGCTGCTCCGCTCGGGGAAGAGCGCCTTGATCACCTGCCCGATGGGGGTGTCGCCCCGCCCCAGCACCTGGTACAGCATTTCGCCGTCCGCGACCGACAGGCGCTGGGCCGCCTGCTCCAGTGCGTCGTCGTCGGGCATGGCGAGGCGGCGGCGGCGCAGCTCCCGCTCCAGGATCTCCTTGCCCAGGCCGATGCTCCGCTCCGCCTCCTCCTGCTTGATCCACTGCCGCACCTTATGCCGCGCCCGCGCCGTGCGCACGTGGCTCAGCCAGTCCTTGCTCGGCTTCGCCTGGGGGCCGGTGAGGATCTCCACGGTGTCCCCGTTCTTGAGCGGCCGGTGCAGCGGTGCGATGCGGCCGTTCACCCTGGCTCCCTGGCAGCGCAGGCCGACCTCGGTATGGACCGCGAAGGCAAAGTCGAGCGGCGTGGCGCCCGCCGGGAGCCGCTTCACGTCGCCGCGCGGCGTGAACACGAAGATCTCGTCCTCGTAGAGATCGATCTTGAGGAACTCGAGGAACTCCTCGGGCGTGTGGGCATCCTGCTGCAGCTCGAGCAGCTGGCGGAACCACTCGAAGTGTCCGTCCAGCTCGTCGCGCTTCTTGCTCTCCTTGTAGACCCAGTGGGCGGCGATGCCGAAGTCCGCGGTCCAGTGCATCTCGCGCGTGCGGATCTGGATCTCGTAGAGCTGCCCGCCCGGCCCGAAGATGGTCGTGTGCAGCGACTGGTACCCGTTCGACTTGGGAGAGGCGATGTAGTCCTTGATGCGCTCCTGCAGCGGCGTCCACTTGTGGTGGATCACACCGAGCGCGTGGTAGCAGTCGGGCACGGTCTCGACCAGCACGCGGAACGCCATGAGATCGTAGATCTCCTCGAACGGCCGGTGGCGCTGCAGCATCTTCTTGTAGATCGACCAGAGGTGCTTGGGCCGGCCCGCGATCTCGTAATCCTCGATTCCCGCGCTGCGCAGTGCCTCCTCCAGCGGCACGCGCAACCGCTCGATCACCTCCTGGCGCTCTTCCCGCTTCGCCTGGATCTGCTCCACCAGTGCCCGGTAGTCGTCCGACTCCAGGAACTTGAACGAGAGGTCCTCGAGCTCGCTGCGGATCCCCGCCATGCCGAACCGGTGGGCGAGCGGCGCGTAGATCTCCCGCGTCTCCTGCGCGATCGCGCGCTGCTTCTCGGCCGGGAGGTGCTCCAGCGTGCGCATGTTGTGCAGGCGATCGGCCAGCTTCACGATGATCACCCGTGCGTCCCGCGCGATGGACAGCAGCAGCTTGCGGTAGTTCTCCGACTGCTCCTCGGCCGCGGACCGGAAGGTCAGAGTGGAGATCTTCGTGAGCCCATCCACGATGTCCGCCACCTCATCGCCGAAATCCTCGCGGATGTCCTTGAGGGTGACCTCGGAGTCCTCAGCTACGTCGTGCAACAGCGCGGCGGCGACCGTGACCGAGTCCATCTGCTGCCGCACCAGGATCTTGGCCACCGCGATGGAGTGCGAGATGAAGTCGTCGCCCGACAGGCGCTTCTGTCCCCGGTGCGCCGCCTCGCTGGACTGGAACGCACGCTCCACGAGCTCCAGATCGAGCCGATCCCCGTGCTCGTTCAGGACCTGCGCGAACTCTTCGTCGACCGCGTGGAGCGCGACGGTCACAGCAGTCCTGCCTCCGCGAAGCTGAAGTACCGATCGCCGGCGACGATCACGTGATCGTACACCGGAATGTCCAGAAGGCGCCCCGCCTCCACCAACTGTCGTGTCACGGCCCGATCGTCGGGCGACGGCACCGGGTTCCCACTGGGGTGGTTGTGCACCACGATGACGCTGGCCGCCGCCTCGGCGATGGCGACGCGAAATACCTCGCGGGGATGCACCAGCGAGCCCGTCAGGGTGCCGCGCGTGATGAGGAGGTCCCGCGTGATGCGGTTCTGGCTATCCAGTGCAATCAAGTGAAACTCCTCAACCACGAGGTCGCGCATCGCCGGCGCGGCCCAGCGGTAGACGTCGGCCGGCGAGCCGATCTCGAAGCCCGGCTCCGATCCCTCCGCTGCGAGCCGCCTGCCCAGCTCCAGTCCCGCCAGCACCCGACCGGCCTTGGCCCGGCCCATGCCGGGCACCCCCGCCAACTCTCCCGCCGGCCGCCGCGCCAGCTCCCGGACCGACCCCCGCCCGAGGCGCACCACATCACCCGCCACCTCGAGTGCGTCCGAGCGTGACGTCCCCGTCCCTATCAGAATGGCAAGCAATTCGGCGAGCGTCAACGAGTTGGGGCCCAGCGCGAAGAGCCGCTCGCGGGGTCGCTCCGCGGGGCGGGCTTCGGAGAGGCGGAGGGGGGGCATTCCCGCATCATGGGTGTCCTGGACCGCCGGGGGGTACTCAGAGCCGCGCGGGAGGTGGCGGAAGACTGAACGGGGGCCGCTCCGGGCTTGATGGCAGGGGTCCCAAGCGTTTCTATAGCCACTCGAATCTGGAGTTCCCCGCTCTCCGTTTCCACCCGCTGACCGGACCGCACCCATGACCGACGGACTCCACACCCTCCTCGATGAACGGCGCTCCTTCCCCCCACCGGCCGACTTCCGGCGCGGCGCGCACGTGCGCAGCCAGACGATCTACCGCAACGGCGCCAAGAGCCGGCAGCGGTTCTGGGCACAGCAGGCGCACCAGCTGGAGTGGTTCACGCCCTGGAAGAAGGTCCTCGAGTGGCGCCCGCCCCACGCCAAGTGGTTCCTGGGCGGGAAGCTCAACGCCTCGGTCAACTGCCTCGACCGGCACATCCGGACGGCCACTCGCAACAAGGTGGCGCTGCTATGGGAGGGCGAACCGGGTGATCGCCGCACGATCACCTACTGGGAGCTCTACCGCGAGGTCAACCGGTTCGCGAACGCGCTCAAATCGCTGGGCGTGCGGCGCGGGGATCGCGTGGCCATCTACCTGCCGATGATCCCGGAGGCGGCGGTCGCGATGCTGGCCTGTGCGCGGCTCGGGGCCCCGCACTCGGTGGTCTTTGGGGGCTTCTCCGCCAACGCGCTGCGGGATCGCATCAACGACGCCAGGGCCAAGGTGCTGATCACGGCCGACATCGGATTCCGGCGCGGCGAGCGGGTGCTCCTCAAACGCAACGCCGACGAGGCGCTGGAGGACACCCCCTCGATCAAGCACGTGGTGGTGGTGCGGCGGGAGCAGGCGCCCGACCCGACCGTCCACATGGACCCGGTACGGGACCACTGGTATCACCGGCTGATCGACGACGCCGCGCCCCACTGCAAGCCGGCCGCGCTCGACGCGGAGCACAAGCTGTTCATTCTCTACACCTCCGGGACGACCGGCAAGCCGAAGGGCATCGTGCACACCACGGGCGGCTACCTCACGCAGGCGGTCGCCACCTGCCGCTGGGTGTTCGACCTCAAGGACGACGACGTCTACTGGTGCATGGCGGACATCGGGTGGGTGACCGGCCACACCTACGTCGTGTACGGGCCGCTGGCCCTGGGTGCCACGGTCGTGATGTACGAGGGCGCGCCCGACTGGCCCGACCGGGGCCGCACCTGGGAGATCGTCGAGCGCTACGGTGTGAGCGTGTTCTACACCGCCCCCACGGCGATCCGGGCCTTCATGAAGTGGGGAGCCTCCCACCCGGAGGCACACGACCTCTCCACGCTGCGCCTGCTGGGGACCGTCGGCGAGCCGATCAACCCCGAGGCATGGATGTGGTACCACCGCCATATCGGTGACAAGCGCTGTCCCATCGTGGACACCTGGTGGCAGACCGAGACGGGCGGCATCATGATCACGCCGCTACCGGGCGTGACCAGGACCAAGCCGGGATCGGCGACGGTCGCCTTCCCCGCGGTCGATGCGGGCCTCGTGGACGGGTCCGGCAAGCCGGTGGACGTGGGCGGCGGCTTCCTGGTGATCCGCAGCCCGTGGCCGGGCATGCTGCGTACCATCTACGGCGACGACAAGCGCTACCGCGAGCAGTACTGGAGCCGGTTCCCCGGATTGTACTTCACGGGGGACGGCGCCAAGCGGGACAAGGACGGCTACTTCTGGATTCTCGGTCGCGTGGACGATGTGCTCAACGTGGCGGGCCACCGCATCGGCACGATGGAGGTGGAGAGCGCACTGGTCGCCCACCCCACAGTCGCCGAGGCGGCCGCGGTCGGCAAGCCACACGACGTGAAGGGCGAAGTGATCGTGGCGTTCGTGATCCTGCGTGGCGGGAACGAGCCCAGCGCTGCGCTCGTGGACGACCTCAAGGAACACGTCGCCAAGGAGATCGGCGCGATCGCCCGGCCCGACGACGTGATCTTCACGGCCGATCTCCCCAAGACCCGCAGCGGGAAGATCATGCGCCGGCTGCTGCGCGACATCGCCACCGGACGCGCCCTGGGAGACGCGACCACCCTGGCCGACCCCACCGTGGTGGCGGCACTGAAGGACAAGTACGAGGAGACGGAGGGGTAACGAGCGGGCTGTGCGGGGCTAGCCTCTGGCCCCGTGGCACTTCTTGTACTTCTTCCCGCTGCCGCAGGGGCACGGGTCATTGCGGCCCACCTTGGGCATGGCGCGCTGTTTCGGCTGGGCCGCCTGGGCAGCGGCCTCACCGTGCGTGGCCTGGAGCGCCGACGGCGGGGGGCCCCGCTGCGCGGTCGCACCCACCATGAGATCCGCCTCCGACGCAGCGGCATCCGGCTTCTCCGCGCGGGCAGCGGCCAGCGCCTGCGCCCGTCGGGGCGGGGGGGGGCCGCCCACCTGCACCTGGAACTTGAAGAACCGGTCGCCGAACGTGGACTTCATGTCCGTCATCAGGTCCACGAACATCTCGAACGCCTCCCGCTTGTACTCGATCAGCGGGTCTTTCTGTCCCCACGCGCGGTACTGGATGCCGTGACGCAGGTGGTCGAGCTCGAAGAGATGGTCTTTCCACTTCTCGTCGAGCACCCCGAGCATGACGTGGGACAGCAGCTTCTCCGCCAGGTTCTCGGTCCCGTGGCGGCTGCCCAGCTCGTCCCATGAGGCGATCTTCGCGCGGAACGCCTCGCGTCCGGCCATCTTGAGCAGCTCGTCCAGCGCCGCCTGGTCGGGGACCTTCTCGGGGTCCTTGATGTCGGGCGCCGAGACGAGGTACCGCATGAGGAGCTCGTTGTAGATGAACTCCCGGTCCCACTCCTCGGGGAGCTCGGCACCCTGCTCTTCCCCAAAGCGGTGCAGACTGTCGTCGATCCACCGCACCGCCTCGGCCTTGAGCTCCTCCCCACCCTCCAGCGCGAACAGCCGCTCGGAGTAGACCACCTCGCGCTGCTGGTTCATCACGTCGTCGTAGTCGAGCAGCCGCTTGCGGGCCTGGAAGTTCTGATACTCGACCCGCTTCTGCGCGCCCTCGATGGCCCGCGTCACCAGCGGATGGGTGATGACCTCACCCTCCTCCGCCCCCGACTTCTCCATGATCTTGGCAATGCGGTCCGACCCGAACAGGCGCATCAGGTTGTCCTCCAGGGAGAGGAAGAACACGCTGCTCCCCGGATCGCCCTGGCGGCCCGACCGACCGCGCAGCTGGCGGTCGATGCGCCGCGACTCGTGCCGCTCGGTCCCCACCACGACCAGCCCGCACGGGGGGTCGGTGTTGCACTGGCGCTGCTTGATCTCGGCGGCGTCCAGATCGGCGGTCTCCATCACCTGTCCGAAGGGCGCGAGCCCCCGGGCCTTGATGCCGCAGATCTGACACTGCTTCACGTTGAGTCCGAGTTTGATGTCGGTTCCGCGGCCCGCCATGTTGGTGGCGATCGTGATGGCGCCCGGACGCCCCGCCTGCGTCACGATCTCCGCCTCCCGCTGATGGTGCTTGGCGTTCAGCACCTCGTGCCTCAGGCCACGCCGCTTGAGCATGCGCGCCAGGGTCTCCGACACCTCCACGCTGGTCGTGCCGACGAGCACCGGCAGGCCCCGGTTGTGCTGCCGCTCGACCTCCTCCATGATCGCGTTGTACTTCTCGCGCCGCGTCTTGTAGATGAGGTCGTGCGTGTCCACCCGCCGCACGGGACGGTTGGTGGGGATCACCATGACCTCGAGCCCATAGATCTGGAAGAACTCCGTCTCCTCGGTCTCGGCGGTGCCCGTCATCCCCCCCAGCTTGTCGTACATGCGGAAGTAGTTCTGGATCGTGATCGTGGCGAGCGTTTGGGTCTCGCCCCGCACCGTGACGCTCTCCTTCGCCTCGATCGCCTGGTGCAGCCCGTCGGACCAGCGCCGGCCCGGCATGATGCGGCCGGTGAACTCGTCCACGATGTACACCTGACCCTCTTGCACCACGTACTCCACGTCCTTCTCGTACAGCGCGTGCGCCTGGAGCAGCTTGTGGATAATGTGGAGCTTCTCGCTCTTCGCGGCGTAGTCCGCCTCGAGCTGCCGGCGTCGCTCCAGCTTCTGCTCGGTCGAGAGACTCTCGTCGTGGTCGATGCGCCCGAACTCCTCGGAGATGTCCGGCACCACGAAGAGGTCCGGGTCGTCGGGACTCATCGTCTCGACGCCCTTGTCGGTGAGGTGGACCGAGTGGCCCCGCTCGTCCAGCACGAAGAACAGCTCGTCCTCCACGTGCTGCAGGCGCCGCTGCGCCGCAGGCAGTTTGCGGTCGGCCACCCGATCGAGCTCCACGCGCTGCACCAGCTGCTTGACGTTGGCTTCCTGCAGGTACTTCATGAGCCGCTTGTTCTTGGGCATGCCGAGCTGCGCCTGGAACAGCTTGACGCCAGCGTCGTAATCCGGCTCCCCGCTGTTCCCGTCCATCCGCTTCTCGGCTTCGGCGATGATCTGGTTCACGGCCGCCGTCTGCTTGCGCACCAGACTCACGACCTGGGCGTTGAACTGGGCGTAGTTGCGATCCGACTCGTTGCCCACCGGCCCGGAGATGATCAGCGGGGTGCGGGCCTCGTCGACCAGGATCGAGTCCACCTCGTCGATGATGGCGTAGGTGTGGGGTCGCTGGACTCGCTGCTCCAGCGAGAACACCATGTTGTCCCGCAGGTAGTCGAAGCCGAACTCGTTGTTGGTGCCGTAGGTGACGTCGCACTCGTAGGCGGCCCGCCGCTCCGGACTCGACGGCTCGGTGTCGTCGAGGCAGCCCACGGTGAGCCCCAGCCACTTGTAGACGTGACCCATCCACTGCGAATCGCGCCGCGCCAGGTAGTTGTTGACGGTGACGAGGTGGGCACCGTGGCCGGGCAGCGCGTTCAGATAGAGCGGCAGGGTGGCGACGAGCGTCTTGCCCTCCCCGGTGGCCATCTCCGCGATCTTCCCCTGGTGCAGCACGAGCCCACCGATGACCTGGACCTCGAACGGCACCATGTCCCACGCCAGCTCGTGCGCGGTGACCACCACCTTGCTGCCGAGTAGCCGGCGGCAGGCCTCCCGCACCGTCGCGAACGCCTCGGGGAGAATGTCGTCCAGCGCCTTGGCCGTCTCCTTCTTCAACTCCTGCTCGAGATCGTCCACCTCGTCATTGAGCTGGTCACGCTCGTCGGGATCGGCACACTCGTGCCGCGCCTGCTTCTTCTCGGCGAGCTTGGCGCGCAGCGCCCCGAGTCGCTCCTGCAGCACGCCCCGCAGCTTCTCGGTCTGCCCCTGGATCTGCTCGTCGGACAGGGGGCCGAGGCGCGCCTCGTGCTCCTTGACGGCGTCGATGACGGGCTGGATCCGCTTGAGCTCGCGCGTGAAGCGGGAACCGATGACCTTCGTGACCAACGTCTTGAGCATCAGTCTCCTGTGCGGTAGAGCCGGTGCGACTCGATGTACCGTGCGACGGCGGCCGGAACGAGCCCGTCCAGCGGCTCTCCCTGCCGCGCGCACTCCCGGACCTGCGTCGCGGACACGTCCACCGCCGGAACGCTCAGCGTCCGGCCGGCCAACTCATGCCGTGGCAGCGCCTCCCCCGGACGCGTCAACACCACCACGTCTGCCAGCTGCGGGATCGCGCTTGCCTCCCGCCACTCGGGGAGATCGCGCGCCGTGTCCGCGCCAACCAGTAAAGATAACCCATCCCCGGGGTACTCAGCCGCGAACGCCCGCAGTGTGTCCACCGTGTACGAGACCCCCTCGCGGTCGATCTCCCGCGTATCCAACACGAACCGCTCGTCGTGTGCCAGGGCCGCGCGCAGCATGGCGAGCCGATCGGCCGGGGACGCATGCTGTCGGTCCGCCTTGAAGGGTTGCACGTGGGCGGGAACGAAGTGCACGCGGTCGAGTGCGAGGGCGTCGGCCGCCGCGCTCGCCACGATGAGATGGCCGAGGTGGACCGGGTCGAACGAGCCGCCGAAGATGCCGCGGCGCATGGGGCGGTCAGGGGGTGGCAAACTGCTCCGGACAGGCCTGTTGTGCCCCCTCGACCTCCGGAAAGTATTGCCACAGGTATTGGCACATCTCCCGCTTCTCCTCGACGTACCCGATCCGGTTGTACGCCTTGATCAGCTCCATCACCGACCTGGGTGCATAGCTGCTGCGGGGGTAGTTGGCCACCACGTCCTTGAAGTAGATGATCGCGGAGTCGTAGGCTCCGAGTCGGATGTAGAACACCCCGCTCTTGTACTCCTTTTCAGCGAACAGCTCCTCGATCTCGGCCATGCGGAGTTGGCCCCGGTCCGCCGCCGGGCTGGCGGGATACCGCGCCAGCAGCTCCCGGTAGGTGGCGAGGGCCGCATCGCCGTACGTGGGGTCCAGATCGGGCGTGTTCCACAGAGATGCATAGGCGTCGCCGGACCGCAGCAGCGCATCCGGTGCCAGCTCGTGCCGCGGATACTCCTCGGCGAGGCGCCGGAACTGGCGCGATGCCTCGAGGCGCTCCCCCTTGCGCAGCATGCACTCGCCCACGTAATACCGCGCCTCGGGCTGCCGCGGGTCGCGCACCTCCAACTCGAAGGTGAGCCGCGCGAACGCGTCCCGGGCCCAGCCGCAGTCACCCGCCCGGTATGCCACGAGCGCCGAGTCGAACAACACCTGCGGATCGGGATAGGCCGTCGTGTCGATCGGCCGCTTGGCGCAGGCCGCGGCGGCGAGCACAACGGCCGCGATGATGGCAAGACGATACGGCACGTGCGGTAGTACCCTCTGACTCCTCTCGGTTCCGATCGGCGTAGCGGCGACCCGCCGCTACTCGAACTCCGGCCGCGTCATCAGGTTGAGTCGCCCGGACGCGATGGCGTAGATCGAGTCGCCCGGGAAGAGCCCGGCGCGCGCTTGCTCGTAGGCCTCGATCGCCCCCATGAGGTCGCCCAGTGCGAAGCGCACATCTCCCAACCCGACGTACGCCACGCGGGCGCCTGGGGTGTCGCCGCCCCGCGTGGCCGCCTTGCTGAACCACCCCTCGGCCAGGGTCGGCTGTCCCTCATCGAGGGCCCGGCGACCCAGCTGCAGCGCGCACAGGACCAAACCGTCCCGCGCCCCGCGGGTCATGGCGGCATCCCGCTGGCGCCGCAGCAGGCTTTCGAACGCCACCGAGGCGTCCTCGCAGCGCCCCAGCCGACGCAGCGCGACCCCGTACACGTAAACCAGGGAGTCAAGCGTGCCGGCGTCGGGCGCCGCCGCCGCGGCGTACGTGAGCACCGCAAGCTCTTCGGGCGTGCGCGGCGCACTCCCCATGGAGCCCGCCAGCTGCCGGGCGAACGAGCCCAGGGCGCGATTGGGTGCCACACTCTGGAGCCCGTCGAGCGCCGCGGCGAGGGCCTGCTGATCCCCCACCCCGATCGCGGCATTGGCCACCAGCACGAGCCCGTCGGACGCCTCCTGCCGGCGGTCGTCGCCACCCTCGGTACCCAGCGCCACGTACTCCTGCGCCGCGGCGGCCAGCTCACCAGCGTGCAGCGCCGCTGCCCCAGCCTTGGCCCGCAGGTCGGGACTGCGGTCGCCGGCGGACATCGCGAGGCGATACTCCACCAGCGCATCGCCGTAGCGCCGCTCGGCGTAGGCCCCGTCGGCCAGGCGCTCGTGCTGTGCGGCGGCACCCACGCAGCCGGCGAGCAGCACCGCTGGCAGCAGCGTCCGGAGTCGACCTCTCATGATCAGGCTATTGCCCCGCGGCGCGGTCGAGCATCGCCAGGTACGCCTTCACCCGCACGTCGTGGGGATGGCTCTCCCGAATCCCCTCCCACACCCGTCGCGCCGTGGCGGCATCGCCCGAGAGATGGCAGGCGAGGCCGTAGGCGGCGTGCGCGTCCACCGCCTGCGGTCGGGCCTGGACGACCTGCTCCAGCTGCTCACGCGCCTCGAGCGTGCGCCGCGCGTCGAGCAATAGCCGTCCCAGCCGGTAGCGCAGGTCGTGGAACGCGGGCCCCAACTCCAGCGCTCGCTCGTACTGCTCGACCGCAAGCCCCAGCTGGCCAGCCTCCGCATACGCCTCGCCGACCTCGGCGTGGAGGTTGGCCAACCTGGCAGCAAAGTGCGCCGCCACGCCGCCCCGGTCCTCCGCCCCGCTCGCACGCGCCGCGGCGAAACACGCCTCCGCCTCGTCGCCGCGGCCTATCTCGGCCAGCAGGATTCCCCGATGGATGTTCGCTTCCACGTAGTTGGGGTTGAGCTCCACCGCCTCGTCCAGCGAGGCCAGAGCTTCCTCCGGCCGGTTGACCATGTAGTACGACAGACCGAGCAGGTGGTGCGCGTCGGCAAACGCCTTGCCGCTCTCGACCAGTTCGTGGAGCAGGTAGAGCACGCCATAGTAGTCGCCGAGCTCGAACCGCTCTCGGGCGCGCTCAAGCTGTTGCGCGGGGTTCAAATCCATAGGTGTCCTCGTACCAGGTCACGAACTGGGCGATGCCGTCCTCGATGGCGACCTGCGGGTCGTACCCCAGGACCGCCCGGGCCTTGGATATGTCGGCGTAGGTGCGCTGCACATCTCCGGGTTGCATCGGCAGATACTCGATCTTCGCTGCGACACCGAGCGCGTCGGCGATCAACCGAATGAGGTAGTCCAATCGGATGGTCCGCGACTCTCCGAGGTTGAACACCTCGTAAGCCGGCTCGTCATCGGCGGTCCAGCGAACCGCTGCCAGCACACCCCTCAAGATGTCGTCTACGTGGGTGTAGTCCCGTTCACTCGACCCGTCGCCGAACTGTTGGATCGGCTGTCCGGCCGTTAGCAGACGCGTGAACTGATGGATGGCCAGATCGGGTCGCTGTCGTGCACCATACACCGTGAACAACCGCAACGCCGCGATGCGGAGACCGTACAGGCGCTGAAACACTCGACAGAGCAGCTCGCCCGCCCGCTTCGTAGCGGCATACGGCGAGACCGGATCGAGGGCCGGGGCATCTTCTGGGAACGGAGCTTCGGTCGTATCACCATACACCGACGATGACGACCCAAACACGAAGCGCCGCACGCCACAGGTCCGACATGCCTCCAGCAGTCGCGTGGTACCTTCCACGTTGACCGAGCTGTACAGTCGCCACAGGTCCGACATGCCTCCAGCAGTCGCGTGGTACCTTCCACGTTGACCGAGCTGTACAGTGCCGGATCCTCTATCGACGGGCGCACACCGGCCCGAGCAGCCAGGTGCAGCACGACGTCCACGCGCTCAAGCACCTGGGGGAGGAGTGACGCGTCACGGATATCTCCCTCGACAAACGAGAAGCCCCTCTCCTCCTGCAACTCTGCCAACGCGGCTTCTTTGATGCGCCTGTCATAGAAGGGATCGAAGTTGTCGAGTCCCACCACATCGTGCCCGGAC
>JBDHBX010000019.1:0-59097 GCA_039592335.1 Gemmatimonadota bacterium | reverse complement strand
GGGTTGATCGAGAACTCCGTCTGGCCCAGGTGATCGTGGAAGGTGTCGAAGATGATGGTGAGCAAGTCGGCGTCGGGATCCTGGTCGCGGCGCGCCAGGCGTGATGTCACGCCCTCGGCCCCCAGGTCGTCGTACATGCGCGCGCCGACGTACAGGGCATCGTCGTCGAACAGGAACCGCACCTCGGTGCGTTGCGTGGCGGGCTCACCCTCGTCGGGCTGCCACTGCCTGAATCCGGTCACGGCATGGGCGCCGATCCATGCGAACTCATCCAGCTTTCCATCCAGCTCGATTTCGGTGGTGAGCCGCACCGCCATAATGGAAAGCGGCTCCGTAGGCTCGGGGTCGTCACCGGCGCGCAGTTCGGCAGCCGAAAACGCAAGAAGCAGGGCGGCGAGCGTACACGCCGTGCCGGTCCGTCTGTAGTCCATGGTTGGTGTCTCCCCTTGATTCCGTCGTGCGGGATCCGCGCGTCGAATCCGCCGACGTCACACCATTAGACAACCGAGGAGAGGCACATAGTTGCAATTCCGAACGATATTCTCGGGTTGCGAATTGCACTGCAACCATTCATTTCTTCGAGGCGTCTAATTATGGATCAGGCCGTTAGGGGGTGTGGAGATGCAGGTGTGGGCACTTGCCTTGGCCCTCCAGACCACGGTGCCGCAGGGTCCGGCGCTCGCCGACACGACGCGCCCGGAACTGCGCAACCCCGATGGGCGTATTCCACCCTCGATCGAAGCGAAGTACGTGACCGCCGCGCCGCGCCTCGACGGCCGCCTCGACGATGCGGCGTGGCAGGGTACGATGATCGTCGCGGACTTCACCCAGACGGAGCCGGAGGACGGCACCGACCCGACGGAGCGCACAGAGGTGTGCGTGGTGTACGATGCCGGTGCCCTTTACATCGGCGCGCGCCTCCTCGATACGGAGCCGCTCGACATCGCGCGGCGGCTCGGCCGGCGGGACAGCCACACTTCGAGTGACGAGTTCGAGGTCGTGATCGACTCCTATCACGACCACCGCACGGCGTTCCAGTTCAGCGTCAATCCGGCAGGCGTGCGGGGCGATGCGGTGCTGACCAATGACGGCCAGCATGGTGACCGGTCGTGGGATCCCGTATGGTCGGTGGCGACCGGTGTCGACACGCTGGGCTGGGTCGTCGAGATGAAGATCCCCTTCTCCCAGCTGCGGTTCTCCGGTGCAGAGGAACAGGTGTGGGGCATCAACTTCGAGCGCGAGGTCTTCCGCAAGAACGAGGAAGTGCTGTGGAGCTGGGTGCCGAACGAAGAACAGGGGTATGCCTCACACTTCGGTCATTTGGTGGGCGTGCGGAACGTCCAGGCGCCGCGTCGTCTGGAGTTGCTCCCCTACACGGTGGCGCAGGGTGACTACCTGGAGGGTGCGGATCCCGCCAACCCATTTAACGACGGCAGCGTGTACGACGCGGCGGTGGGCCTCGATCTGATGTACGGCCTCACCAGCGACATCACGCTCAACGCCACGGTGAATCCCGACTTCGGGCAGGTGGAGGCCGATCCCGCGGTCGTGAACCTGTCGGCGTTCGAGACGTACTTCCCCGAGCGGCGGCCCTTCTTCGTGGAGGGCGCGAACATCTTTCGCTTCGGAGCGGGGAGCGGCGGGTTCGTGTTCGGCGCGCCGCAGCTGTTCTACTCGCGGCGCGTAGGCCGGTCACCCACACGCGACGTGGAGGCCGAGGACGGCTGGGTGAAGTACCCCGACGCCACGAGCATCCTCGCCGCGGCGAAGGTGTCGGGCAAGACCGGGGGGTGGTCGCTGGGTGTGATGGATGCCCTCACGGCGCGGGAGCATGCCCAGCTCCAGAGCGCAGACGGCAATCGCTGGTCGGAGCCGGTCGAGCCGTTGGCCAACTATGCGGTGGTGAGCCTCCGCAAGGACTTCCGCGGTGGCGGCAGCGGGGTGGGGATCATGGGAACCGCCGTCAACCGCGACGTGCGTGACACACTGTTCAGCTACCTGCGCTCATCGGCCTACTCGGGTGGGGCGGACTTCTTCCACAAGTTCGCCAACAACGAGTTCGCGTTCAACGCCTCACTGAGTGCATCACGTATCAATGGTGACCCGGAGGCGATCACGGACGCGCAGCTGTCGTCGGCCCGCTACTACCAGCGGCCGGACCAGGATTACGTCTCGCTCGACACCACCGCCACGAGCATGACCGGGTTCGCCGGGTCCGCGCAGCTCGGCAAGATCTCCGGCAACTGGATCTATGGCACCGACTTCTACGCCTACTCCCCGGGGTTCGAGGTCAACGATGCCGGCTTCCAGCGTGAGGCCGACCGGATCTTCAGCGGCTGGCGGGTCACGCGCCGCTGGCTCGATCCGGGCAAGGTGTTCAGACGGTTCTGGGCCAACGCCAACATCGCTAGCGAGTGGAACTTCGGGGGGACGCGCGCGTGGACCGGCGCGTACGCCGGGTTCGATGCGCAGTTGCGCGACTACTGGGAGCTCGGCGCCGGGTTCAACCGCTGGTTCACGGCGCTCGACGACCGGCACACGCGGGGCGGGCCGCTCATGGAAAGCCCCAGTGGGTGGTCCACCTACGCGTGGGTAGAAACCGACGATCGCAAGACGCTCGGGGTCGAGTTGTTCGGCAACTATGCCGCCAACGCCTACGGCGGTTGGGGTGCAGGGGGAGAGGTCGAACTGATGCTCCGTCCAGCCGGGGCGATGAACCTGAGCGTCGCCCCCGGGTTCAACAAGACGCACGCCATGGCGCAGTACGTCACCCAGAGCGAGGACTCGACGGCCACGGCGACCTACGGCGGGCGCTATCTGTTCAGCGAGCTGCTGCAGACGACGCTCGACATCACCCTCCGGGCCGACCTCTCCATCACCCCGAACCTCTCGGTGCAGCTCTGGGCACAGCCGTTCGCGTCGACCGGCGACTACATCAACTTCAAGGAGCTGGCGGAGCCGGAGTCGTTCGACTTCCTGCAGTACGGGGTGGATGGGAACTCGACCATCGAGTTCGACGAGGACGACAACACCTACACCGTGGATCCCGATGGCCCCGGGCCGGCAGAGCCGATCACGTTCGACAACCCGGATTTCTCGGTCCGCTCGCTGCGCAGCAACCTGGTCATCCGCTGGGAATACCGTCCCGGCTCGACGCTGTTCCTCGTGTGGAACCACAACCGCTCCGGCGACTCCACCGACCCCCACGTCGACGCCTGGAGCCAGATCAGAGGCGCCTTCACAGACGCGGCGCAGAACACCTTTCTGATCAAGCTCAACTACTGGATCAGCCTGTAACCATCGCGACGGACCCGTAGGTGACGCCGCCGCGCCCGCGTGCTAAGCTTCGGGCGCCGCGGACCTGTGAATGGGAGGCCGGGATGCTCCACGCACTGTTGCTCACCGTCGCGCTCACCACGGTACCCACCGATTCCATCTGCACCGGCGAGGACGTGATCCGCGCCATGCACGCCCGGTACGCCGGGAAGTGGTACGAGAACCTGGTGCTGATCCAGGCGGTGACCTACTTCGACCTGGAATCGGGGACTCTCGACTCGGCGCGGATGTGGTACGAGTCCATCCGCCTTCCGGGAACGGTGCGCAGCGACATCGCGCCGCTGGAGAAGGGAGACTACCAGCTCTACCGCGACGGCACTTGGCACGTCTTCGAGGCCGACACCCTGGTCCGGTCCAGTCCCGGTGGCCATCCGGTGCTGCTGCTGGGCTTCGACGTGTACAGGCAGCCGGTCGAGCAGACGCTCGCGAGTCTGGAACGGTTCGACCTGTCCAAGCTGCGGCAGGCAACGTGGCAGGGCCGCGAGGTCTACGTGGTGGGCTCGGAGTCGGAGGGTGACGCGGGGAACCAGTTCTGGGTGGATCAGGACGACCTCCTGCTCAGGCGGCTCATCATGGTGAGCCGGACGAGCGGAGCCACCATCGAGGTACAGTTCAACGCGTACGAGCAATTGGGGGCCGGCTGGATCGCAGCCGAGCTGGCGTTCCTGCGCGACGGACAACTCTGGCTGCACGAGCGCTACGCCTACTGGGCCATCGACGTGGAGATCGAGCCGAGTATCTTCGCCGTCACCAATGGGACGCAGCCCACTTGGGTGGGTCGGTGACACGCTCGCTCGTCCCAATCCTCTTCGCGCTGCTGTGCACGCCCGCGCTGCTCCGCGCGCAGGAGCCGACGGGCGAGGAGGTTCCCCCCGACACTGCCGCGGCCAAGCCCGGCACTACCCTGGTGCCTTTGCCGGTGCTGTTCTACCAGCCCGAGACCAAGCTCGGCTTCGGCGGTCTCGTGTCGTACTACTTCTGGCTCACCGACCCTCCCGCCGTGGGGAGTGGCGAGCGGTTCCAGCCGTCCTCGCTCACGGCCATCGCGGTCTACACGACGAACAAGCAGATCATCACGGCGCTCGAAGGCGAGCTGTGGGTGGGTGACGGGCGTTGGCGCATGCTGGGGAACCTCGGGCTCAGCAAGTTCCCCACCAAGTTCTGGGGCATCGGGAACGATACGCCTGACGCTGCGGAGGAGGACTACACTCCCCTGAGCTTCAATTCGCTCCTGGAAGTCCAGCGGGGCCTCGGCAAGGGTTGGTACCTGGGCGGTATCGCGCGGGCCGGCTACCGCCAGCTGCGCGAGGTGGAGGAGGGCGGCCTTGTCGCCAGCGGCACCATTCCGGGGTCGGAGGACGGTAGCATCATCGGGCTCGGAGCCCTCTTGTCGTGGGACACGCGTGACAACACGGTCTACCCGCGGTCGGGCTGGTACCACCAGCTGCGGGGCGTGCTGTACGACGGCTTCTTCGGGAGCCGCTACGACTTCGGGAGTTACACGCTGGATCTGCGGGTGTACGGGTCGCTGTTCCGCACTCACGTCTTCGCGCTGCGCGGTGTCGGCATGGCCTCATCCGGCACACCGCCGTTCGATCTCATGCCCCAGCTGGGTGGCGACCGGCTGCTGCGCGGCTACTTCCAGGGACGGTACATCGACCGTCAGCTCCTCGCGCTGCAAGGGGAGTACCGGCTCCCCGTGTGGTGGCGCATCGGCGCGGTGGCGTTCGGTGCGTTGGGGCAGGTCGCGGACCAATGGGGTGACATCGCGTTCGACCGGTTCCACCCTTCGGTCGGCGGCGGCATTCGCTTTCTCATCAGCCCCGAGGAGGGCCTCCACCTGCGGGCCGACTACGGCTGGGGCTTCGACGTCAACAGCGGCGGGTTCTACCTGAGCATCGGTGAGGCGTTCTAGTCCGGCGTGCGCTCGAGACGTTCGACGGCGTCTATCTAAGTCGTCTATTGTCCCCATGTTACTTGGCTGAGGTCGGATGGCCCACGACCTGTCCCAGGAGCCGCACTGGGGGGGAGAGGCGGCGCCGCAGCCGGACACGTAGATTGACCTCGGGACCGACCGGTCGGTCCTGCTGCAGGGTTCCCACCAGGATTCATCAAGGGAGGCGGGGTATGACGCGCGGGATGATCGTTCTTCTCATCACATCACTCTTGCTGCCGAGCGCTGCGGCTGCTCAGGACGGCTTCCGCTTCGAGGTCGTGACGAAGGTCCGCACGACGCCGGTCGAGGATCAGGCACGCACCGGCACCTGCTGGAGCTTCGCGTCATCGTCGTTCATGGAGACGGAGCTGCTTCGCATGGGGAAGGAGCCGGTCGATCTCTCCGAGATGTTCTTCGTGCGCATGACGTACCCGCAGAAGGTGCGGAACTACGTGCGGTTGCACGGTAACACGGCGCTGGACGAGGGGAGCCTCGGCGGCGATGTGTTCCGGGCCGTGCGGGAGTACGGTGCGGTGCCGGAGTCAGCGTATCCGGGTCGGCCCTACGGGGCCGACCGCCACGATCACGGTGAGCTCATCGCGCTGGTTCGGGCGGCCGCCGGTGCACTGGTGAAGCGCCCTGAGCTGAGTCCGGTGTGGCCTGAGGCCATCGACGCGATTCTGGACGCCTATCTGGGCGAGGTGCCGACGGAGTTCGTCTACGGCGGGAAGGCCTACACGCCGCGCTCGTTCGCGGACGAGCTGGGCCTGCGCGTGGACGACTACGTGGAGCTCACCTCGTTCAGCCACCACCCGTTCTACGAGTGGTTCGCGGTGGAGGTCCCGGACAACTGGGCGCGGAACGAGAGCTACAACGTGCCCCTCGACGAGCTCATGGGCGTCATCGATCACGCCCTGGAGCGCGGGTACTCCGTGGACTGGGACGGCGACGTGAGCGAGCGCAGCTTCTGCCACAGCAAGGGCGTGGCCGTGCTTCCCCTGGAGCCGTGGAGCGCCCGGGACGGGAAGGAACGCGAGCGGGTGTGCACCGTTCCCGAGGCCGAGGTCGCGGTCACCCAGGAGGTGCGGCAGCACGGCTTCGACAACTACAGCTCGACGGACGACCATCTGATGCACCTGGTCGGGATCGCGCGCGACCGGAACGGGGCCAAGTACTACCTCACCAAGAACTCGTGGGGTGTGACCGGCGCGGAGGACGGCTTTCTCTACATGTCGGAGGCGTACGTGCGGGCCAAGACGGTTACGATCGTGGTGCATCGCGAGGCACTGCCCGACGGCCTGACGGGGAGGGTGGCGCTGCGGTAGCCCAGCCCGTCCCGATCTGGTGGCTGTGGAGAGGGCCGGCCGAAGCCGGCCCTCTTGTTGCACCTAGTCCGGGAGGCGCAGCAGTAGTCGGTCGGCGATCCCTCGATTGAGGTTGCCGGTGATGACATCCAGAGCAACGTGCCGTACGCGACGAGGGAGAAGCGACGTCTCACATGGAGCATGACGGTGAGGTACCCAAGTGAGTCACGGAGGTTTCCCAAGTGGGTCAAAACGACCCACCGAGCAGCGCTGGCGTCGGTTTGGAGGCGCCGTCCCGTTGAAATCGCGTGACTGCGGTCACGGCACCCTACACCCTCATTCGATTTCCACATTGCGCACCGGTGCGTGTCTCCATCGCGAGCCGCATCAACAGCGACATGCGTCACAGATTCCTCCCCCTGTCACGCTTAAAGTGAGCGCGTCAGTCGGCACTCCAATCGGAGGAGTCAGTTCATGAGGAGCGCTCTCGACAGCCAGACCCCGGACTCTCGGGTGAGTGTCGTGAGGTACAAGGGCCGCTACCTGTTCCTCATTGATGGGCGTGGTGACGCGGTGTTTGACAAGTCATGGGGGATCCGCACCTATGCCACTGAGGAATTGGCGCAGCGGGCGGGCGAGCTGTACCTGCGTACCGGCGTGACCGCGTCCGAGTAAGACGTGCCCCGGGGGGAGGCAGTGCCCGCTTGGTCCAAGCGGAAGCCCGCCGCCGACAGTGGTGCCGCATCGCGCATCACCGTCGTGCCGGTGCAGGGTGGTCGCTTCACCTTCCTGGTGGACGGTCAGGCCGAGGTCACCTTCGACAAGTCCTGGGGCGTGACTTCCTACCCCACCAAAGAGCTGGCTCGGAAGGCCGGCCAGTACTACCTGAGGCAACGCGCACAGGCCGCGTCCTTCGCCGCCGAGATAATGGTCAGTGGGCCCCTCGGCGGGGGGACCTGAGCCCGGCGCACCACAGCCCACGACCCGAGAGCCCCGCAGCCTGCCGGGCGCTGCCGATCTGGTCTCCCAGCTCCGGTAGCCCGAATCCAGTCCTGCCGCTGGGTGCTGCGGGGCTCTCCCTCTTCTCCCCCTACCGGCTCCCTCCCTGCGCACGTAGCTGCTCGAGCTTCTGCCTGGCGTTGGCGTTCTCCGGATCGAGCGCCAGCGACCGCTCGTAGCTCTCGATCGCCAGCGCCGTCTCGCCAGCCGCCATGTACCCCTCGCCGAGGGAGTCGTAGGTGTTGGCCGACTCGGGATACTGCTCGGAGTTCAGGCGGAGAGCGGCGATCGCCTCCGCGTGCCGCTGCTGTCTGAGCAAGCGGTAGCCTACCGTGTTGAGCATCTGCTCCACGAAGGCGCGCTGGTGGAACCGGCTCTTGAGCTCGTGGTACCGCTGCGTGCCGGCCTCCGGCCCCTGCTCGCTATACGTGTACAGCAGGTCCGTCGGCACGTACATGCGCTGGGCGAAGACCGACTGGGGGAAGACCTCGACGTTGTACTCCAGCATGTGCACTGCGTCGGCCAGCGCGCCGCGAGCCTTCACCCGGGTGGCGACATCGGGCCACACGATGTCGCTGAAGTCGTACGAATAGCGCCCGTAGTAGCGCTCCTTGAGCTCCTCGTACCTCTGCTTCGCGCCGTCGAAGCCTCCCTCGTCGTACGCCTCGAGCAGGAGGTCCTGCAGCGCGCGCGGCTGCTGCACGCCGTGGTGGCACGTGGCGCAGGTCACCTCGACTGCAGGGTCGGAGCGCTCGTCCAGTTCCGCCAGGTGCTCGTTGTTGATGTGCTGCACCATGCGCAGCATGACGCGCGCCTTCTCCTTGGTCGGCTTGTCGTCGGCCGCGAAGTCGAACTCGGAGAGGGGCATGCCCTCCTCGCCGACGTGACAGAACTGGCACCGCACTCCGAGGGCTCTCGCGAAGCCGGCCATCATGCCCACGAGCTCGCGTGTCTCGATGTCCTCGGGCAGGACCTGCAGGTTGGTCAGGGAGTCGGGTGGCCATTGGGCGGCGGCCGGCGTGGCGACGAGGCCCACGGCGAGGACGGCCGTCGGGAGGTAACGGCGGAAAGACATGTTGGTTCCCTGGAATGAGTTGTTGCCTTACAACGACGGGAAGACCGAGGCGGTTCCAGGCCCGAAGCCCCACCGCGCTGGGAGCGCGGCGGGGCTCGCATCAAGAATGGCGCGGGTGCGTCAATTGGCGCGCCGGAGACACCGCTGGGGCGTCAACCCTGCACGATGATCAGGTACTTCGACCCGCTCCAGAACTCGTCGGGTGAGGTGATCTTGAGGTTGCCGGACACCCGTCCCTTCTCGTCGGGCGGGGTCTCCAAGTACACCACGTCTTGCCGCGAGACGATCTTGTACTCGTCCCCCGAGGCCGGGAGCTCGATCTCGGTCACCTCGCGCCGGTCAATCGGCGTGAAGGCGCTCTCGTCGAGCTCGCGCGCCGGCACCAGGGTCTCGCCGCGCTTGCCGAAGATGAACAGGAACCGGGCGCCGCCTTCCTTCTGGATGATGCCCCGCTCCAGTAGTTCGTTCTTGGTGCCGATCACGTAGAAGACGGTGTTCGTCTCCGCCTCCAGGGTGTCGACCTGGGCGGCGAGCTGGACGTTCTCGGCATGCAGACTCTCGAGCTGTTCGGTGAGCTGGGTGATGGTCACCCGCTGGGATTCGATCACGCTCTCGTAATTGGAGATGGTCTCCTCGAGCGTTGCCCGCAGGCTGTCCGACAGCACCGCGAGTGCGCGGATCCGGGCGCGGCTCTGCCGCAGGCGTCCCTCGGTCTCCTCGACCCGAGCCGTGACGTACCGGATCCGCTCCATGACCGAGTCGCGGCGGGCCTGAATCGGGGACTCGGCCGCCACCACCAGCCGATCGCCTTCAATCTGGACCTCGGCCAGCTCCGCGCTGATCTCGCTCATGAGCCGCGCGTTGTCGGCCACCTCATGCAGCAGGCTGTCGCGCTGGGCCGTCGCCAGCGCCAGCTCGTTGAGCTTCTGCCGCACTTCCTCGGACGGGCCGCAGCCGACCAGTGCCATCAAGGCCACCAGAAGCCAGAGCCGTCCTTCAGGGGTCCTCTGCAACGACATTGCCACACCTCCCGTGCTAGAACGCACGCATGAATTGCTCGGTGACGCCGGCCGGGAGTCCCTCCCTCGGGCCCGCGGCCGGCTCGAGCCGCAGGTAGATGCTACCCAGGGGTGCTGTCACGGGCTTGGCAAGTCCATTAAGAACCGATGACAGTCGGATGACGGGTCGACCGAGAGGGGTTCTTCAGCGTCCGGCGGCACGCCGAAAGGGGGACCCGTGGACCCGGGATTCACTTCGGTCGCTGCGATCCCTCCCGCAACCACGCGATCGCGTCGGAGACCAGCTCGGGTCTCAGGACGTGTCCTCCCTCGTACGCATTGAAGGTGACATCGTAGTCCAGAGCCTCAAGCGCGTCGCGCGCCAGGATCGACACCTCGTATGCCACGGCCTCATCCTCCGGACTGTGGGCGATATACGCCCGGATGCGCCTGCCGCGCTCCAGTACGCCCGGGGCGTACCACCTGGGATTCATCCCACCGGCGAAGGCGATGAGGCCGGTGAAGATCTCGGGGTGGTTCAGCCCCGCCATGAGGGTGAATGCCCCCCCCTGGGAGAATCCGAATAAGTACACCTCTTCAGTGTGGAACTGTCGGGCGAGCCCGCGCGCGATATCCGCGATGTACTTGAGGCTCCACGCCGTCGCCTCGGGATCGGGAGCGCCGCTCCCGATCTGGGCGAGATTCCATGAGTAGCCGATTCGATCGCGGGCCCAGAACGCGTAAGACCCCTGCGGAACGGCGTAGATGATCCCGGAGCTCGTGAACAGCGGGGCTAGGCGCATCATGCCCGCCGGTGTGCCGCCGATGCCGTGCAGCGCGACCACCAGCGGGTAGCTCTTCGTGGAATCGTAATCCGTCGGAAGGCTCACCTCGGTTGGCAGGAGAACAGTCGCATCCATCCATACGAGGTGCGTCGTCCCGGTGTCACCCTGTCCCGCGCCGCCGGCTTGCCCCGACGCGGGTGCCGCAGGGAATAGCAGCGCGAGCGTCATCGAGGCGAGCCACCATTGAGAAGAACGCATCACTTCTCCTCTCTCCCGCCGTTGGCGGAGGTTCACCTGGAGTTGTTCTTGAGCCACCGGATCGCCTCAGACATCAGCTCAGGCCGCATGATGTGGCCCCCCTCGTACTCGCGGAACGTGACGTCGTAGCCGAGCGCGGTCAGGGTGTCGCGGGCAAAGGTACCGTAGTCGTAGGGGACAGCCTCATCATCGGGACTGTGAGCGATGTAGACGCGGAGGCTCGCGCCTCGCTCCAGCACTCCCTCCACGAACCACCCGGGGTGGAGGCCTCCGGCGATGGCAATCAGCCCGGTGAAGATCTCGGGATGGTTGAGGCCGGCGTGCATGGTGAAGCTCGCCCCCTGTGAAAACCCGAACAGGTACACCTCCTCGGCGCGGTACTGCTCGGCGAGTGCCCGTGCGACGTCGGCGATGTACTTGATGCTCCAGGCCGTCGCCTGCTGGTCCGGAGCGCCGGGTCCCAGATGCACCAGGTTCCAGGCGTACGCTACACCGTGCCGCCCGGGGACGGCGTAGGGTCCCTGGGGCGTGGCGAAGATGACGCCGGTCTCCTGGAAGATCTCCCCCAACTGCATGATCCCTGCGGGGGTCCCGCCGATCCCGTGCAGTCCGACGACCAGCGGGTAGGCCCTCGTCGGATCGTAGTCCTGCGGGAGCCGCACCTGGGTGGGGTGCATGGTAACTGCGTCGAGCCACACGGTGTCGGACGCTGGTTGCTGCGCCGTCAGCGCGGCGGCATGACACAGGATCAGCGCGGTGGTCGCGCCACAGAGCCGTGCGCGTCTCATGGGATTACCGCTTCTGTGGGAACGTGTTGTGAAGGGTGGTCGGGCCGACGCTGTAGCGCTAGGTGGTGTCGGCCTGGGATGCCGCCGCGCGCGCGAGGTAGCGCACCCGAGGGTGTGGGTCTTTCACGCAGCGTGCGAGCGCTTCGGCTGCCTTGGGGTGCGAGGTTTGGCGCAGGGCCGTCGCCGCGGTGCTGCGCACTTGCTCGTCCCAGCGACGTCCAAACAACAGGAACTTGCGCTCGTCCAGGATCCTGGCGAGAGCCTCGATACAGGTGGCGTCACCCACCTGGCCGAGCGCCTGGCAACAGGCAATCAGCAGTTTGGGCTCTTCCGTCGACTTCTGGATGGCGAGGAGCGCCTCGACTGCTGGTGCGCTGCCCAGCGCCGCCAGGCTGCGGACCGTTCCCTTGGTGGCGTCGGGGTCCTCATCCGTGGCATACGGCGTGATGAGGTCGATCAGGTCGTCGCGCTTGAGCCGCTCGAACAAGCGGAATCCGGCCCGCCGCACCTTGGAGTTGTCGTCGGCGAGGGCGGCGGCGAGCTCGTCCGCGAGGTCCTTGGTGACGGAGTCCGCCACCTCGAGAAGGCGAAACCGCTGCTCCACGATCGGCTCGGTGGCGAGTGCCCGCTTGACCTCCTTGCCGGCGATCGGCCCCATCTCGGCGAGCAGTGCGGCCGCGACCTGCCGCACTCGCAGATCGCGCTCCTGCTTGATCACCTCGATCATGAGCGGGATCCCCTCGCGTCCCATACTTCCCACGACCTGGGCGGCCCGGCCCTGCCGCTCGGGCTCGGCGGCGCGCATCTCCTCGATGAGCAACGTCTGCACCGCCGGCTGCAGCGGGCGGTCGAGCAACCTGGACAGCGTCTCGGCGTCGGCGTAGCCGGCGTCCCGCATCTCCTGCTGTCGCGTCTTCAGGGCCAGCAGGATCCGGCTCGCCAGCGAATAGTCGCCGAATTGAACGGAGATGTTCGCCATCGCGTGCAGCACCGTTGCAAACTCGCGCAGCACCTGCGGCTCGGCCTCGCCCTCGAGTCCCGTGAGGATCTCGCCCACCGCCAGCTCGGCCATCTTGCGCTGCAGCCCGAGGATCAACAACTCGAGCAGCGCGCGGCATGATTGAACCGTGCGCGCGCGGGTGGACGTGTCCTGGTCCCGGAAGTTGCCGAACATCTTGCGGAGCAGCTGCCGCACCAGGTCCCACTCGCCCTTCACCAGCAGCTCCTTGCCGAACCGCGGCAGGGCTTCCAGCAACGCTTCGCCCGGCTCTTCAGCGAACTGCTCCATGAACTTGGCTGTCGCTTCGACATCGGCGGTCTCGTCCTCGACGATGTCCACGTCCGCCACCAGGCTCTGCACCACACCGATGGTGTACTGTCGCTGGTTGAAGGCGATTCCGGTGATTGCCCGTTGCTGTGCGACCTCATCCCAGTAGGCACGGTCCGCGCCCGCCGGTGCGTCGTGCAGTGCGCCCAGCAGCGACGCGACGTCCGCCTCGGGGAGATCGGCGAGGAACGTGATGCTCGAGATCCCCACGGTGTGCATGAGCTCCAATACGCTGGCTGCCAGCACGTCGTACGCCGAGGTGTCGACGCGGGCGCCGTTCACTAGCAGCGACTTGTCGATGCCGGCGAGCGTCAGCACCTGGCGTCCCTCCAGGACGGCCTTGAGCGCTTCGTGGAGCCGCTGGGTGGCGGTGGCCACCTGGTTGCTCTCCATGGGGTAGAGCTTCACGATCTTGGCCCCGCCCTGGAGTGCGCGGAGCACCTCAGGGATCAACGCCAGCGCGTCGCCCGCGAGCTCCACCTCCTCGGCGGTCGGTCGTCGGACTCCGGCCACCGCCTTCCGTCGCACGACTCGGGAGTACTGCACCTGCTCGAGCTCGATGTGGGTCAACCCACGCTGGGCGGCGAACCGCTTCCAGTAACCCTGGGTGATCGACTCCGGCTTAGCCTTGCTGAGGGTGTCGATCAAGGGCCCGAGCTCGTCGTCGCTGATCCCCTGGCTGAGCGTCATGCCCTTTAGCTCGGCCTTGGCCAACAGCTCGCGGAAGGCGTCGGATAGGGCGGTGAACTCCGAGACATCCAGGCGCTGGCCGTTGGCGAGCAGGAAGCGCTGTTCCTGCGAGAGGTGGAGCGATTCATTACCTAACAGAACGGCATCCACGGCCGCCTTCACGTCGCTGACCGATTGCTTCACCGCCTTGCTCTCGGGCGGGTAGAGCTGGATGTTCCGCACCGCCTTCGTGAAGGCGCGTAGCACATCGGGAACGAGGGGGAGGCTCTCCGGCACGAGCCGGCGCTCCTCCTCGACCTCCGTCTCCACGATGTCGCCGGTGTACTCGGCCGCTTCGCGCGGGTCGAACACCATCTGGCTCTGTGCCAGCTGGGCGCGCTCGTAGCGCCGCGCCTTCTCCTGATTGGCGGAGCGCTTGTAGTGGTAGGCGAGCAGCGACGCCGATGGGAGCAGCCGCTGTTCGTACAGTCCTTCCTGGTAGTCCCCGATGTGCTCGTGCAGCTCCACACGCCGCTCGGGGTTGATCACCCCGTAGCTGATCTCCGCCACCTGCTTGCCGAGGAAGCTCATCACCTCGTCGTTGATTTGGAAATCGAGGCTCACCAGGCCCAGCGCCTCGGCGCGATCGAGGAACTCGAGAACCCGGTTCTCGTCCACGTCGGAGCTGCCCGACAGCACGCTCACTGAGACGTCGTCCCCCAGTGCAGCGGCGCGCTCGAGGAGGTCGCGTCCCTCTTCGTCCAGCTGGGAGATCTTCTGCATCACGATCTCCTCGAGCGAGCGCGGCAGGTACCCGTCTTCCAGTGGCGCGACCACCCACTCGTGTCCCTCCAGGCTCACCCGGTGGTCGGCCACGAGCTTGCGGAGGATTTCGGCCAGGAAGAGCGGATTCCCCTGCGTCGTGGAGGCGAGCTGCTCCTCGAAGCCCGCGGGCATGCGCAGACTGGGGAAGACACCGCGCAGATACTCGGCGATGTCGTCACCTCCCAACGGAGTGAGCGGCACCCGCTGGATGCCCAGCTCGCTCTGTCGCGAGGCGCAGAACCGCTCCAGTGGGGGTGATTCCTCCTCCCGCATCAACTTGAGGGAGTCGAGCGTGGAGCCGCACACGAAGAGCATCAGCCCCTTGCGCTGCATCAGCATCCGAAGCAGGAGCAGCGAAGCCTCGTCGGCGTGATGGAGGTCGTCCACCAGGAGGATGAGCGGCCGGTGCTCGACGACCCGCGGCAGGAACCGGACCAGGGTGCTGAAGATGCCCTGCCGCTGCAGGCTCTCGTCCTCGTCTGGAGGCGGCGCGCTGGCGCTCGCGAGCTGCGGCAGCACGTGCGAGAGGTAGCCGAGCTCGCGGTTGCTGAGGCCGGGGAACACCCCCTGACCGGAGTCCGCCCGCTCGTTCAGCAGGGCCACCAACGCGCGGGTGATCAAATAGTAGGGCCGGAAGCCCTCTTTCTGGTCGCCCGCCACCCTGATGACGCTGTAGGCCGCGTTGCCGGCCAGGTTGCTGCGTACTGTCTCGAGGAAAGCCGACTTCCCCATTCCGGGCCCGCCCTCCACGAGGAGGAACTGGCTCTGCCCGCGAGACAGCGCCTCGAGCGCGCTGGAGACGACCGCCAGCTCGTCGTCCCGTCCCGCGATGCCGGTGGCGATCAGGCGGTGCAGCGCGGTCTTGGTGAAGACCTTCCGCGGGTCCACCTCGCCCGCGCTGGATGCCTGGTTGCGGCCCGATTGCTTGGCGTGATACAGCGCGGTGTCGGCGGCCTGGAACAGGGCCTTGGGGTCGCGGCCGTCCTGCGGAGCACAGGCGATCCCGATGCTCAAGGTGATCGGCAGGGTGACCCCTGCCTCTCGCAGGCGGAATGGCCGGTCTCGCGTCAGCTGCAGCAGGCGGTCGGCCACCTCGCCCGCCTCCTCGCGCGGCGCCTTGGGCAGCAGCAGAATGAACTCGTCGCCCGCGAAGCGGATCGGGATGCCCTTCTCGCCGGTGACTTCCTTGAGCAGGGCGGCCATCCAGGTCAGTACCTGGTCGCCGGTGTCGTGACCCTGAGTGTCGTTGATCTGCTTGAAGTGATCCAGGTCGATGATGAGCAGGGAGAGCAGACGTTCCTTGGGGCTGTCCCAGTCAACCTGGTGCTCGAGGTAGCTGCGCAGGTAGCGCCGGTTGTGAATACCCGTGAGCTCGTCCTCGAAGACCAGACGTGACGGGTCCTTGCCCACGTGCTTGAGGAAGTCCACGAGCTCGTGGTACTGGGAGGGACGGCTTTCTCGGACTCCGGTCACCTTACTGCTGTCCTCCTGGACCGACCTGGCCGGCGTGGCGGATGCCACGTCCGATGCGGAAGAAGATGTGATTCACGGGCAAACCGGGCAAACCGGGCAAATCGGCAGCACCCGCCGGGTTCGTAAGTGGCTTATTTTCATCCATTTACGGGGTCGGCGAAGTGACGATCCTCACAGGTGCCGCGGTGCTGCGTGTCCGGGTGACATCCGTAACTCGTATTGCCACTTATAGTTGCAGCCAGGAGTGCGCCCCACCTGGTAGGCGTCGGCCCCTGCGCTGCGGCTGCGAGGGAACGTCCGCGCCACATCCGCGTATTGGCTGGAACCACTCGCCCTGGAGCCGGTCGTGAAGACCGACATCATGCTGCTGCCGTTCCTCTCGGCCGCCGCCGTGGCCGTAGCCTGCTCGGGGACCCCCGGACCGGCCGATCCCGGCGGCAACGATCCAGGGGTGGGCAACCCGCCGACGGCAGAACTCCACCTCGAGGAGGTTGCCGCGGGGCTCAACTCGCCGGTCTACCTCACCGCTCCACCGGGCGACGCGCGTCTGTTCGTGGTGGAGCAGGGTGGGCGCGTCCGGATCATCGAGAACGGACAGGTGCTCGGTGGGTCGTTCTTGGACATCGGGGCGAACATCACTTCGGGCGGCGAGCGAGGGCTCCTGTCGCTTGCGTTCCACCCCGATTACGGCACGAACGGGTACTTCTACGTCAACTACACCGACCTGGGCGGCGACACGCGTGTCGAGCGCTACACGGTCTCGGGGAATCCCAATCTGGCCGACGCGCAGTCGGCGAAGCTGCTCCTCACGCTCGCCCAACCCTTCTCGAATCACAACGGGGGGCTCGTGACGTTCGGACCCGACGGCATGTTGTACATCGGCATGGGAGACGGGGGCGACGCCGGAGATCCCCTCGACCACGGCCAGAACACCAACACGCTGCTCGGCGTGCTGCTGCGCATCGACGTGGACGGCGGCGATCCCTACGCGATTCCGGCCGACAATCCGTTCGTGGGTCAGGGCGGAGCGCGGGGTGAGATCTGGGCGTACGGGTTGCGCAATCCGTGGCGTTTCTCGTTCGACGCCGCGGGCGGGATGCTCTACATCGCCGACGTGGGCCAGAACGCCTGGGAGGAGGTGAACGCCGTGTCGAGCACCGAGGCGGGCGTGAACTATGGGTGGCGCCTCATGGAGGGGACCCGCTGTTTCAACCCCTCGACCAACTGCGACCAGACGGGTCTGGAGCTTCCCGTGCTGGAGTACCCCCACTCGCAGGGGTGCTCTGTGATCGGGGGGCATGTGTACAGGGGTAGCGCTCTTCCGCTGCTGCGGGGACACTACTTCTACGGCGACTACTGCGCCGGGTCGATTCGCAGCTTCCAGTTGGAGAACGGGGAGGCGACCGACGAGGCGACTTGGGACGTGGGCAGCATCGGGCGGATCCTCTCGTTTGGGGTGGACGCCTCCAGCGAGGTGTACGTCCTGACCAGCCAGGGGACGGTGTATCGGTTCAATTAGCCCTCCCCGGCCGCCCGGCCCTTAACACCGTTCGGGTTGCGGGCTGAAACATCTTTGCGGCAGACTTCGTACGAGAGGACACGGGGCAGGGCGCAGGGTTCACGCAACGATCTGCCACCAACGTTCATCCAATCGGTATACGGCAGACGGGCTGGAGACACGGGTCTTTGGTCGAGTTCCTGAAACGCCTCAAGGCTGCAATTGGCGACCGCTATGCGATCGAGCGCGAGATCGGGCGTGGCGGGATGGCCGTCGTGTATCTCGCCCAGGACCTCAAGCACGGCCGCCCGGTGGCGATCAAGGTCCTGCGGCCCGAGCTCGCGGCCACGCTGGGGGCCGAGCGGTTCCTGCGGGAGATCGACACCGCTGCCCGACTCAACCACCCCCACATCGTCCCGCTGTACGACTCCGGTGATGCCGACGGACTGCTGTACTACGTCATGCCCTACGTGGAGGGGGAGTCCCTCAGGGCTCGCATCACCCGGCAGGGCACGCTCTCTCTGAGCGAGGCCCTGCACGTCGTTCGGGAAGTCGGCAGTGCCCTGAGCTACGCGCACGGCAAGGACGTCATCCATCGCGACATCAAGCCGGCCAACATCCTGCTGGCCGATGGTCACGCCGTGGTCGCCGATTTCGGGATCGCGCGAGCCATCAGCGCGTCCGGGGGGCCGAGCCTCACGCAGGCCGGCATCGCCGTCGGGACGCCCGAGTACATGAGTCCCGAGCAGGTCATGGGCGCCGAGCACATCGACGGCCGCAGCGACCTGTATAGCCTCGGGTGTGTGCTGTACGAGATGCTCTGTGGTGTGCCCCCGTTCGAGGGGCAGACGGCGCAGGCGGTGATCGCCAAGCGGTTCAAGCAGCCGAACCCGCGGCTGGACGCGCTCAACAGCGCCGTCCCGCCGACGATCCGCGACACGCTCACGAAGGTGTTTGCTCCCGAGCCGGACGACCGGTACGACTCCGCCTCCGGCCTCGTGGCGGCCCTGCGGGCGACCGTGGAGCCGCAGCAGACCCTGGCGCAGCGTGTGGGGCTACTCGGGGTGACGGGACTCTACCTGCTGGCCACCCTGGTCGTCCTCGCGGTCACCAGCTTCCTGGTGGCCCAGCTCGGCTTGCCCGATTGGGTCATGCCGGGAGCGGGTGTGTTGATGCTCGTTGGCCTGCCAATCGTGGTGACGGCGGCGCACGTGGAGCAACGCCTCGCACAGGGCATGACCCCGCGGCTGGATTGGGTCACCTGGGCGAGAGTGCTACGTGGAGGGGTGCTGGCTCTGGGGGGATGGAGCCTATTCGTCGTGGGTTTCATGGCAATGCGGCTCCTTGGCATCGGCCCCATAGGCACGTTGGTGGCGACGGGACTGCTCGAGGAGCGAGAGCGGATCATCGTCGCCGACTTCGCGAACCGGGCCAACGACTCGCTCCTGGCACAGGCGGTGACCGAGGCATTTCGAGTGGACCTCGCGCAGTCGCCGGTCGTGACGCTGGTCGATCCGACGCACGTGGTGCAGGTACTGGCGCTCATGGACCGATCGTCGGACGATCGGCTCGACCCCGAGCTGGCCCGGGAGGTCGCGGTTCGCGACGGCATCAAGGCGGTGATCGCGGGAGAGGTCAGCGCCGTGGGCAGCAGTTACGTGATCTCCGTGCGGTTGCTCTCGGCGGAGGACGGTTCGCTTCTGGTGGCGTTCCGCGAGACGGCTGCCGACTCGACGGAGATCATCGACGCCGTAGACCGGCTCTCGGACCGCCTGCGCGAGCGGGTCGGGGAGTCGCTGAGGACGATACGCAGCAGTGGCCCGTTGGAAGAAGTGACCACGACGTCGCTCGGGGCTCTGCAGAAGTACTCGCAGGCGCTGCGGGTGCTCAACGAGGGAGACGTGACCAGGACGATCACGCTGCTCGAGGAGGCGTTGGCGCTCGACTCGACCTTCGCCATGGCGTACCGCAAGCTGGGCGTCGTCGCGCTCGATCGGGCCCAGCAGGTGGAGGCGTTGAGCCAGGCCTTCCGACACCGCGATCGCCTGACGGACCGTGAGCGACACTTGACGGAGGCGACCTACTACGGGGTCGTGACGGACGAGCAGGACTTGGCCATCGCGGCGTACCGTGCGGTACTGGAGACCTACCCCAGCGATTATGTAGCGCTCAACAACCTCGCCACGATCTACGTGGACCGGCGTGACTTCGCCCGCGCGGAAGGACTGTTTCGCCGGGCCACGGAGGCGGACTCGCTTACGTCCTCCGGGTACCCCAACACCATCGCTGCGCAAGTGGCGCAGGGGAAATGGGACGAGGCGCGCGAAACGCTGACGCGCATGGCGGAGAAGGCGCCCCAGCACCCCAATACGGCGACCCTCGTGGCTGCGCTCGCCAGCGCTCGGGGGGACTACGAGACGGCGGAGACCGCGCTGCTGGCGCTGCGCGAAGCGCAGGCGGACGACCCGCTGTGGCGTACCGCCGCGAACGCCCAGCTCACCAACTTGGCACTCGTGCGTGGCAGGCTGCGCGAGGCCGAGCAGTATCAGCGCGCCGCATCGGCCGGCGCCGCCGACCTCGACTTCCCCGACTTCCAGCTGGCGACCGAGGTGCAGCTGGCGTTCGTCGACCTGTGGTTCCTAGGGGAGCGTGACGAGGCGCTGCGGAAGGCGGAGCAGGCGGTGGAGCGCCACCCGATGGACCCGGTGGACCCTCTCAACCGTCCCTACACGCTCCTGGCCATGTTCTACGCGCTGGCGGACGAGCCCGCTCGGGCGCAGGAGATCCTGGCCGAGTACGAGCAAGAAGTGGCCCCGGAACTCCGTCGAGGGGAAGAAGAGGACCGCCACTCCATTCTGGGGATGGTGGCGCTCGGGGAGGGGCGCAACGGGGACGCCGTCGCCGAGTTCCGCGCTGCCGACACCGGCGCGTGCACGATCTGTGGTCTTCCACTTCTGGGCATGGCGTATGACATGGCGGGACAGACGGACTCTGCACTTGCCGTGTACGAGCGGTTCGTGGAGCAACCGTGGCTCTATCGCGCCGGCCTCGATTGGTGGTCCCTGCCCGGGATCTACCAGCGGCTCGGCGAGTTGTACGCACGGCGTGGCGATACCGAGCAGGCCGTCGAGTACTACGGCCGCTTCGTGGAGCTGTGGGATGATGGCGATCCGGAGTTGCAGCCGCGCGTCCAGGCAGCCCGGCGGGAGATCGCGCGGCTCACGGCGGAGCCGCGGGTGGGATCGTAGCGTCGCAGCGCGCGCCCTCGTCTCGGGGCCAGCGCGTCGCCTGCCGATCGAGGAAGACGGGAGCCGCCTGGACGGTGGCTATGGAGTACGGCGTGCAGAGGGGGGTAATGGCTGGCGCTACGGCTGGGCCGACTTCATGCGCTCCGCGGTCACGATCCCCACGAGGACGTCGACCACCTTCTGACGGGCGTGGTCCACATCCTGTTGCCGCGTGACCTTGCTCTCCAGCGGCTTGAATTTCTCCCGCTGCATGATGGCATCCTCGTAGTTCCGCAGCGCCTCGTTCACGCTGTGCAGGTACTCCTTCCCGATGCTGGCCATGACATCACTCCGGGCGGTCGCGTTACCACTCAAATACTGCGTGGGCGCGGAAACGGCAAGCGCCGGTGAGGAGATCACTGACGAGATTCTCCCGTCAGCGGGACCTGAGTTGTCCTAGAGGGCGTCAAATCGTTCGGGTATGGTCACTTGGATGCACATGGGAGGTAGCCGCCGCACGGTGCGCTCTCCGCCCGCCCCGCGTTCGGTGCCTAACCGGTGTCGCTGCAATGATTTGAAGGCCAGCCACGCGATTGTGAGTCGTGGTCGGGCACTCTACACAGAAACTTCACGGTTTCTTACCGGACGTGCGTCCGTGTTAGACGCAATTCCCGATAGCCCTCTTTCCCTATCGGGAGTTCCTCTGGTCTCCCGGGAGGACCTCCGGCACCGCCGAATCCTCCTCGCGGATTATTGAAGATCCGATCCAGCCGTCGTGCTATCGCAACAGGCCCGGATCGGCACGCCCGTGAGAGTCCGTTAGCGCTTCGATTGCTGCGCCATACGGCGACGCCTGCTGAGCCAGGCCAGGACGTGCATCAGCCACGCCACGGGGACGGAGACCAGGAGGATGAGGACAAAGAAGGGCACGAACACCACGGCGACAGCTTTGAGTGCCCACGGCAGCGCTGGCTGGTGGACGGTGTGTACGACGAACCTGACCGTGCCCAGCACGACGAGGGCGGTCAACGCGGCGCTGACTATGAGCCCGAAGACCAACGTCAGCCGTGAGCGCCCGCCCGCCCGCCACGCGTCCCAGAGCAGGCTCACCGGCGCGTCGGCGCCCCTTGTCCGTCCGACTGTCGACATCTACACCCCTCGATACTCTGGCCGCAAACTGCGTCACGCTCACCGGGGCAGCAAGCGCGACGGCCCGCGCGAGTCAGACCCGAGCAGCATAGAAACCCGCCCAGTGTGGTACCGGAGGTAGAGTCGCGGAGATTCCGCGGGAGGTGAGGTTATGCCCGATACGGAGAGTTGGTTTGTCAACGAGCTGGAGAGACGGGGGGTCTCGCGCCGGGACTTCCTTAGCTTCTGCGGCGTCATGGCATCGGTCCTCGCCCTGCCGAAACCGCTGACGGCGAGGATCGCCAACGCCATCGAGAACGGGGAAAAGCCCACCCTGGTCTGGCTCGAGTTCCAGGACTGCGCCGGGAACACCGAGTCGTTCCTCAGGGCTGCGCGACCCGCGGTGGCTGACATCGTTCTGGACACGCTGTCCATCGACTACCACGAGACGATTATGGCGGCGGCGGGTCATCAGGCCGAGGAGGCGCTGGCCGGCGTGGTGGCTCAGAAGCCTGGCGCATACATCGCGGTCGTGGAAGGCTCGATTCCGACGGGTGCGAACGGGGCCTATTGCACCGTGGGTGGCCGATCGGCGCTCCAGATCGCGCGTGAGGTGTGCGGCGGAGCTGCCGCGACCATCGCGATCGGTACCTGCGCCGCGTTCGGTGGCTTGCCCGCGGCGGCGCCCAACCCAACTGGGGCACTGAGTGTTGCAGATGCCGTGCCCGGGCTCAAGAACCTGATCAACCTGCCCGCCTGCCCGGCGAACGCGGAGAACCTCGCAGCGGTGGTTGTCTACTACCTGACCTTCGGCCGGTGGCCGCCGACCGATCGCTACCGCCGGCCGCTGTTCGCGCACGGCAAGGCGATTCACGACAACTGTGAGCGTCGGGCGCACTACGATGCGGGGCAATACGTGGAGAACTGGGGTGACGAGGGGCACCGGCTCGGATACTGCCTCTACAAGATGGGGTGTAAGGGTCCGGTCACGCACCAGAACTGCCCCAGTGTCAGATGGAACGAGGGCACCAACTGGCCGGTCGGGTGCGGTCATCCCTGTATCGGCTGTGCGGAACCCGACTTCTGGGACAAGATGACCCCCTTCTACACCCACATAGCGGGGGTTCCCGGTTTCGGCGTTCACACGACCGCTGACCGGGTAGGAATCTGGGCCGCCGTCGGTGTCGCCGGTGCGTATGCCGTAGGCGGGTTGGTGCAGCTCGGTAGACGGCTGAAGCACCAGAAGGCTGAGGCGGCCGCCGACCAGAAACAAGAGGGAGGTCAGTCATGAGCCATATCGTTATCGATCCCGTCACGCGCATCGAAGGCCACCTGCGCATCGAAGCGGAAGTCGATGGTGGTGTGGTGCGGAATGCCTGGTCCTCCGCCACGATGTTCAGGGGGGTTGAGATCATCCTCAAGGGCCGGGATCCAAGGGACGCTTGGGCGTTCACGCAGCGGATCTGCGGCGTGTGCACTACCGTGCACTCCATCGCCTCGATCCGCGCGGTGGAGAACGCGATCGGCGCGATCCCGCCGCCGAACGCGCGCTTGCTACGCAACCTCATCATGGCGTCGCAGATGGTCCAGGATCATGTGGTGCATTTCTACCACCTGCACGCCCTGGACTGGGTGGACATCGTTTCGGCGCTGTCAGCCAATCCGGCCGCCACATCCCGGCTGGCGCAGTCGATCTCTGATTGGCCCCTCTCCAGCACGAACTACTTCCGAGCGGTGAAGGAACGGGTCCAGCAGTTCGTGCAGCGGGGTCAGCTCGGCCCCTTCGCCAATGCCTATTGGGGGCACTCGGCGTATCGCCTGCCGCCGGAGGCCAATCTGTTGGCGGTCGCGCACTATCTAGAAGCGCTCGGCTGGCAGCGGGACTTCATCAAGATGCACGCGGTGCTGGGCGGCAAGAATCCGCACCTGCAGAGCTTTCTGGTCGGTGGCATGGCGACGCCGGTCGATCCGGACAAGCAGGCGTCGATCAACATCACGTCGATCTCCACCATGCGGAAGCTGATCCATCAGGCGCGCAAGTTCGTGGAGAAGGTGTACATCCCCGATCTCCTCGCCGTGGCCTCGTTCTACAAGGATTGGGCCGGCTACGGGGCCGGTGTGGGGAACTACCTGGCGTACGGTGAGTACCCGGAGACTGAGGGTGCCAACGCGCCGCTGTTCCTCCCGCGCGGAGTCATTCGGGGTCGTGATCTGTCGACCGTGGAGCCGTTTGATCCGGCGAAGGTCACGGAGTACGTGACCCACTCGTGGTTCGAGTACGAGGGTGGGAACGAGGAGGGGCTGCATCCAGCGCGGGGGGAGACCAAGCCGACCTACACCGGACCCGAACCACCGTACGATCGGCTCGATACGGACGGCAAGTACAGCTGGCTCAAGTCGCCGCGCTATGACGGTCTCCCGATGGAGGTGGGGCCGCTCTCTCGGATGCTGGTGGCTTACGGCTCTGGTCACCCTCGAGTGCGGGAGCTGGTGGGTCACGTCCTTGGGGAGCTCGGTGTCGGGCCTGCCGCGCTGTTCTCGACGCTCGGGCGGGTCGCCGCGCGGGGCATCGAGACACTGGTCCTGGCCGAGAAGCTGGAGGGCTGGCTCGACGAGCTGGCGGAGAACATGGGTCGCGGCGAGTTGGCGATCCACGACAACTCGAAGTGGAAGCCCTCGAGCTGGCCCGATGAATGCACCGGCGCTGGCTTCCACGAGGCGCCGCGCGGCGCTCTGGGCCACTGGGTGCATATCGTGGACGGCGAGATCGAGAACTACCAGTGCGTGGTGCCGAGCACCTGGAACGGGGGACCGCGCGATGCAGCTGGTCAGCGCGGACCGTATGAGGAGGCGGTCGTCGGAACGCCGGTGGCGAATGCAGAGCAGCCGCTCGAGATTCTGCGCACGGTGCATTCCTTCGATCCCTGCATGGCATGCGGCGTGCATGTCGTGGACCCCGCGGGTCGCGAGCTGGTGAAGGTGAGGGTCCAATGACTACGGCGACCACGCTCACGCGAGTGTACGTGTGGGACGTGCCTGTTCGCCTCACACACTGGCTCCTCGCCATCTCCATCACCGTGCTAGCGGTCACCGGGTTCTACATCGGCCATCCCTTCATTATTGCACCGGATCCGGCCGGGCAGGAGTTCGTGATGGGGACGGTGCAGGCGATCCACTTCTTTGCGGCGATCGTGTTCAGCCTGTCCGAGATCTCCAGGATCGCGTGGATGTTCATGGGCAACCGCTACGCTCGGTGGGATCAGATGATCCCAATGAGCAAGGTTCGGTGGCAACACACGTGGGAGTGGCTCAAGTTCTACGTGCTGTTCCGGGCCGAGACGCCGAGATTCGTGGGCCACAATCCGCTGGCTGGGTTGACGTACATCCTGGTCTATGGTCTCTGCATTTTCGCGGCCCTCAGTGGCTACGCCTTGTTCTCGCTGCAGGCCGGACCGGAATCTCCCATGCGCATCTTCCAGTTCCTGGTGCCGCTGTTTGGGGGAGCCCAGACCACGCGGTGGATCCACCACAACATCATGTGGCTGCTCGTGATCTTCGTGATCCACCACATCTCCTGTGCGCTTCTCGTCACCCGCGCAGCCAGGAACGCCACCATCGAGTCGATGTTCTCGGGCTATCGATTCGCGGTGCCGGAAGACATCGCCGCGGAAGAGGAGGAGCTCAGGCGATGACGCCGCCCGAGGGACTGCCGTCTCTCCTCGTTCTGGGACTGGGCAACGTCCTGTGCGGCGACGACGGGTTGGGGGTAGCGGCGACCGAACTGCTCGGTCGCCGCTACCACCTCCCGCACGGTGCCAGGGTCCTCGATGGCGGGACCCTGGGGCTGTCGTTGCTTTCCTACATCGAGTCATCGGATGACGTGATTCTGGTCGATGCGGTTCTTGCTGATGGCCCGGTGGGCTCATTGGTGCGGCTGGAAGGTGACGAGGTGGGTCCGGCGGTACGCAATCGACTCTCGGTTCACCAGATCGGGGTTGCGGACCTCCTGGAGGGACTCCGCTTGCTGGACGACTACCCGCGGAGTTTGGTCCTGCTGGGACTGGTACCGGAGACACTCGAAGTGGGTCTCGGTCGCTCCGCCGCAGTGGAGCGGCAGCTTCCGCGGCTGGTTGAGAAGGTGGTGGAAGAGGCCGAGCGGATGGGTTACCAGTGTCGCCCTCGGAGTGACCATGAAGCGGCTCGTGCCGACAGCGGGAATCCTGCTGCTCGGCCTCTGGGCCTGTGACGCTCCGGGTCTCCCCGCAGAGTACCGTGATGTGGAGGTTCCCGAGAGCAGGCTGAGCTCGACAGAGGCCCGAGGCCGCGGTCGGGCCCTCTTCCTGCAGCACTGTGCGATCTGCCACGGCGAGCGTGCGGACGGTCAGGGCCGTCGGCGCAACCTGTCGCCGCGGGCCGCTGACTTCACCGACCCCGCGTGGCGTGCTCGGATGACCCCCGAGCGCGCCTTCTATGTCATTCGCGAGGGTATCCGGGGAACGCCGATGGCGGCGTGGAAGGTATTGAGCGAGGATGACACTTGGGACCTCGTGGCCTACGTCCTATCCCTTCAGGAGCCTTGAGAATCAGCGACACCTGTGGGAGCTTGAACGAGAAGCTGGCTTGCCGTGGCGCCGGAACGCGACGGGCTCCCGCGGTTCCCCAGCATTGAGCGGTCTCCGCGCCAGTAGGTGCCCACATGCACGAGATGAGCATCGCGATGGAGGTGTGCAGCATCGCGGAGAACCACGTGCCGCACGAGCAGCTCGGCAACGTGGTCGAGGTGGGTCTCGAGGTGGGCGATCGCGCGGGTGTGGAGGTGGACAACCTGCAGTTCTGCCTGGAGGTGCTGCTCACCTCCCCGCCGTTTCGCGCAGCCAAACCGGTGATCGAGCGCGTCGCGGGAGACGTGCTGCGGGTGAGCTACCTGGAGGTTGATGATGGTCGTCCGGACGATTGAAGTCCGCGAGCGCGTGATGGCGAAGAACGACGAGCTGGCGGCCGAGGTTCGGCGGCGGCTGGCCGAGGCGCGGGTGCCGGCGTTCAACCTGGTATCCTCTCCGGGGGCCGGGAAGACGCTGCTGTTGGAGCGCACTCTGCTAGAGCTCGGCTCGCGGCTGCGGTTCGCGGTCGTGACCGGCGACGTGCAGACCCAGAACGACGCCGACCGGTTGAGCCGTCACACCGACCAGCTGGTGCAGGCGGTGGTGACGGGCGGTGCCTGCCACCTGGACGCGCGGCAGGTCATGACGGCGCTCGAGGAGATCGACCTCGACGCCACCGACCTGGTGTTCATCGAGAACGTGGGGAACCTGGTGTGCCCGGCAAGCTGGGATCTGGGTGAGGCGGCCAAGCTGGTGCTGTTCTCGACCACGGAAGGGGAGGATAAGCCGGCGAAGTACCCCAAGATGTTCCAGCAGTCGAGCCACGCCGTGTTCACCAAGGTGGATCTGCTGCCGCACCTCACCTTCGACATGGAGCAGGCACAGGCACAGGCTCGGGAAGTGAATCCGAACCTGCAGTTCCTGTTCACGTCCGCGCGGACGGGTGAGGGGCTGGACAGCTGGTATGCGTTCCTCGAGCAGCGCGTGGCGGGGGCCAAGCAGGCGTGACCACCAAGGCTCCGGCCGCCGAGCACGAGGCGCTGCGCCTCAGCGTCACGGGCGTGGTGCAGGGAGTCGGCTTTCGTCCCTTCGTGCACCGCTTGGCCCTGGAGCACGATCTGGGCGGCTGGGTACGCAACGAGGCGGGCGAGGTCCAGATCGAGGTCGAGGGCCGCTCGCGCGGCGTGCGCGCGTTTCTCCAGGATCTCGTGGCCAAGGCTCCGCCGCTGGCGCGTATCGAATCCCTCGACGTTGCGCCCGCGCGGCCGATGTTCGCGCCCGAGTTCCACATCGTGGAGAGCGTGGATCAGCCCGACCGGCGGCAGCCAGTCTCGCCAGACGTTGCGCTGTGCGCCGCCTGCGAGCAGGAGCTGTTCCAGCCGGACGACCGCCGCCGCCGCTATCCGTTCATTACCTGCACCGATTGCGGTCCGCGCTTCACGGTGATCGAGTCGATGCCGTACGACCGGGAGCGCACCAGCATGCGCGTGTTCCCGCAGTGCGAAGCATGCCTGCGGGAGTACCGCACGCCCGACGACCGCCGTTATCACTCGGAGAGCAATAGCTGTCCCGCGTGCGGGCCCAGGGTATGGCTCGAGACGGCGGAGGGAGCCAGCGAGGCGGCGCAGGGTGCGGAGGCCCTGGAGCGCGCGGCGCAGGAGCTGCAGGCCGGCCGCATCGTAGCAATCCGCGGCCTCGGCGGCTTCCATCTGGCGGCCGATGCCACGAACGAGGAGGCGGTGACACGCCTGCGGCAGCGCAAGGCGCGCGAGGCGAAGCCGCTGGCGGTCATGGTGCGCACGTTGGAGGACGCGCGACGCCTCGGCGAGGTGGGGAGCGTGGAAGAAGCACTGCTCACGTCGCGGGAGCGGCCCATCGTGTTGCTGCGCGTGCTGCCCGATGCCGGGTTGGCGCCTTCGGTGGCTCCGGGGCTCGACACCGTCGGGGTGATGACGGCGTATACGCCGCTACATCAGCTGCTGCTGGATTCGACGCGCCGCCCGCTGGTGATGACCAGCGGCAACTTGAGTGAGGAGCCGATCGCCACGGCGAACGACGACGCCCGGCAGCGGCTGGGATCCATCGCCGACGCGTTCTTGCTGCACGACCGCGATATCGTGGCGCGCTACGACGACTCGGTCGTGCGGGTGGCGGACGGAGCCCCGCTGTTCCTGCGGCGCGCGCGCGGCTACGCACCGCTTCCCGTGGAATTGCCGGTCGCGGTGGCGCGGCCCCTCGTGGCTGTGGGACCGCACCTCAAGAACACCTTCACCCTGGCGCACGGCCGCGCAGCCTATGTGAGCCAGCACGTCGGCGATCTGGAGAATTTGGAGACGCTGGAGCACTTCCGCGCCTCGCTCACGGCTTTCAAGCAGTTGTTCCGCATCGAGCCGGAGGTGGCCGTGCGGGACATGCATCCGGGGTATCTGTCGACACGGGTCGCGGCGGAGCTGGAGTTGGAGCAGACGCTCGAGGTGCAGCATCACCACGCACATGCCGCCGCGGTGGCCGCGGAGCATGGCGTGACCGACCGGGTCATCGGGGTGTCATACGACGGCACCGGCTATGGAGACGACGGCGCCGTGTGGGGTGCCGAGATCCTGGTGAGCGACCTCGCCGGATACGAGCGCCGCTGCCAGCTGCGTTACGCGCCCCTCCCGGGCGGCGATGTGGCGGTGCGACGTCCCTGGCGCGTGGCACTGGGGTATCTCTCGCTCGAGCCGGGAGCCGCGGCGGCGTTCGCGCGTGCCTTCGACGAGGTGGAGATTGGGGAACGCGCTCTCGCCGAGCAGCAGATCGAGCGTCGCCTCAATGCACCCCTGGCATCGAGCATGGGGCGCCTGTTCGATGCAGCCGCGGCGGTCCTGGGCATGCGACGCGTGGCGCACTATGAGGGCCAGGCCGCGATGGAGCTGGAGGCGCTGGCCGGCCGGGGGCCGGCCGAGCCACTGCCGTTCCCGGTGGTCGACGCGGGTGACGGCAAGCAGGTGTTCGACCCGCTCCCCCTGCTGCAGGTGCTCGGCGAACGGCTGGCTGCGGGGGACGATGTGGCGGAGCTCGCGGCACGGTTCCACGAGAGCGTGGCGGCGGCGACCGCCGTTGCCGTGCGGCGGGTGGCTGAATCCACCGGCCTCTCCACGGTGACATTGGGTGGTGGGGTGTTCCAGAACGCGCGGCTCCTCGCGTCGGTGCGGGCGTTGCTCGAGGCGAGTCGCTTCCGGGTGCTCGTCCCGCGACGGCTGAGCCCGAACGACGGCGCGATCAGTTACGGTCAGGCGGCCGTGGCCGCCACGCTGCTCGAGCGGAGGTCATGATGTGTCTTGGCATTCCGGGTCGAATCGTTGAGATCAACCGGGACGGCGGGCTGCCAATGGGGGTCGTCGACTTCGGTGGCGTGAAACGGGAGGTGTGCCTCGCCTATCTCGCCGACGAAGTGGACGTGGGCGACTACGCCATCGTGCACGTCGGCTTTGCCATCTCGAAGGTCGACGAAGACGAAGCCAGGCGCACGTTCGAGATCCTCAAGGAAATGAGCCAGCTGGACGAGCTGGAGTGGATGAAGGAGGTGGCGGAGAAGAGCCTGGGGCCCAAGCAGGCCGACGCGCCATGAAGTACCTCAGCGAGTACCGCGACGGCAAGATCGCCCGTGGGCTGGCCGACGAGATCCGGCGTACCGCCTCGCGGCAGTGGGTGCTGATGGAGGTGTGCGGTGGACAGACGCACACCATCGTGAAGCAGGGCATCGACGAGCTGGTGGGCGGGGCCGTCGAGATGATTCACGGTCCCGGTTGTCCCGTGTGCGTGACCCCGCTCGAGCAGATCGACCGCGCCATGGAGCTCGCGTCCCGCCCGGAAGTGATCTTCAGCTCGTTCGGCGATATGCTGCGGGTGCCGGGGAGCGACTGCGATCTGTTCCAGATCCGCGCGCGCGGCGGTGATGTGCGCGTGGTGTACTCCCCGCTCGACGCGCTCGAGTTGGCCAGACGGCACTCGGACAAGCAGGTCGTCTTCTTCGCCGTGGGGTTCGAGACCACGGCGCCCGCCAATGCAATGGCCGTGTGGCGTGCCAAGGAGATGGGCGTCCAGAACTTCAGCGTGCTGGTGTCGCACGTGACGGTGCCGCCGGCCATGGTGGCGCTGCTCGAGGCGGCCGAGAACCGGGTGCAGGGCTTCCTGGCCGCGGGCCACGTGTGCACGGTGATGGGTTGGACCGAGTACGAGCCACTCGCGCAGAAGTACCAGGTACCCATCGTCGTGACGGGCTTCGAGCCGCTGGACCTGCTCGAGGGCATCCTCATGGCGGTGAAGCAGCTCGAAGAGGGACGCCACGAGGTGGAGAACCAGTACGTGCGCTCGGTGAAGCGGGAAGGCAACCGACCCGCGCAGGAGCTGGTGGGAAAGGTGTTCCAGTTGGTGGACCGCCAGTGGCGTGGCATCGGCACGATTCCGGGAAGTGGGTTGGGGTTGCGGCCGGAGTTTGCCGACTTCGACGCGGAGGTCCGCTTCGGGCTGCAGAACATCACGGCCGAGGAGCCGGCGGAGTGCCGGGCCGGCGAGGTGCTGCGCGGCATGCTCAAGCCCAACGAGTGTGCCGCGTTCGGCACGCTTTGCACGCCGGAGCAGCCGCTGGGTGCGCCGATGGTGTCGTCGGAAGGGGCGTGCGCAGCCTACTACAACTACGGCCGCTTCCGCCAGGCCACGGGGTCTGAAGCGTAGCGTGAGCGAGTCCGGATCTCTCGCGCAGGGCATCAACTGTCCGGTGCCGCACTCCAAGTACGACCGGGTGCAGCTGGGACACGGCTCGGGCGGCAAGATGAGCGCCGCCCTGGTGCGGGAGCGTTTCCTCCCGCTGTTCTCCAACGAGGCGCTGGCGCAACTGGGAGATGCGGCGGTGGTCGACGTCGCCGCCGACCGGCTCGCCGTCTCGACCGACACCTTCGTGGTGCAGCCCCTGGAGTTCCCCGGCGGCAACATCGGCTCGCTGGCGGTGCACGGCACGCTGAACGACGTGGCGATGATGGGGGCGCGGCCGCGCTATCTGTCGGCGGGGTTCGTGCTGGAGGAGGGGCTCGCCATGGACCAGCTGGACCGGATCGTGGAGGCGATGGCGAGGGCCGCCAGGGAAGCGGGCGTGCCGCTCATCGCGGGCGACACCAAGGTGGTGGAGCACGGCAAGGCCGACGGCGTGTTCATCAACACGACGGGGATCGGCGAGTTGGATCCCGATTTCGCTCCCACGCCGGATCGCGCGCGGCCGGGCGACGCCGTGATCGTGAGCGGTCCCATCGGCCGGCACGGCATCGCGATCATGGCGGTGCGCGAGGGGCTCGAGTTCGAGGTGGAGATCGAGAGCGACTCCGCGAATCTCTGCCCCCTCGTCGAGAACCTGCGGCAACGGGTGGGTGGCGCGGTGCACGTGCTGCGCGATCCCACCCGCGGCGGGGTGGCCAGCGCGCTCAACGAGATCGCGGCCGCGGCCGGTGTGGGGGTGGAGCTCGAGGAGGAGCGGCTGCCGATCCCCGGCCCCGTGCTCGCGGCGTGCGAGATCCTGGGGTTCGATCCGCTCTACGTGGCGAACGAGGGGGTGCTGGTGGCGTTCGTGGAGGCGTCGCACGCAGACGCTGCAGTCGCCGCGCTGCGGGCGCACCCCGTCGGTGAGGGCGCCGCCGTCATCGGCCGGGTCGTGGAGGCGCATCCCGGCATCGTCGCGCTCAAGACGGGCATCGGCGGCACGCGCGTGGTGGATATGCTGCCAGGCGATCAGCTTCCGCGGATCTGCTGAGCCGGCCTACTCCAATCCCATCTCCTTCAGCAACCGCCTGAACCGCTCCTCCCCCCGCAGCGGATCCAGCAGCGGCTCCACCTTGAGGTAGCAGAGCCAGCCCCGGCGCTCCGCTTGCGCCCGCTCCAGCCAGTCGAGCGCCGCGTCCTTCTCGCCTAGCGCGAGGTGCAGGATCACCAGGGCCACCGGCAGCACGTACTCGGTCTTCGCCTTGGCGGAGAGGTCGGTGAGGAGCTGCCGTGCCTCGTCGGTCTCGCCGCGCAGGGCGTGCACGTGCCCCTGCGTGGCGAGGGCATAGGGGGATCCGCGCGATGCGGCGACCGCCTCCTGGGCTGCATTCAGGGCCTCATCGAGCATCCCGTGGGCGGCGAAGGCAAAGCTCAGAACCCGGTAGTTCTCGTGGGCGGTGGGCGCCATCTCGATCGCCCGGCGGAGGTGCTCGATGCCCTGGGCGGGCCGCCGCGCGTACACGTACTGCCATCCCAACGTGCGGCGCACCGAGACGGACACCGGATCCAGTTCCAGCGCGGCCCGCCCCTCGGCGAGCGACTCCTCGACATGGCCCATGGCCATCAGGAGCCAGGAGTGCCACTGGCGCGCCGTGGCATAACGCGGGTTGAGCTCGATGGCGCGGCGGAACTCGTGCTCGGCGCCCTTCCAGTCCCAGTCGTAGATGAACGTGACCCAGCCCAGTGAGGTGTGGGCTTCGGCGAGGGACTCGTCGAGCTCCAGGGCGCGACGCGCTTCGCTCTTCGCGCGCTCCATGCCCTCCGCCACCGGGAGCCCGCGGTAGTCGGTTTGGATCGCGTAGCAATCGGCAAGACCGGTGTATGCGAGCGCGTAGGCGGGGTCCTCCGCGATCGCCTGCTCGAAGTGTTTGATGGCTGCCGCGGTTCCTTCGGCCGTGCGCAGGTTCCAGAAGTAGCGACCCTTCAGATAGAGGTGGTACGCGGCGACGTTCTCGGTGTAGCGGCTGCGCACGGGCTCGCCGAGGTCCGCCAGCAGAGTGGAGCGTAGCCCCCCCACGATGGCGCCGGCGATCTCGTCCTGCAGCGCGAACACGTCCTCCAGCTCCCGGTCGAACCGCTCCGACCAGAGCGAGCTGCCGTCGCCGGCGTTGATGAGCGCGACCGTGATACGGAGGCGCTGCCCGGCCTTGCGGACGCTGCCCTCGAGCAGTGCCGACACGTTGAGCAGCGCACCGATGGAGCGCGCGTCTTTGCGCTCGCCCTTCAACGCGAACACTGAAGTGCGCGAGGCCACGTGCAGCCCATCCACCTTGGCGAGGGAGCTGATCAGCTCCTCGGTGATGCCGTCGCTCAGGTACTCATTCTCGGGGTCGGGGCTCGCGTTGACGAACGGCAGCACGGCGACCGTGCGACGGGCATCCGCCGGGGGTGCGATGGGGAGGGTGCCGGTTCCCCGAGCAGCCAGCGCATCGGCGAACTCACCGGCGGTGGCGAAGCGCTCGTCCGGGTTCTTGGCCAGGGCTCTCGCCAGGGCCTGCTCGACGGCGAGCGGACAGTTGGGACGCAGGGTCCGGACCGGCGGTGGGGGCTCGATGGCGTGCTTGGCCAGCATCCCGACCGGGGTCGTCTCCCCGAACGGGGGCTGGCCCGTCAGCATCTCGAATACCACGCACGCCAGGCTATAGACGTCGCTGCGCGCGTCCAGCTCTTGGTCCGCGGCCGCCTGCTCCGGGCTCATGTATGCGGGGGTGCCGATTGCGAATCCTACCTCCGTGAGCGCGCCGAGATCGTCGCAGCAGGCGCTGATGGCGCGCGCCACGCCGAAGTCGGTGACCACGGCCTGGCCCTCGTTGAACAGGATGTTCTCCGGTTTGATGTCCCGGTGCAGCACGTCCTCGCGATGCGCATAGTCGAGCGCCGACGCCACGCTGCGGGTGATCGCGAGGACCTCCTCGACGGGGAGCGGACCGTCGCGCCGGAGCCGGTCTCGCAAGGTGCCTCCGCCCACGAAGGGCATGATGTAGTAGAGGAATCCCTCGTACTCGCCGGAGTCGTGCAGCGGGAGGACGTTGGGATGCGTGAGCGACGCGACGATGCGGATCTCGCGCAGGAACCGCTCGGGGTGATACCCGGCGACGGCGAGGTCGGGGTGCAGCACTTTGAGCGCCACCTGGCGGTCGTGCTTCACGTCGCGGGCCAGGTATACCGTGGCCATGCCGCCACGCCCGATCTCGCGATCGATGGCGTAGCGCTCGCTCAGGGCGGCCTGGAGCTGCTCCGGGGCGGGAGGCATGGGATGTATAAGATGGAGGGTGAAACTGGAACGGGGAACGGGGAACGGTAAGGGGAGACGGAATCTGCGGTATCGATCGGTCCGTCGGGTCTGTCTCAAACGCCCTACCGCCTTACCACCCTCCTAGCCTGCCATCCCCCGTCGCAGCAGGCTCTCGGCCAACTCGGTGCGCTCGTGGTTGTCCGCGTCGGTCCACGTGGTCGCCAGATCCTCGGACGACTTCCCTTGGGGCAAAACGAGCCAGCGGTGCTTGTCGTTGGGCCCCACGGCAGTCAACACGATGACCCGCCCGCTGGGGCCGGCCGGTGTGCCGTGCAGGTAGTAGGAGACGTCGCCCTCTTTCCAGACGGCGAGCTGTTTCAAGAGGTGGTCAGCGCTCATGGGCCTTGCGAACCTCACGGTCGAGGACGCGCTGCATGAATTGTAGCACCGCCACCTCCTCCCGTCGCAAGGCCGCCGAGGCTCCGGTTCGCTTGTCCTCGCCGTTGGGTGGGGGCGGCGGGGGCGGGGGCATCACCTCCCCGCGCAGGTATGCTTCGATGATCGCGGGGTGCACGTAGTACTTGCGGCAGACGGCGCGAGTGTTCCCCAGGTGGCGCGCCACCTCGTCGATCGCCCGCACCACGTTCTTGTTTGCCTGGCGCTCCGAATCGGCCGCACCGAGCTGGCTGAGCTCGACGGCCGCCAGGATCGTTCCTGCCCACGTCCGAAAGTCCTTGGCGGTGACGTCGCGCCCGGTGATGTGCCGCAGGTACTCGTTGATGTCGTCTGAGTCGACTTTCTGCCGTCGACCCTCGTCGTCCAGGTACTTGAACAGCTCCAGGCCGGGGAGCTCGCGACAGCTCTGGACGATCCGCGCGATGCGGCGGTCGGTGATCGCAGCAGTGCGCATGATCCCGCTCTTGCCCCGGAATTCGAAGCGCAGCTTCGAGCCGGTGACCTGCACGTGCCGCCGCCTGAGCGTCGTGAGCCCGAAGGAGCGGTTGTGCTTGGCGTAGGCGACGTTGCCCACCCGGAAGAAGGTGCGCTCCAGCAGCCAGACCATGGTGGCCAGCACCTTGTCCCTGGGGAGCCCGCGGCGCCGCAGATCCCGCTCCACCCGCCCCCGCACCCGCGGCAGGACCTCACTGAAGGCGAGCATGCGGCCGAACTTCGACTCGTCCCGCTTCTCCCGGAATCGGGGATGGTAGCGGTACTGCTTGCGGCCCTTCTTGTCGCGGGCGGTGACCTGGAGGTGGCCGTTGGGGTTGGGGCAGATCCAGACGTCGGCCCAGGCCGGCGGGATGGCCAGGGCGTTGAGCCGGCGGCGCTCGGCGCGGTCCCGGATCAGCGCACCGCTGGGCTCGTAGTAGGCCCAGCCGCGGCCCACCCGCTTGCGGCCGATGCCGGCCTCGGCATCCGTCACGTACTCGAGCCCCGCCGCCTTGGCGGTCTCCATGTGCGGGAGGGACGTCTGCGTGGCCATGGCCCGCAAGAAAGGGAGCGGTCCAGGGACCCCGCTGTGACGCACGTCCCTTCAGAGGTGCCTCGACCCTTGCTCGTCATTCTCGTATTTCCTACTATGACATGAAATAAAATCGTGATGAGGCGGAAGATGGCTGGTCGTGTGGGCCGTCCCAAGAAGCAGCTCCCTCGGGCGACGCACCTGTTCACGCGGCGATTCCGGGCCCTGATGCACCTGGCGCACGAGGGGAATCTGGGTGAGGCGAGCCGGGCCACCGGAGTCTCGTACCCCACCCTGCGAGATCTCTACGTGGGACGGACCGTGAATCCCAGCTTCCGTACGCTGGAGGCCCTGGTCGACGCTTACGGGGTTGCCTTGGCCTGGTTCCGCGACGCGGAGGAGCCGGAGGAGGTGCCGGTGGAAGGGCGGGTCGGCTACCTGCCGCCCGATCCCTTTGCCTCCGGTGCCCGGCCGCACCTGCGGGAGGTGGTGATCCCGTTCGCCGCATGGCCGATGTACCGGGTGTTCACGGTGCTGGAGCAGCGGCTGGCCCTAGGGCAACCCCGGCCCGACCGGCCGATCGTGGGGGAGGCCACCGGCGACGCCCTGGTGTTCCGTCTTACCACGTTCCTGTTCCAGCCTCTGCTTAGTGCGGAGAAGGCCGGGGTCAAGCACCTGCTCCCCGAGGGGGCAGGCGGCGGGAATCCCGACTGGGTGCGGCGGCTGAGGACGCTGGGCGTGATGTGGGAGACGGTGCTCCCCGAGATGCTCGAGTGAGGGTCAGTAGCTGCTGTTGAACTCCAGCCACACGTCGACCGGCTCCCCATCCAGCAGCGCAGGCAGGTAGCGCTGGCTGTGGACCTGCTCGAGGATGTAGCTGTCGAGGAGAAGGTCGCCGGTGCTCCGCCTCATCTTGGCCTCCGTCACGACGCCGTCTCGGTCGACCAGCCACTCGACCACGTACCAGACGCCCCTGGGGAGTGCACGCCGGCGGTTGGTCGCGACGATGCCGATGAATACGGGCGGGCAGTACGTCGAGCGCTCGTACGAGAGGGTGGTGGGGCGTCCGGCACGGGCCCGGATCCGCACTCCCCACGGATCCCCGGGAACCGTCCAGCGCACGTGCTCGGCGAACTCTGCCTGGAGGCGCTCGGTCGCCTCCTGCCCGAGGTCGCTCTCCAGGGCGACCGCGTGGCTCGCCGCGCCGTCGACTCCGAAGGCGACGGAGAACAGCACCTCCGCACCGGGGTGGGAGATGGTGGCGCCTTCGAATGCCTGAACGAACTCCGCCGAGTCGACCACCGACCAGAGCGGCTCGTCGGGCTCGTCGGCCAACCTGCAGCGGCGCTCCGTGGGAGCCCCGGCCAGGCTGGCGGTCTCGGAGCGGCTGCTGCACGCCGCTAGGAGGAGCAGCGCGACCAGCACCGCGCCTGCAGCCGAGTTCAGCGAGCTTCCGAGAAGTGATTTCCCGGGCGTGGACATGCTGAATAATACTCGCCGCCACAGGCCGGGTTGCGCCGGGTGGGCCTTTGGCCGATCGTCTAACGAATCTCTCCCTCTGGCCTCAGTGAGGCCGCGGCGCACACCATGATGTGGAGGCGGGACATGACCGAGCGCGATCTCACCCGGCGCGATTTCGTGATGATGGGGGCCGCTGGAACGGCCGCCCTGTTCCTCAACCAGAAGCTCCCGCTCGGCGGGAACCTGCCAATGCCCGAGCGCCCGCTGGGCCGCACGGGCCACCGCGTGCGCCTCTTCAGCCTGGGTGGGCAGGCGACGCTGGAGAAGCCGGATCGGGACGCCGATGCGGAGGCGATCATCAACCGCGCCGTCGATCTGGGCGTGAACTACATCGATACCGCCGCCCGCTATGGCCGCGGCGTGAGCCAGAAGTACATCGGCAAGGTCATGGCGACGCGGCGCAAGGAAGTGTTCCTGGCGACCAAGACGCACGATCGAACGCGCGACGGCTCACTGCGCCTGCTGGAGGAGAGCCTGGAGTCGCTTCAGACCGACCACATCGACTTGTGGCAGCTCCACAACGTCCGGAGAACGGACGAGCTGGACACGATCTTTGGCAAGGACGGTGCCATCGAGGCGATGCTCGAGGCCCGGGAGGAAGGGACGGTCCGCTTTCTCGGGATCACGGGTCACGCCGACCCGGCCGTGCTGGCCGACGGGATCAGCCGCTTCGACTTCGACACGATCCTCATGGCGCTCAACGCCGCCGACCCGCACTACCTGCCGTTCGTGGACGAGTTGCTGCCGCTCGCCAACGAGAAGCAGATGGGCGTGATCGGCATGAAGATCCCCGCGCGCGGCCGTATCTTCCGCGAGGGCGGGATCACCTCCATGCGTGACGCGATGCGCTACACGCTGACGCAGCCCGTGAGCACCGTGATCGTGGGGGTCGACGACGTGGCGCAGCTCGAGGAGAACGTGGCGATCGCCACCGAGTTCGAGCCGCTCTCGGGGGACCAGATGGCCCACCTCGAGGAACTCACGACCGACTATGTCAGCGAGGCGTCCTGGTTCAAGCGGGGCGCGCGGGGCTCGCGCGGCGACGAGGACGATCAGGACATCGACTAGCGGCCCACTCGTTCGCGCGGGCGGCGCGACCTAGGACGAGCGCGCCACCGCGGCCGACCGACCGAGGAACAGCTCCCGTTCCATGTCGGTATTGACCAGGTTCGGCGAGATCCGGACCGTGTTGAGGCCCTGGGTGTTGAACGGCCGGAAGACGAAACCGTGCTCCCGGTTCATCCGCTCGAACAGGGTCGCGCTCTCGACTCCCCGTACCTCGACGGCGAACAGCGACGCCGACAGCTCCCACGACGTGGGTGAGTGCCACTCCGTGTGCGCCGCGTTGTCGACCGCCCGGCGCCAGCCCTGCCACATCGTGCGGTAACGAGATGCCTTGGCGTCTTCGCCAAGCGATGCCTGGAAGTCGAGCGCGTCCCCCAGCGCGATCACCTCTGGCAGGTTGCGGGTGCCGTAGTCCTCGAACACCCGTACCGTGCCGGCCCAGCGCTCCTGACCCCATGTGACCCACATCGGCCTGAGCGCGCCCAGCACGTCGCGCTTCACGTAGAGCAGCCCGGTCCCCTTCGGTGCCTGCACCCACTTGTGCGGGCTCGCCGCGTAGAAGTCCACGTCTGTCCCGGTCACGTCCACGGGCAGCATTCCGACGCTCTGCGCACCGTCCACGGCCACGAACTCGACCCCGCGCGATCGAGCCAGCGCGACCAGCTCCCGCACCGGGTGCCGCAGCCCCACGATGTTGTCCACGTGCGGGAAGACGAGCACCCGCGTGTTGGCAGAAATGTGGCGATCGTGCAGCTGCAGGACGTCGTCGAGCGTGAGCCGAGCGACGTTCTGTACCGGGAAGTCGAACTGCTGCACCGAGAATCCCTTGACCTTGGCCTGGTGGTGCCAACAGATGCTCGCCCCCGGGTGGTTCAGCGAGGAGAAAACCACCTCATCGCCCCGACCCAGTGGCAGTCCCTGCGCCAGGATGTTGAAACCCTCGGTGGTGTTGTGGGTGAGAGCGACCTCGTCGGCCTGGCACCGCAGCAGCTGGGCCGCCTTGGCCCGCACGGACTCGCGCGTCTCCTCCCAGGCACCGCCCCACAGGTACAGCCAGGGGTTCGTCTCGCACAGCTCCAGGTAGCTGTGGTGCGCCTCCTGCACGGGGCGCGGGATGGTGCCGATGGAGCCGTGGTTGAGATAGGTGATGTCGGGGTCGAGAGTGTACACACCGCTCTGGCTCTCGCACGAAAGGCCGCTGCACACGCGCTCCACGTCGCTCGCGAAGGCTCGATCGACTGCCAGCAGGGTGCCCACGCTCGAGGCGCCGGCGACCGCCGCCAGCTGCTTCAGGAATGCTCGACGATGGTTCATGACTGCTCCCGTGAGGCAAAGCGCTCCAGAAAGGCGCGCTCGTCGGGTGTCAGGTTGTTCATTCCCTCGGCGCTGATCTTGTCGAGGATGCGATCCAGTTCGTCCCGGTTCACCGAGTGCATGTCGTCACGGCGGATGCCGCGCCAGCGTTCCAGGTCGCTCACGCCCGATGAATTGGGCTTGGCCTGGACGGCTGCCGCCTTCCGCTTGAAGCGCCGCGCCGGTGAGCGATAGTCGAGCCACTTGAGATAGAGAAACGCGCCCGCGAACCCACCCAAGTGGGCGAAATGGGCGACGCCGTCGCCGGAGCCCGAGAAGCCGGCGAACAGGGACATCCCGGTGAGGAACACCACCAGCCACCGTACCTCGACCGGGAGCACACCCCAGATGTAGATCTTGTCGCGCGGCCAGAACATGGCGTACGCCAGCTCGATGCCGAACACCGCACCCGAAGCACCGATGATCGCGGCATGCGGCGTGGTGACCGCCGACAGCAACGCACCCGAGACGCCGCTGATGAAGTACAGCATGAAGAAGTCCCGTCCACCGAGCCGCATCTCCAGCCGCGGGCCGAAGATGTAGAAGATCCACATGTTGAACAGGATGTGGATGATCCCCCCGTGGAGGAACATGTAGGTGATCACCGTCCAGGGACGCAGCAGCACCGCCGCCGGGACGAACGCGAACAGCAGCGTCACCCAGGGGAAGATGAGCTGGAACAGGAACACCACCACGTTCGCGATGATGATGCGGGTCACCCACGGCGTCATGGCTAGGAAGCCTAGAGGGTTGGCGCGACGGACGCCAGCGGCGGGACGCTTCCCGTGCACGAGGGTACGCGTATCTTACATGACCGCATGAACGAACTCGAGTTCACCAAGAAGCGTCCGCCTCAGTCCAGCGCGGCGGGGGAGACTACCGGCGCCTCCCTCAGCCTTCCGCCGGACCTCGTGGAGAAGGCCGGAAGGCGGCTCAGTATCGCGGCGCTGGTGTACGCGGGGACCTACACCCTGGCGTACGGCTCGGGCCGGATCACGGCGAACTGGAGCGAGTACTGGGAGGACGCGAGCTTCCCGGTGTTCCAGGACCTTATTGCCGCCGGCTTCATCGCTGCGTCGATTGCGCTGTTCTTCTTCGTGCGCAGCCGCGCCGTCAGCGGAGAACGCCTGCTGGATTACGGATTGGTCTACGAGGTCGTGGCGGCCGCGGGGATCGACGTGCATCTGGCCTTCGGCATGTGGCCAGAGGGGATGATCGTTGGGGGGATCTCCTGGGTGTGTGTGTGGCTCGTGTTCTTTCCGCTGCTGGTGCCCAGCACGCCGGGGAAAGCCACGGTGGCGGCCCTGGCGGCCGCCTCGACGAGCCTGGTGCTCTACGCGATCGGCATAGCCCGGGGAGCTCCCCCCCTCGATGCCGGCGTCGCGATTCCGTACTTCACCGCGAACTACATCTGCGCCGGCATCGCCATCGTGGGCTCGCGGGTGATCTACCGGATGGGTACGGACATCAGCCGCGCCCGTCGGATGGGCAGCTACCAGCTGGTGGAGAAGCTGGGTGAGGGCGGCATGGGCGAGGTATGGAAGGCGGAGCATCGCATGCTCGCGCGCCCCGCCGCGATCAAGCTGGTGCGCAGCGGTCTCGGCACCGGCCCCGGCCGCTCCGAGGGCACCGAGCATCATCGCTTCGAGCGGGAGGTACAGGCGACCGCACAGCTGCGCTCACCGCACACCGTCGAGGTCTACGACTACGGCCTCACCGAGCACCGCACTTTCTACTACGTGATGGAGCTGCTCGACGGGCTGAGCCTGGAAGAGTTGGTGAAGCAGTACGGCCCCGTGCCTCCCGAGCGGGCGGCGCACATTCTGCGGCAGGTGTGCCACTCCTTGGGGGAGGCGCACGCCTGCGGCCTGGTGCATCGCGACATCAAGCCGGCGAACGTCTTCGTGTGTCGCTACGGCCAGGATCCGGACTTCGTGAAGGTACTGGACTTCGGCCTCGTGAAGCGTGCCGGGACAGCGGCGCCGCAGGACGTCAAGCTCACCGACGTCGGCACCTTCGCCGGGACGCCAGCGTACGGGTCCCCGGAGGGCGCCGCAGGCGAGGGGGAGGAGGTCGACCCGCGCAGCGACCTCTACTCGCTCGGCTGTGTGGGGTACTGGCTCCTCACGGGGCGGACCGTGTTCAGTGCCAATTCACCGATGCTGATGCTGGTGCAGCATATCCATCAGGAGCCCGAGCCTCCCTCGAGGCACACGGAGCTCGAGGTGCCCTCCGACTTCGATGCGCTCATTCTGGATTGCCTGCGCAAGGACAAGACGGAGCGACCGCACTCGGCGGAGATCCTCGCTTCCCGGCTGGCCGTACTTCGCTTCACCAGCGATTGGTCGTCCGAGCGGGCACGGCAGTGGTGGGATACGCACCGACCCCAGAGCGTGTTGGACAGCGCCCCGGCCGGCGATCAGAGCGGCGCGATCAGCGCTCCCAAGGTGGTGAAGCTCTAGCGGCTCGGTGCCCGCCACTCCTTCAGCACCTGCTCCACCAGCTCCGCGTTGTTCTCCGTGCGCTCCATGAGGCGCAGCAACTCCTGCATGGCGTCGGTGGGAGGGGCCGTGGCGAGGTGGTGGCGCAGGCTGTGCGCCGCCTCCAGCGCCTTGGGCGACAGCAGGCGCTCTTCCCGCCGTGTGGCGCTGGCGTTGAGATCGATGGCCGGATAGATGCGCCGCTCCGCCAAATCGCGGCTCAACACGATCTCGCTGTTCCCGGTGCCCTTGAACTCCTCGAAGATCACCTGATCCATCTTCGATCCCGTGTCGATGAGCGCGGTTCCGATGATGGTGAGGGAGCCGCCGCCCTCCTTGGGGTCGATATTGCGCGCGCTGCCCAGGAACCGCTTGGGCTTCTCCATCGACTGGGCATCGAGGCCCCCGGACAGCGTGCGCCCACTGCCCTTCTCGAGAGTGTTGTAGGCCCTGGCGAGCCGGGTGATCGAGTCGAGGATGATGACGACGTCCTCGCCCAGCTCCACCCGCCGCCGGGCGCGCTCCAGGGCGAGCTCGGCCACGGCCGCATGCCGGCTCGCCGGGAAGTCGAACGTGGAGGCGATCACCTCACCGTAGCCGCACGATTCCATCTCGGTGACCTCCTCGGGACGCTCGTCCACGAGGAGAATCAGCAGCGTGGCATCGGGCCGGTTCTTCGCGATTCCCTCCGCCAGCGCCTGCAGCACCATGGTCTTCCCGCCCTTGGCGGGCGCCACGATCATCGCGCGCTGTCCCAGCCCGAGCGGGCAGATGATGTCGATGATGCGGTTGGTGTAGTCGGGGCCGCCGAGCCGGGTGAGCCCACAGTCGAGCTCCAGCTGCTCGTTGGGATGGATCGCCCTGAGCTCGCTGAAGCGGGGACGGCCGTTGACCTCGCCGGGGGGGCGGCCGTTCACGCTGGCGACCTTGGTGAGCGAGCGGCTCTTGCCACGCCCCTTGGCCTTGGCGATTTCACCCGCCAGCAGGTCGCCGGTCCTGAGGCCGTGCTGCTGAATCAGCCTGCGGCCGACGTGGATGTCGCCGCTGCCGGGCAAGTACCCGTTGCCACGCCGGCGGATGAAGCCGGCGCCCTTGGGCGTCACGTCGAGAATGCCGAGATCGTTCTGGTCGTTCACGAACTGAGTCCAATCACACTGTCGAGGGTGAGTGCTCTGGCGTGCGCGTCATGGTAGCTGCGCCCGCCCTATGGTGTTGGCGTCGGTGCCGAACCAGACCGTGCGTGTGGGCCGGTGAAAGTACATGTGCCGCACCGTGCCGCCGCCGCTCTCGATTTCCGTCTGGCTGAAGAACGTCTGCGAGGCGGGGTCGAAACCTACGAACCGGTTGGGGTCGGGGCCCGACTCCACGAACCAGAGACGGTCCTGATCGTCCACGGCCATGCCGTACGCTCTGGCGCGTGCGCCGCCGGGCGACGCCCACTGCTTGACCGCGCCCGTGGCCGGGTCGAGCCGTCCCAGGTAGCCGAGGCTGTAGTCCACGTACCAGACCAGCCCGTCCGTGGTGACCTCCAAGCGCCGGGGCCGCGAATCCTCCTGGGGCAGATCGTACTCCCGCAGCTCCATCGTCTCGGGATTCACGGTGCCGATCTTGTTGGTGCCGAACTCGGCAATCCACGGCCGGTTCTCCGAGTCGATCACGATGCCGTAGGGACGGTACCCGGGCTGGGGCATCGCGACCAGCCGGATAGTGCCGCTGCTGACGTCCAGCTGCCCGACGAAACCGCCGTTCTGCACCGTGAACCAGATGTCCCCGTTGTGGTCGAACACCAGCGTGTGCGGATCCCTGGCGGCGGGATCTGGCATCGGGTAGTACGTGATGGAGCCGTCCGCCGGGTCGAGCTTGCCGATGTGGTTGGCCCGGTTCCCCGCGTACCAGACGTAGCCGTCGGTGTCCACGATCAGGTTGTGCGGCCCGGTGCCCTCGTCGAGCTCGTACCGGGTGAACTCCCCGCTCTCGGGCTCGAGGTATGCCACGTAGTCGGCGCGCTGGCCCACGAACCAGACGCGCCCGTCGGGGCCCACGTACGGATCGCGGGGGCGCGTGTTCTCCCACGGAACCTGCCACTCCGTGATCTGCACTTCCTTTGCTGCCGGGTCCGGGCGGTGGCCGGGCCAGAACGCGACCACGAGCAGCACCGGCACGAGCGTCTTCATGCTGAAATCCTCTTGTCTCAAGTGCCTTGGAGGTTGCCGACGCCACGCGGTACGCTTCGGGAAGCGCGCCCGCGTGGACCCCTGCATCGCGCCGCATGCCCGGTCGGGAGGACGGCGGGGTCCTTCTTGGCGTTACGGACTCCGGCGCGACAGGCCTGCGCGCCTCATCCACAGCTATTGGTCGACGGCTAGTCGCTCGGGACTAGTTCTTGTGTCGGAAGGTGATCCGCCCGCGGGTGAGATCGTACGGTGAGACCTCGACCGTCACGCGATCCCCCGCGAGTACCCGAATCCGGTGCCTCCGCATCCTTCCGGCTATCGTCGAGAGCACCGTGTGCCCGTTCTCGAGCAGCACCCGGAAGGTGGCATTGGGGAGGACTTCCGTCACCGTCCCTTGCAGCTCAATGGCGTCTTTCTTGGCCATGCTGCGGATCAAAGAACGGGGCCACCCTGCTCGCGCAGGGCGGCCCCGATGCTCCTACGATACCGCTTCACTCACTGAGCCTGCTGCGGCTGTTCGCTGAGCTTGACGACGCTTTCCGCCGCCGGGCCCTTCTCACCCTGGACCATCTCGAACTCGACCCGCTCGCCTTCCTTCAGCGACCGGAAGCCCGAGCCCTGGATCGCCGAGTAATGGACGAAGCAGTCCTTCTCCCCTTCGTCGGGCGTGATGAAACCATAGCCCTTACCATCGTTGAACCACTTGACTACGCCGGTGATAGGCATCGCTGCTACACCCTCTTGCTACTGGTCACACGCGGCTCCGCGCCCCCGCGCTGGGCTGCCGTCATCCGATCGCCTTCGCTCCACGCTCAGGCGGTCACGTTCCGGCCACCAATTCCTAACAGAAAAGGGGTCTAGCGCGTGAGCCAGATCCCTTTGAGTGTTCCCTGGTCTTGCCGCGTATACCGCACTACACCTACGCTTTCGCCGCCCAAGAAGGTAGCGGAGTGTCCACCTCCTGTCAAAACGTCGCGGAGCGGCCTCAACCCCTGCGGCGCTCCCGCCACCAGCCCACGGCCGGGGGGAGCCAGCAGAGGTTGGCCACGATCGTCTCCAGGGCGGTCAGCACCTGCGTCGTGGGGCTGAACCCGAGCACCCGGGCGGCCAGCAACCCGGCCGGGACCGCGAAGATCACGCCGAGCCCCGTGAGCATCACCGGGTGCCGGAAGTAGGCGGCCAACCCCGGCCCCCAGGAGCCCTCGCGGCGCCTCAGGTACAGGAGCCCGGACACGTTGCCGCCGATCTGGTCGGACATGGCGTAGAAGAAGGGAACGTAGAACCCCGGTACACCGTACACGTCCACGCCCAGCAACCGGCTGCCCCAGTCGATCCACCAGGGCAGGGTCATCCCGAGGAGCTTCCCCCACCCGTAGGCCTGGGCCATGCTCGCCGCCCGCCCGGCCAGCCGTTTGCGCAGGGCGAAGAGGCCCTCCGGGACGCTCTCGCCTTCGCCGGCGAGGGTGCGCACCAGCCACTGGCCCACCGCGCTGCGCTGGAATCCGAGGGCGTCGAGGATGCCTCCGAGCACGAGCCCCCCGGCCCACCCGGCCAGCGTATACCGAACGAGCTCGCCGAATTCTTCGGATTCCTCTTCGTGCCCCTCCCGGCGATCGTCGCGCTCGTCAGCCATCCGTGCGGCTCGCTTGCCGCGTTACGAGCACCGCTGCGCCGCGCACGTTGCCGCTGCGTAGATCGTCGAGCGCCTGATTCGCCTGGCTCAGAGCGTAAGGTTGGACCTCGGTGTGCACCTGAACCCGTGGCACGATCTCGAAGAACTCCTCGCCGTCCCGCCGCGTCAGATTCGCCACGGAGCGAACGACGCGCTCCCCCCACAGGATGTCATAGGGGATCGGGGGGATCTCGGACATGTGGATGCCGCCGCACACGACGGTGCCACCCTTCGCGACGGCGCGCAGGGCGGCCGGTATGAGGTCGCCCACCGGCGCGAAGATGACGGCAGCGTCGAGCGGCTCGGGAGGTTCCTCGTCGGAGCCGCCGGCCCACTCGGCGCCGAGCTGGCGGGCGAACGCCTGCCCGTCGGCATCCCCCGACTTGGTGAACGCGAACACCCGACGTCCCTGGTGCCGCGCCACCTGCGTGATGATGTGGGCGGCGCCCCCGAAACCGTAGATCCCGAGGCGCTCCGCGTCGCCCGTCATGCGGTAGGAGCGATAGCCGATGACGCCGGCGCACAGCAACGGGGCGGCCTGGAGATCGGGATACCCGTCGGGGATCGTGAAGCAGTAGCGGGCGTCGGCCACGGCGTACTCGGCGTACCCGCCATCCAGGTGGTAGCCAGTGAACCGGGCGCGGTCGCATAGGTTCTCCCGCCCGGTCTCGCAGTAGCCGCACGCGCCGCAGGTCCATCCCAGCCAGGGAACGCCCACCCGGTCCCCGGGAGCGAATCGCCCGACCCGCTCACCCACCTCCGACACGGCGCCCACGATCTCGTGTCCCAGGACGAGTGGGAGCTTGGGCTCGGTGAGATCGCCATCGACCACGTGGAGGTCGGTGCGGCACACGGCGCAGGCGCGCACTGCCAACAGTACCTGACCTGGGCCGGGGCTGGGAGTCTCGATGGTGGCCTCGCGCAGGGGCCGTCCCACGCCCTCGAACAGCATCGCACGCATCTCATTCCCCTCGCTTGATCCGGTCGATCAGGCGGCGGTCCTTCTTGGTAGGCCGGCCCTTGCCGTCGTACGAGGCGGTGGGCTGATGCTTGAGCTGGGTCCGGAGTGTCTCCCGGGCGTGCACGCTCCCGGGTGTTTCCTCATACAGCGTCTGCGCGACCTTGGCCGGGCCCCGGTGCTCGGAGAGCTCCAGCACCGCCACCACGAACTCGTACGGAGGCTTGCGGATGCGCAGGTGGTCACCCGTCTCGATGAGCTTGGACCGCTTCACGCGCGTGCCGTTCACCTGGACTTTGCCCCCGTCGATGGCGTCCGCGGCAATCGAGCGGGTCTTGTAGAACCGGGCGGCCCACAACCAGCGGTCCAACCGAACCTTGTCCGCAGGGGGCTCCCTGGTCATCCGTCGTCACCTCGTCGTCGACCGCATTGGTGGCTCTCCGGACTACCGGACAATCCGCCCGATCGTGTCGTGGTGTGAGCTCATCAGCGTCCGCAGGTACGTCCCGATCTGGCTCGAGGCATCGAAACCGGCGGCCCGTGCGGCGGCATCGGCCTGGTCGGACGGAACGGCGTCTCCCTCGGCGTAGTGGGCGAGGCCGCGGTACACGCCGATGGTGAAGGCGTCCCAGGCCGCCCCGGCGGCGCGGGTGAAGATGAGGTTCGTGGGGCGGCCCACCGCGGCCAGGTAGGCGTTCTCCATCTCGCGCTCCCGCAGGAGTGCGGCTCGCTTCCCGGAAAGCGCCAGGAAGCTCTCGAGGTGGAACAGCGTCCCTCCCTGCAGTGCCGCGCGTACGGTCGCGAGCGGCGGACCCTTGACGAACAACTCCTCCCGCCACGAGACCCGCTCCAGCACACGTCGCTCGAACTCGTCGTCCGAGAGGGGTGAGTCGGCGGCGGCCGCCGCGCGTCGCTCGGCCTGCTCGTCGGACCAGTAGTGCGCGAAGCTCTCGATCGGGAAGAGGTACATCAGGTCCCAGTGGTCGCCCTGCCGGTGTCGCAGCACGAACGGCTGTGCGGCGCCCGCCGCGAAGACAGGCATCCGATCCTCGTACAGCGCCATCACGGAGAGGAGCTCGCCGGGAGCGGCGCGCACGAAGAGCGCCTTGTAGAGATAGGTCGTGTCGGCATCGGCGATGCCGGTCAGGAGTGCCGCGGCGATGAGGAGGGACTGCATCTCGGTCTCCGGTTGGGGACGATCGACGGGACAAAGATATCTTAGTGGAGCCATGAACGTCTTGCTCGCCACCTGCGCCGCCCTGCCGGCCCCCACGCGGACGGCGTTCGGCGAGTGAATCGCTCGGCCAACTTGCCCGTGCCGTGACCCGCTTGGTATCATCCGTCCACTTACCAAGCCTTCGCCTACACACGGAGAGACGATGCGTCGGGTCTTGAACCTCTATCGCTCGTCTGTCGGCAAGAAGATCCTCATGGCCGTGACGGGCGTTGTTTTTACGCTCTTCGTCATTGCCCACATGATCGGGAATCTGAAGGCCTTCATGGGGCCCGAGCACTTCGACGAATACGCCCACTTCCTACGTGAAGTCGGTGAGCCCGTGTTCCCGTACGGCTCACTGCTGTGGTTCTTCCGGATCTTCCTGCTGGCATGTCTCGCGATCCACGCGATCGCCGCCCTGCAAACCTGGCGGACCAGCTCGGTGGCACGGCCGGTCCAGTACACCAAGGGGCTCCAGCCGGAGGAGTCCACGTTCGCCTCGCGCACCATGCGGTGGGGAGGCATCGTGCTCTTCCTGTTTGTGGTGGCCCACCTGCTGCACTTCACGACGGGTCATCTGCATCCCGACTTCACGCCGGGCGCGGCGTACAACAACCTGCTGATCGGTTTCCAGGTGCAGTGGGTCGCCGGACTGTACATCGTCGTGATGTTCGTGTTGAGCCTGCACCTGTATCACGGTGTGTGGAGCAGCTTCCAGACGCTGGGACTCAACCACCCGCGCTACAATCGCTACCGGCGGCCGCTCGCGGCACTGATCGCGGTCGTTGTGTTCCTCGGATTCATATCTGCTCCGGTCGGGGTCCTGACCGGGGCGCTGTCATAGGTGGAGGGGGCTATGGAGCTCGATCCGAAAGTTCCTTCCGGACCGATCCAGGAGAAGTGGGACAAGCGGAAGTTCGAGCTGAAGCTCGTGAACCCCGCGAACAAGCGGAAGTATGACATCATCGTGGTGGGCTCCGGCCTCGCAGGGGGGGCGGCAGCCGCCTCGCTCGGCGAGCTGGGCTACAACGTGAAGTGCTTCTGCTATCAGGACAGCGCTCGGCGCGCGCACAGCATCGCCGCGCAGGGCGGGATCAACGCCGCCAAGAACTACCAGAATGACGGCGACAGCGTCTGGCGGCTGTTCTTCGATACCGTGAAGGGTGGGGACTTCCGCTCACGCGAAGCCAACGTGTACCGATTGGCCGAGGTGTCGAACAACATCATCGATCAGTGCGTGGCGCAGGGCGTCCCGTTCGCCCGCGAGTACGGCGGCCTGCTGGACAACCGCTCGTTCGGCGGCGCACAGGTGTCGCGCACCTTCTACGCCCGCGGTCAGACGGGGCAGCAGCTGCTGCTCGGCGCCTACCAGGCGCTGGCCAAGCAGGTCGGGCTCGGGACGGTCGAGATGTTCCCGCGCGCCGAGATGCTGGATGTCGTCCTGATCGACGGGCACGCGAAGGGGATCGTGGTGCGAGACATGGTCACCGGCAAAGTGACCTCTCACGCCGCGCACGCCGTGGTGCTGGCCACGGGCGGCTACTCACGCGTGTTCTTCCTCTCCACCAACGCGATGGGCTGCAACGTCACGGCCGCCTGGCGGGCGCACAGACGGGGCGCCGCCTTCGCGAATCCGTGCTTCACCCAGATCCATCCGACCTGCATCCCGTCGAGCGGTGACTACCAGTCGAAGCTGACGCTGATGAGCGAGTCGCTGCGCAACGACGGGCGTATCTGGGTGCCGAAGCAGGCAGGCGAGTCACGGGCCGCAAACGACATTGCGGAGTCGGACCGTGACTACTACCTGGAGCGGCTGTATCCCAGCTTCGGCAATCTCACGCCCCGGGACATCGCCTCGCGCCGCGCCAAGGAGGCGGTGGACGACGGCCGCGGCGTGGGCGAACTCAAGAACGGCGTGTATCTGGATTTCCGGGACTCGATCCAGCGGCTCGGCAAGCACGTGATCACGGAGCGCTACGGCAATCTGTTCGAGATGTACGAGCGAATCACCGGAGAGGACCCCTACCAGGTCCCGATGCGCATCTACCCGGCGCCGCACTACACCATGGGCGGGCTATGGGTGGACTACAATCTGGAGAGCACCGTTCCCGGGCTGTTCGTGCTCGGCGAGGCGAACTTCTCCGACCATGGCGCGAACCGGCTGGGGGCGAGCGCCCTGATGCAGGGCCTGGCGGACGGGTACTTCGTGATTCCCTATACCGTCGCGGACTACCTGGCCCGCGTGGGACCGGCCAAGACCGATCCTGAGCACGCGGCCTTCGGCGACGTCGAGCGCGAGGTCATGGGCCGGACGGCGATGTTGCTCAACGCGGGCGGCACTCGCACGGTCGACAGCTTCCACCGTGAGCTGGGCAAGATCGTGTGGAACCACTGCGGCATGACCCGCAACCGGCAGGGGCTCCAGCGGGCGCTGAAGGACATCCCGGTGCTGCGGGAGCGCTTCTGGAAGGAAGTGCGCGTGCCGGGCAGTGGGGAGGATTTCAATCAGTCGCTGGAGAAGGCGGCCCGGGTCGCCGACTTCATGGAGCTGGCCGAGCTGATGTGTCGCGACGCCCTGTACCGTGAGGAGTCGTGCGGCGGCCACTTCCGGGAGGAATCGCAGACCGAAGAGGGTGAAGCCAAGCGGAACGACGAGCAGTTCACGCACGTCGCCGCGTGGGAGTGGACGGGACCGGATTCGGAGCACCAGTTGCACCAGGAGCCACTCGACTTCGAGTACGTCCCCCTGTCGCAGCGGAGTTACAGGTAATGGACCTCATCCTACACGTCTGGCGTCAGGCCAGCCCGAGCGATACAGGACAGTTCGTCCGCTACGAGGCGAAGGACATCAGCGACCACGCGTCCTTCCTGGAGATGCTCGACATCGTGAACGAGCGCCTCACGGAACAGGGCGAGGAGCCGATCGCGTTCGACAGCGACTGCCGCGAGGGAATCTGCGGCATGTGCGGCGTGGTGATCGACCGGCTGCCGCACGGCCCGCAGCACGGAGCGGCAACGTGCCAGCTCCACATGCGGCATTTCGACCACGGCGACGAGATCTGGATCGAGCCGTGGCGCGCCCGGGCGTTCCCGGTGGTCAAGGACCTCGTCGTGGACCGCGGCGCGTTCGACCGCATCATGCAGGTTGGGGGGTTCGTCTCGGTGCGTACCGGGGCGGCGCCTGATGCCAACGCGATTCCCATCCGCAAGGAGAACGCCGACCTCGCCATGGACGCGGCGGCGTGCATCGGATGCGGGGCCTGCGTGGCGGCCTGTCCCAACGCCTCGGCGATGCTGTTCGTCTCGGCCAAGGTGGGCCAGCTGGGATTGCTGCCCCAGGGCAGGCCCGAGCAGCGCGAGCGGGTGCTGCGGATGATCGCACAGCACGACGAGGAGGGCTTCGGGACCTGCACCAATCACGGCGAGTGCCACGCCGTATGCCCGGCCGAGATCAGCCTCGACTTCATTGCCCGGCTGAACCGGGACCTGTTCGGCTCCGCGATCTCCGCCAGCAGCATGTAGCCCAGTCCCGGGCCCAAGCACCCCGGGGCGGCATCCCGAGGCGGACGAGTGGATGAAGGTCATCCGCCCGTCCGCTTTCGCATACGGGCGGCTCTCGCCGAACTTGGTGATTGCGGCTAAGTTCTTGAGTTCAATCGACTTGTGTCGCCGGAGCCGGGGGTGGGCGTGGCGCCGCCGGCCCCCCGGGGCAGCATTCCCGGGACTCGCCGTATCAAACAGGTCGGAACGAGACGGCCGGAGCGGAGTGGGAACCCTGACCAACGACCTCGAACGGGCCCGAGCGGACCAGGACGCCATCGACGTGGAGTTCGCCGTCAGCGGTGACAGCCAGGCGTTCGAGCGGCTTTACCGGCGACACATCGGGCGGATGACGTCCTTGGCCCGGTGGCTGCTCGGCCACGACGATGTCGAGGACGTGCTCCAGGAGATCTTTATCCGTGTGTGGGAGAAGCTGGACACGTTCAAGGGGCAAGCGGCCTTCTCGACCTGGCTGCACCGGCTCGCCACCAACGTGATCCTGCGGCGGCGGCAGGAGCGGCAGACGTGGGCCAAGCGGCATTCGGGATCGCAGCTCGATCTCGCGACCGCCTCGGGAGGGCCGATGACGCCGGGACTGAAGGTGGACGTGGAGGCGGCGGTGGATCGACTACCGGAGAGAGCGCGCGAGGTGTTCGTGCTGCACGACATGGCGGGATACAAGCACCACGAGATTGGGGAGATGTTGGAGATCTCACCCGGAACCTCGCGATCGCAATTGCACCACGCGCGCATGGCGCTGCGCGGGTACTTCGAGGCATGAGGGGGCTGGACGATGAGTGATCAGTGGACCGAACACCTGTCGGCCTATCTGGACGGCGAGCTGGACGACCGGCAGCGGGATGCGCTCACAGCGCACCTTGCGCGCTGCGAGGAGTGCCGCAAGGCGCTGGCACAGCTCGAGGGAGTGCAGTCGTGGGCTGCCACGTTCCAGGGTCGGCCGTCCCGGGCAGACGTCTGGCCGCGCATTGCCGAAGAGATCCGGCGGCGGCAGGGTCGGGCCAGCCGTCGGCGCATTGCCTTCCGGATTCCACAGACCCTCGCGGCCGGGATCTTGCTCGCCGCGGTGGCGAGTGGGAGCTGGTGGCTGGCGCGGGCCACGGCTCCCGAGGCGGCGCCGGTCGTGATCGCGCGGGTCGCGCCCGCTGCGAGGCCCGCGCAACAGGCTGCCGTGCTGGCGGCGGAGCGCTACGGCGGCGCCATCGCCGACCTGGAGCGGGCGCTGCTGGAGAACGAGGAGGGTCTCGACACGGCCACCGTCCGGGTGCTGCGCGAGAAGCTCGAGGTGATCGACCGCGCGATCGCGGAAGCCCGTGACGCCCTGGCCGGGGATCCCAGCAGCGACTACCTGGCGGATCACTACGCCGGGATGATGAAGCGGAAACTGACATTGCTGCGGAGCACGTCGTTCGCGACGGCCGCGCAGCAGAGCTAACGAGGAGCACGACCTATGCTGACCCAACTACTACTCACCGGCGCACTCCTGACGCTCGCGCCGGTACAGGACACGGATACCACGTTCGCGGTCGATCCGAGCGAGCGACTGTCCGTGAGCAACTTCTCGGGCGAGATCATCGTCCGCACCTGGTCGCGCAACGAAGTGCGCATCCGCGCCGAGCACTCTCGCCGCGACGGAATCGTCGTCGACCAGGTCTCCGGGGGCTTCCTGGTGCGGGCTCAGTCGTGGCGGCGCTGGGCCGACGATTTCGACGTGGAGATCCACGAAGACGAAGTCCACGTCGAGTACGACTCGCCTCGCAGTCCGTCGATCGTGGAGTACGAGGTCACGATGCCGGCGACCATGGCGCTCGAGCTGAGTGGACCGTTCACCGATGTCGCGGTGTACGGCGCCGAGGGCCAGGTGCTGATCAAGGTCGGTGAGGGCGACGTGGACGTGATCGGTGGCCGGGGCCGCGTGACGATTCGGGCCGTCGAGGGCGACGTCACGCTCAACGACGCCGCCGGCGAGATCCAGGTGACCTCCATCGACGGGGACGTCACCGTGGAGAACTCCTCGGGGAACCTCACGGTGGAGACCACCGACGGCGAGATCAAACTCGGCAACGTTCAGTCGGCCAACGTCGAAGCGCTCTCGGTGGACGGCGACATCTGGTTCGCCGGCACGATGGCGCCACAGGGGCTCTACACATTCAACACGCACGACGGCGACGTGACGGTGCTCATCCCCCAGAACTCGAACGTTCGCGTGACCATAGCCACGTTCGACGGCGAGTTCTCGGGCGACTTCGAGATTACGCTGCCGGAGCGCATTCGCGGCCGGCACATCTCCTTCACGCTGGGCACCGGCGGCGCGCAGATGGAGATCGACGCGTTCGACGGCGACATCGAGTTACTGTACCTCGAGCGCGGCATGGACTTCGAGGACCCGGACTGGAACTACTAGCCAGGGTAGCATAGGTCGGCTCCTTCGGTTGGACGGCCCCGCGTCAGGCATGGCGCGGGGCTTTTGTTTTGCCCCACGCGGTGCAACGTTTACGGCCACATGAGCCGGAACTCGCAGGACCGCGTCGTGAGTTTCTGGGCGCACTTCGGCCCGGGACTCATGTGGGCCGCTGCGGCCATCGGGGTGTCCCACCTGGTGCAGGCCACGCGGGCCGGTGCCATGGCCGGTCTCGGCCTCGCCGGGGTCATTCTCCTGGCGCTCATCCTCAAGTACCCGTTCTTCGAATACGGACCGCGCTACGCCGCTGCCACCGGCATGAGCCTGGTGGAGGGATACCGGCACATCGGCCGCTGGGCGCTGTGGCTCTACTTCTTCATCACGCTCTCGACGTCCGTGGTGATCCAGACCGCGATCATCCTCTTCACGGGGTTTCTGCTCAACTACGCCTTCGGGCTGAATTGGCCCACGTACGCGATGGGGGCGCTGCTGCTGCTGCTGTGTGCGATGATCCTGTGGATCGGGGAGTTTCCCCTGCTGGACCGGGTGGTAAAGGTGATTCTGGCCGCGCTCGCCGTATCGACGATCGCCGCGGCGGTGGTGGCCATGCGAGGGGTCGAGCTCTCCACCGTCGCCTTCGTTCCCGAGATCGGTGTCGAGGCCGGCGCGGTGTCCTTCGCCTTCATTCTCGCGCTGGTAGGGTGGATGCCCTCGGCCATCGACATCTCCGTGTGGAGCTCGCTCTGGACCCTGGCCAAGAACCGGACTGCCGGCGCGAAGGCGAGCGTGGCCGACGCGCGCCTCGACTTCGGCATAGGCTACGTGGGCACCGGGTTCCTGGCGTTCTGCTTCCTGATCCTGGGAGCCGGCGTAATGTTCGGCTGGGGAGCGGAGTTCAGCGGCGCCGGCCCGGTGTTCTCCACCCAGCTGGTGCATCTGTACAGCACCACGCTGGGCGAGTGGATGCGTCCTGTGGTGCTGGTCGCGGTGCTCACTACGATGCTGTCCACGTCGATCACCGTGGTGGATGGCTTTCCGCGGGCCATAGAGCGGACCATCGTGAACCTTCGGTCGGGCCACACGGACGAGAGCGGCGTGCCGTCGGCAGGGAGGATCTACTGGATCGCCCTGGTGGCACTCGCGCTGCTCACGCTCCTCGTGCTGGCCCTCTTCGTAGGGAACCTCACCACCCTGGTGGACTTCGCGACCATCGTCTCATTCCTCACCGCACCGGTGCTGGGTTACCTCAACCTCAAGGCCGTGACGTCACCCGAGGTGGCACCGGAGCACCGGCCCACCCGACGCATGCTGTTCCTCTCCTGGGTCGGCTTGGCCCTACTCGGCGGTACCGCAATCGTCTACCTCATTACCCGCCTTTCGTGATGTGAGTTACAGAGTGGGCATTTGGAGGGCGGCATTCTTGTGCCGTCCAATCCGGCTTGGATCCGCGCGCTGAGGGCGCGGACGGCCAAGCCGTTTATGCTACTGCAGGAGAAAGAGAGAGGGAGTATGAAGACGCTACGTACGTTATCGGCCTTTCTGGTCCTCGCGGCGGTTGCGGCGGGATGCAGCGACTCGACTGCGCCGGAGGACATCACTCTGGCGGCACTGGTGGGGACGTGGAGCGCGACCTCCGCGACGTTCTCCGAGGTGGGTGGTAGCGGGTCTGAGGACGCCATCGCGCTCGGAGCCACCATGAGCATCACGGTCGGGCCCAGTGGCTCCTACTCGATCAATGTGACCGTGCCCTTCGAGGACCCCGAGGTGGAGACCGGCACGCTAACGGTGACTGGGGGCGTCATCACCGCGACGCCGACGGATCCGCTCGAGGATCCGGAGACGATCGAGATCGTGTCCCTGAGCGGCGACAACCTGACCCTGTTCTTCGCCGACGAAGAGTGGGACTTCACGGACGACCAGATCGACAACGAGACGCCGGCTACGCTGACCATTGTGATGAGGCGCGTCCAATAGCGCCGATACGTTGGGTCGCTCAGCGCGTCCCAGTCTTACGGGCCTCGCCGCGTGCGGCGGGGCCCGATCGTTTTAAACAGGGTCGATCGGGATTCGATTGACACTGTCTCTGCCTTTGCCGAAGTTGCTGTGAGCAGGCCGACCCCGTGCAGCGGGAAGGAGGCAGGACGATGAAACTGCTGCGAATCGCGACGACCGGTGCGCTCGCCATCGCGTTCGCCGTGGGCTGCGGCGACTCGACGGAGCCCCAGGACGATGTCACCATCGCCGATCTGATTGGGAATTGGAACGCCACTTCGATGCAGTTCACGAGCCAGAGTAATCCCCCTGTGACGCTGGACCTCATCACTGACACGTTCGGGCGCATGAGCATCTCCATCAACCCGAACGGGAGCTTCGAAGGCACCTTCAGGGAGAGCTTCTCGGCCTCGGAAGAGACCGTCTCCGGGACCGTCACGCTGCAGGGCGATACCATCACGATCGCGTTCGTCCAGGGACTCGATGAGGACGTCTCCGGGACGTTCACGCTCGCTGGCGACGTTCTCACGGTCAACGGGACCTTTCAGTCCTTCGACTTCACGCCCGCCGACGGGAACGACAACCCGGAGCCGGCAAGCTTGGTGATCGTGCTGGTGCGGGAGTAGCGCTAGCCGGGCGGCGCAGCCTTGCGCCGCCTCATGGCAGCGAACAGCTCGTCGGTGTTCTCCGGGGGTTGGGTCAGCCAACTCACCACCACGGTGACCAGCAGTGCCGCGACAAAGGCGGGCACCAACTCGTACATCCGCTCGGCGAGGTAGGGGGTTTTCTCCCACACGATCGTCACGACGGTGCCGGTGAGGAGCCCGGCCATGACCCCGGCGCGGGTCGTGCGCCGCCAGAACAGGGCCAGGATTGAAGTCGGACCGATGGCGGCCCCCAGGCCGGCCCACGCAAACAGCACCAGCCAGAACACCAGGTCCTCGGCGAGCACCCCGAAGATCAACGCTCCCACCACCACCAGCAGCACCACGATGCGGCTGTAGAGCACGAGCCGCCGCTGCGGGATCACGTCGTCGCGGTGCAGGATCTTCTCGTAGAAGTCCCGCACCACGCTGGAGGCGGCGACGAGCAACTGCGAGTCGGCGGTGGAGATGATGGCCGCGAAGATCGACGCGACCACCACGCCGAAGAACACCGGATGAAGTTGCTGCTGTGCGAGGATCGGGTAGAGCTGCTCGGTATCCCCGTCGGGCAGCATGGAGACATCGGGGAAGTACACCCGCCCAACCAGCCCGATGAATAGCGCTCCCCAGGCCATGACCACATTCCAGATCGTGCCGACCACCGCCGAGTAGCGTAGCTGGTCCGGGTCGGCGATGGACATGTAGCGCACGATGATGTGCGGGTTCCCGGGGGAGCCGAGCCCGATGCCGAGGAATCCGACGGCGGCGCCGAAGGAGAGGGCGAAGGGATCCACCAGGGTCGGATCGAACGACTGGAGCTCGGCGAGCACCGCCGTGAGCCCCCCGCGGTCGACCAGCGCGGTGGCAGGCACGATGACGAGCGCAGCGATCATGATGCACGCCTGGAGCGTGTCACTCAGGCTCACTGCCAGAAAGCCGCCCACGCTGGTGTAGATCACCACGATGGCCGCGGTGAGTATCACCCCCGTGGTCGGGCTGAGCCCGAAGCTCCCAGCAAAGGCCTTCCCGCCGCCCACGAACTGGGCGGAGACGTATCCCACCATGAAGATCAGGATGATGATGATCAGGATGGTGCGAAGCGCGCCGCTGCGATCGCCGAACCGGGCGGCATAGAAGTCCGGGACCGTGACGCAGTCGTACGCCTCGCTGAAGCGCCGCAGCCGTGTGGCGTAGAACAGGAACAGGAACATTTCCGCCACGATGTACCCCACCACCGCCCACGTGGCACTGGCGCCCATGGTGTAGGCCATGCCGGTCACGCCGAGCAGGAGCCAGGCGCTGCGGCCCGAGACCACCGCCGAGAGCGCGACCACGAAGCGGTGCATCTTGCGCCCGCCCACGAAGAAGTGGCCCACGCCAGTGGACGAGAACCGGGCCGACAGCACCCCGATCCCGATGACGATCAGCAAATAGACGACGAAAGAGGCGACGGCGTACGGGTTTGCCGTGATCTCGATCGTCGCCGGGGCGTCCTGCATCACTCCTCCCGCTCTCGGGTCAGGCGTGCCAGCACGATGGCGGTGAGGACGATCGCAGCCGGAAGGACAAACATGGTGAGGTAGAAGCCAAGCATGGTGGCTCACTCCGAGAGCGTTGCGGTGCGCGGCGCGCGTGGGAATGTTATGCAGTCGATCACACGACGCCAACCGGAGCTTTCATGCCCACGATCCGTATCCTCTGCGCAGACGACGTTCGCGCGGCCCTTCCGATGCGGGATGCCATCGACGCCATGCGCGATGGGTTCGGCCAGCTCTCGGCGGGCAGGGCCGAGGTGCCCGTGCGAACCAGCGTGTCGGTCCCAGAGAGGGACGCTGTCACGCTCGTGATGCCGGGTCGCTGCGACGTGCCCTACGGACTCGGCGGCAAGCTAGTCTCCGTGTTCCCGCGGAATGTCCACGCGAGCCTGCCGGTCGTGAATGCCGTGGTGGTGCTGCTGGATCCCGAGACCGGCCAGGTGGCGGCCCTGCTGGAAGGCGGCGCGCTGACGGCCATTCGCACGGGCGCCGCGAGTGGGCTGGCCACGGAGCTGTTGGCTCGGCCCGATGCGAAGCGTGTCGCGATCATCGGTGCGGGGGTGCAGGCCCGCACCCAACTCGAGGCGGTGTGCTGCGTGCGAGCGATCGAGTCTGTGGCGGTGTATGCCCTGGCCGGGGCGGAGGAGTTCGCGAACGAGATGGCGGGTCGCGGTGACGTGCCCGATGCGATTCGCGTGGCCGGCTCGGCGTCAGAGGCGGCTCAAGGCGCGGATGTGATCTGCACCGCCACGTCTTCGTCCGAGCCGGTGCTCTGCGTTGAGGACGTGGCACCCGGCGCGCACATCAACGCGA
>JBDHBX010000018.1:0-154428 GCA_039592335.1 Gemmatimonadota bacterium | reverse complement strand
GCGGTTGACGCCCACTCCACCCGCCGCCACCGCTCGCGTCCGCTACGCGACGAGTCCGCCCGGCGCCTTTGAAAGAGCCCCGTGAGAGCGGGGCTCTTTGCTTCTTTTCCTGCGACGTACCCCTTAGCGCAGCTCCTCCATCCAGTTGAGTACTACGTGGATCTCCGTCAAAGGTGCGGACTGAACCATGAGGAACCGGCCATCGGGTGCAACGTCGTAGTTCACGCTCCCGCTCGGAGCCGGATCGGGCTCGTACGGTCCTTCGAAGAGCAGTTGCGGTGCGCTGATCCGCAACGCAGGTGATGTCCGGATCTCTACCGCCATCACCGCAGCGCGGTTTCGATAATACAGCTCCCGCCCGTCGCGCGACCAGACTGGCGCCCGCCCACCGCCGGTCGAGATCTGGTGACGCTCCTGCGGGTCGTCCGACAGCGCCAAGTACACCTCGTCCCGCCCCGTCTCGTCGGAGGCGTATGCGATCCAGCGTCCGTCGGGTGAGAACACGGGAGATCGTTCGTTGGCGGGTGTGCTCAAGAAAGATGTCGGCGTTCCATCCCTTGAAAGCAAGAAGATGTCGCGCGCGGTCGCGGGATTGATCTGGTAGTATGCCAGGCGCTCCCCGTCTGGCGACCACGAGTGGGCGGCCTGCAAGCGCTCGGCCGGCACGAGCGTATCGAGCTCCCCCGTACCGTCGGCGGAGACCCGTGCCAGGGCAGTGACGCCGAAGTCCACACCAAAGAGCCCGTAGGTGATGGACTCGCCGTCCGGCGTCCAGATCGGGTCCGTCGTCTGGGGACCTGGGAGCTGACGGCGGGTGGCGCGTGCGACGTCGTACACCCAGAGTTCGTTTAGCCCCGCGCTGGTGATGTTCACAACTAGTCGGCGACCGTCGGGTGAGACCCGCGGCCACGCGAAGTACGCCGGCTCGACCTCCAGCGGCGTGGCGCGCCCCTCGCGATCCACCCACACTAGCGTCCTGGCCGCGCCGCGCTCGGGGACGTAGAGCATCGTGCCCGTGTGTGCGACGGCGGCATAGGCCGCGCTTCCGTCCCGGGCCGTGGAGACGCTGTCGACGATGGTGAAGGATGGGCCGACTGCACGGAGCCGACGCTGATCGAACGGGACGGCCCGTAAGGCCCCTGCCTGAGAGTAGATCAGGTGTCCGTCCTGGAGGTACTGGACTGGGGACGCCTCGCCCAGCTCCTGAAGGAGACGCCACTCGCGAGCCCCCACGGGCAGGGTGGCTATCCGCGGACCGTCACGGGTGGCAGCCGTGGCCATGAACGCCCCGCTCGGTAGCACGATGGGCCAGCCCATGTAATAGGCCGTGGCGCCCGGAGGGTGGGGCACCTCCAGGGGCTCGCGGGTCCCACCGGTGGCCGGCACGCGGAACAGACCCACATCTACGCTGAAGAAGTAAACCGTGTCGTTGGGTACCCAGGTGGCGCCGGCCTGGAGGGCCGGAACCTCGCAGATCTCGAGCGGCGACCCACCGGCGACTGACACGCGGAAGAGTCGGTTGGACGAGAAGAAGCCGATCCACTCTCCGTCGGGAGAGAAGAACGGGCTGCGGGCGCCCTCCGTGCCCGCGACCGGACGTGCGGCGACGTTGTCCAGATCGCGGATGAAGAGCCTGGACTCTCCCTTGCTCTCTGCCGTGTACGCAAACCGTGCCCCGTCCGGCGAGATGGCGATTGGCCTTTCATAGACCGTCGTGGACAGCCGGTCGTCGGGCGGGAGGTTCACTGACCAGCGGGTTACAGGCCCGGCGGGCGGCGGTCGCAGCATGGCCCATACGGCGACTGCGGTGGCCAGCACCGCCCACGTCAGCGCCAGAGATCCGAGCCGTACCGCGCGCTCTGCCCACGCCGTGCCCGCCACCACGGTGCGCCGCCCGGCCGAGACGACCTCCGCTCCGGACCGCTCCAGCGCGACAGCGAACTCCTCCGCGGTGGTGAAGCGGTCGGCCGGCAGCTTGGCGAGGGCCTTATCCAGTGCGGTCTCGATGTGTACGGGGACGGTATCTCGGAGTTCACCGACTGGACGCGGGTGCTCCGTCACCACTTTGGAGATCACGGCCTGCACGGTCGGCCCGGTGTGCGGCGGATCCCCTGCCAGCATCTCGTACAAGACGGCCCCCAGGGAGTAAACATCGCTGCGCGCGTCCAGCTCGCGATCACCGGTTGCCTGCTCGGGACTCATGTATTGGGGCGTACCCAGGGAGAGCCCTGTTTCGGTGAGGCGGTCTCCAGCCGCTGCCCGCACCGCGACTGCGATCCCGAAGTCCGCGACCGTCGCATCGCCCTCGTGCAGCAGGATGTTACCCGGCTTGATGTCGCGGTGGAGCACACCATGCCGGTGCGCGTGGCTCAAGGCGCTCGCCACGGCCCCGGTGATGCGCAGCGATTCCTCGATCGAAAGCTGCTTCTCGCGGCGCAGCCGCTCCTCGAGCGACACTCCTTCCACGTAGGGCATGACGTAGTAGAGAAGCCCGTCGGCCTCGCCCGAGTCGAAGAGTGGGAGGATATGGGGATGCTGCAGCTGGGCGGTGACGTTGATCTCGTTGAGGAACCTGTGGGCACCGAGGACGGCGGCGAGCTCGGGCCGCAGTACCTTGACCGCCACCTGGCGACGGTGCTTGAGATCCTCGGCCAAGTACACGGTGGCCATTCCACCGCTGCCGAGTTCCCGCTCTATGCGATACCGGTCCGCCAAGGCGGTCTTGAGGCGATCCACGATGTCCGTCATGCCCCGAAGCCGACCCCTTTCAGTAACGTCTCGAACCGCTGATCCGAGCGCAGATTATCTAGGAATGGATCCACCTTTAGGTAAATGAGTTCGCTGACACCCTCATCGCAGGCTCTCTGTAGCCAAGAGAACGCATGGTCTTTCTCGTCCATGGATGCGTAAATGAGTGCGATGGCATAGGGGGTGATATAGCGATCCCGTGCGAGTTCACTCAACTCATCGATGATCCTCAAGGCCTCATCCCTATTTCCCGCAAGCGCTTGTGCGCGTCCGAGCGCGGCGATCTTCGATCGATCGCCAGAAAGTTCGATTGCCTTCTGAAGCATGGGGATCGCTTCATCATGCATGCCCTTCTGTACATATGCCGAGCCAAGGGTCACGTATGCGGGTGCGAAGCTCGGGTCCATGTCGAGTGTCTTTTGGTACTGCGCAATCGCTCGATCATATTGACGGGCGAAGTAGAAGAGCACTCCGAGGTCTGTGATGGTGCGAAGTGAAAGCGGATCGAGATCCAGGGCCCGTTCGATTGTTGCCATCGCTTCATGGGAGTGCCCGGTGGCGGCAAGACTGAAGGCATACATGTGGTACGTTGTCGCATAGTTGGGGTTGAGTTCGATGGCGCGGTTGAACTCCCGTTCGGCCGTCGACCACTCGAACTCATGCATCTTGAGGTGCCCCAGCGATGCGTGAGCCTCCGCGAGCGCATCATCAATCTCCAAGGCTCGCTCCACTGCGTTCTTCGCGCTCGAGAAGGCCTGCTTGGGTGCGATGGCTGAGTGCCCGGCATCTCCCAGACCAGCATACGCATCGGCCACTCCTGTGTAGGCGAGGGCGTAGGACGGGTCTATGGCAATCGCTGCGCGGAACTGCTCGATTGCCTTCCAGAAGGCTTCTGTAGTGCTCCTGTTCCAGTAGTACCGCCCCTTTAAGTAGAGGTGATATGCATCAACGTTGTCGGTGTATCTCTTCGTGACGGCCGTCTCCTCTCCGGCGAGCAGCTCGAGCTTCAGGGCGTCGACAATGGCCCAGGTAATCTCATCCTGGATTTGGAAGGCGTCCGCCATCACTCGGTTGTACTGTTCCGACCATAGGTGGTAGCCGTCTTCAACGTTGATGAGCCGGGCGGTGATGCGCAGTCGGTTGCCTGCCTTCTGCACACTGCCATCGAGTACGGTCTTGACGTTGAGCTTCCGGCCGACGTCGCGCGCATCGACTTTCCCGCCCTTGAAGGAAAAGGCAGAAGCGCGGGCAGCGACCCGGAAATCCTTGATGTTGGTCAGGGTGTTAATGAGATCCTCGGAGAGCCCGTCGCTGAAATACTCGTTCTCTGGGTCGGCGCTCAGGTTGGCAAACGGCAGTACGGCGATGGATTTCCTTGCGGGAGCGGTGCCTGGCTGGCGCAGGGCGGGGCGGGCAAGCGTTAGCGCGCAGTCAGCGAGCGCGTCCGCGAGCTCGGCTGCAGTGGAGTAGCGGTCGGCTGGCGTCTTTGCGAGCGCCTTTTCCAGCACGGCGTCCAGATCAGTTGGCACGGCGGGCCGGGTCGCGGCCACGCGCGGTGGCTCGGCCGTGAGATGCTGATACACCACGCTCTCGGTTGTCGGCCCGGTAAACGGTGGCTCTCCTGCGAGCACCTCGTACAGCATACAGCCGAGACCATAGATATCGCTTCGTCCGTCGAGGTCCGGGCTGCCGGAGGCTTGCTCAGGACTCATGTATGCCGGTGTCCCGATGGCGAATCCGGTCTCCGTCAGCCGCTCGGTGCCTGCTGCAGTTACAGCGCGCGCGACTCCAAAGTCCGCGACGACTGCATGTCCTTCTTCGAGAAGGACGTTTTCCGGTTTGATGTCTCGGTGCACCACATCGTGGCTGTGCGCGGAGCCAAGCGCCCCTGCTACCTCGCGGGCGATCTGTATTGCGTCAGTCAGCGGCAGCTGCTTTTCTCTGGTCAGGCGATCGCGTAGCGACTCGCCTTCGATGTAGGGCATGACATAGTACAAGAAGCCGTCCGCCTCCCCGGAGTCGTGCAGTGGCAGGATGTGCGGATGGGTAAGCCGTGCAGCGACGTCGATCTCCCGCTGGAAGCGCTCGGGCCCGATGGCTGCAGCCAGCTCGGGCTTCAGAACCTTGATGGCAACCTGACGATGGTGCCTCAGGTCCTGGGCGAGATAGACTGTGGCCATCCCCCCGCTGCCAAGCTCCTGTTCGATCTGGTAGCGGTCAGCGAGGGCAGTCGTGAGGCGTTCCAGGATGTAGGCCATCGTGCCCCCTCCTGGAGTGGCGTCCTTAAGATGCGGCGTGCGACGGAGCTGAGCTACGGAACCAGTTCACTCGCATTTGGGAAGGATTCTGGGACGCCTGCGGCCGTAGACACCACCTCAGTACGAGCGCCGCACCTCGACGAACATCGGGAGCTTCACGGTGGTGATCAGCAGGTTCGCGGTCTCCGCGTAGGAGATCGTGACTTGCAGGGCACGGGGCTGCTCGATTTGAACGAACCGAATTTGGCTGGCTTCAGGCGGCAGGTCCATTGCCGCGATATCGTCTAGCAATCGCTCACGGATCAACTCGGCCGGGGCGTGTTCGGCAAACCCGAGTGCCTGCAGCACAGTTTCTTCGAGCTTGTAGCGTCGCCAATACGCTCCGCCGATCTCGAGCCCGCAATACGTGATGCCAACGGCCACGAGGAGGAACAGCAGCAGGCCCGTCTTCACCCCGCCCGATCGATCCTTCGCTACCGCCAGTTCTGTCACGGTATCCCCTGTCCTAGGGCAGGCCCACCATAGGGCCGGGACACGTGCGATGCAACAGTCGCGTCAGAACCGCAGTGCGCTACTTTGCGCCGAGCACTCTGGCTGCCCGACTGTACTGATTCGGGTTCACCCAGAGGATCATCCCGTACCGCCCCTTGCCGGCCGCCACCGCGTCAGCGGCAGTGACGTTGATCTTGGCAGCGCCGAGCTTGCCGATATGCCTGTGTGCGGCCCCCAGCCGGTCGCTGCCTGTGATCAAGAACCCTTTCTTGACCTTGCTGATACGCCAATCGTTCTTCCGCGCCACCCTGCGGAATGCCGCCATGTTATCCGGAACGAAGTCGAGCTGCGACTTGCCCGCACCGGCGGGGAACCCCGAGTACGCCAGCAGGTTGACTCCGCCCTCTCGGAGCTGACCAAGGACTTTGTCTCCTTGTCCCGCACGGTTGGGAACTTTGATGTAGCAGTAGTTGATCTTCTTCACGCGATCGGCCATGTGTCACCTCCTGCGGGAGGATACAGTGTTCCGACCAGCCGTCGGGAGTGCACCGTGACGGCTTCCCCGGGATACGAGGCCCGCTCAACCCGGCATGGTACCGGCGTCGCCACTTCGCTCTTGGACCTGTTCCGCGGCCACTCGTGCGGCTTCGGCCACAGTCTCGGTTTCGCTAGAGGCGAGTTCCTGCAGCGCGTCCGTGGCTGCCGTCGTCCCCACCGTCCCGAGGGCCTCGCAGATGGCGACCCGCACCCGCTCGCTGTGGTACAGGGGTCGCTTCTGGAACATGCCCGAGATCCTCTTCTTCCTGCGTTCTTGGTGAACGGCGCTGAGCAAGACCTGTTCGGCGCTCGAACCGTCCGGGAACGGTGCGTCGCCTACGCCGGTGAGGGAACGGCATATCTCGACCAGGACCTCTTCGTCCTCCGGCTCGGCATCCGCTACAACTTCGGGCTGCAGAGCGCCGGCGTAGAACGCCAGGACCTTGGGGTTCTGGCTGTGGAGACTCCCGAGGTGCGCGACCGCGGCGTGGCGCGTGGCGGTGTCCGGGTCGGCCAGCGCCTCGATCATGTCCTCTTCCGAGGCCGGTCCGAGAAGCTCGAATACTCTCGTGAGGGCTGCTTGACGGACGCGCGCGTTCTCGTGCTGGAGAAACGGCGTGATCGAATCGGCTAACGCCGGATCACTCTGATCGTCGAGGGCCGCCAAGATGTGATGGATGGCCGACCACTCGTGCTCGATGTCCGACAGCGCCGCCAGGAAGGGCACCAAGGCGGAGGTGCCGATGCGCTTCATGACTTCGAAGGCACTCGCCCGGATCGAGAGGCTCGTCGTCGCAGAGTAGACTTCCTGCAAGTCCTCGATGGCGGCCACGCCGCTGATCGATAGGAGCTCCATAACGGCATCGCGGCCCTCCTTCTCGAGCAGTTCGTCGCTCAGGGCATCGAGGAGGCGCCGGACGTTCTCTTCGGTGGCCAGTAATTGGTGAAGCGATTCGAGGAGCTCTCGGACTGTCTCGGCGGCTTCACTCTCGTGGCCTCCCGAGCGCAGCGCTTCGAGCATCCCGGCCGCTTCCACCCAGTTGCCCCGGCGTAGCAGCTCCGGGAAAACCAGCCGGGCGATTGCGTCGAGACGCCTGCCGAACTTGCCGGCGGGGAAGCGGCTCAAGCCCCTGAGGTAGTCGTCACAATCGGTAAGGAACTCCTGGACCAGCAGCTGCCGCTCGAGCATTTCCCGCAGGCTCTTGGGGAGATCTTCGCGGGTGAACACTCCCTGTTTGACCACGGCCTCGAGGAGTTCGCCGGCGACTTTCACTTCCTTCTGGCCGAGTTGCTCCAGGATGTCCCGAATGATGAGTCGGTGCCGACTCGCGAGTTCCAGGGACTCGTCGTCCGGCGTCGCCTCCAACTGCTGCAAGCCGTCGATCACCTGCTGAGTCGTGGAGATGAGAAGCTCCGAGGGGAGCTGGCCAACGATCTCATGCTCGACCTGTGACTCCGCCAGAACGGCAATGTCCTTGGCAAGGATGTCGCAGTTCACCAGCAGATCGGCGAGCAGCTGGGGCGTCCGCAAGGGGCGGATCACCTCATCGATGATCTGGATCTTGATCTCCTGGATCTTCTCGGGCGACGCCTTCTTGTAGAGGGGGAGCATGCTGAGGTCTCTGCCCAGCCTGCTCAGGGCCCGCTCCACGCGCCAGGGGAGTTGGCGTTCCCGCCCGAGGACGTCCGCTTCGAAGAGCGTCGACACGTGGACGATGTGCTGATCCAGAAAGGCCTGTGTCACCCGGTCCCGCTCTTCGGCGGCTTGGCCCGCCCTGGGAGGCTCGCTCATCAAGATGACGAAGGCGTTGAACTCCTCGGCTTCGATCCCGGCAAGGAGGGAGATGCTCAAGAGATGTCGTCTGTCGAAGAAATCCAAGAGCTTCGGGGTGAACAGCTCTGCCATGCCGCTAATCATGATCTTGTCTAGGGAGAGGGGGTCCGGATCGTACCCGTCGATCATGAGCAAACGGCGGTCGCCGTCCAGTCCGACTAGATAGGTGAGCCCTGACCGATCCTCCAGGATGCGGCGGAACTCATCGTACAGTCCGGCCCGGGACTGCTGCGCCTGCGGATGATCCGGTGCGTAATACCCGGTCCGGAGCATCGCCTTTGCGAGATCGAGCGTGAATTCGGCGAGAGGGCTGGCGTGCTGGAAAACGGCGCGTGTGTCCGTCACTGGATCCGGCTGCGACGGTGGGCTCGCGTTCCCGGGCGTGTTCATCCGTCTGTGCCGTGGCTGGTGGAGGGCATGCCGACCCCCGTCAGAAGTTAGGCCTAAGATGTTGTACTATGGCGGTAGACGCCAGCTATCGGGGCGGGTCGTCCGGCGTGACCACCGCCTCACCGCATCGGCTGCTGGAGGATCGCCAGCATCACCTGGACTCCCTCCACGAAGTTGCCGAGCCGCAGGTTCTCGTTGGGGCTGTGCTGGTTGTTGTCCGGATTCACGGTCGGAACGGTGACAGCCGGCACGTCGAGCGTGGCCACGAACGGTGAGATGGGAATGGACCCACCGCTCGTGCGGATCTTGATCGGCTCTTCGCCGAAGAGGTGTACCATTGCATCGGTCAGCCAATGTCCGATGTCTGAGTCCATCTCCGTGCGGTAGGCAGCGTACGAGATGTTCGACGTGAAGGTGGCGATCCGCGGTCGGCTCTGGCGCTCCGCTTCGGTTGGCTCACGATCGATGACGTAATAGCCGAGGCCCTCGATGTGCCTCCGAAGGAGGCCTAGCAGACGCTCGGGGTCGCTCTCCTTCACGAGGCGCACGTCGATCTCGGCGGTGGCGAAGGACGGCACGATGGTGCGGCGTTGTTCACCCACCCAGCCCGACGCCATGCCGCGAATGTTGATCGACGGGTACTGACGGGCTTCCTGGAGCGTCGCGCCGACGCTATCGGTCTCGACAATGCCGAGCTGTTGCTTGATTGCCGTCTCGTCGTCGGGCACGCGCGCGAGCACGGCCCGCGTGGCGTCATCGAGCACGACTCCGTCGTAGAAGCCCGGGATGGTCACGCGTCCGAACTCGTCCTTCATGGACGCGAGAATCTGCGTGAGGCGGAACGCCGGGTTCGGGGCCCAGTTGCCGTAGTGCCCGCTGTGCTGCGGCACGCGGGGACCGTATACGGTGAGCGTGATCGTGGCGATGCCACGCGCACCGAACGTCAGCGTGGGCAGATTGGTCGGGTGACGCGGGCCGTCGAAGATGACCAGCATGTCGGCGGCGAGCGCGTCGCGATACCGCTCGACCGCAGCTGGCAGGTTGGGCGACCCCAATTCCTCTTCGGAATCCACGATCACCTTGATGTTGAAGTCGGGCGTGACCGCGGCGGCATCCATTGCTGAGAGCGCCGCGAGAAACTTGACGTTCTGCCCCTTCGAGTCGGAGGTCGAGCGCGCGAAGATGCGCCACTCCGGATCCCACTCACCGCTCAATCGGTCCCACGGGATGTCGTGCCACTCGCCATCGTCGCCGCGCTCGCGCAGCACCGGCTCGTACGGCGACTCCTGGGTCCAGCGGGACGGATCCACCGGCTGCCCGTCGGACTGGAGGTAGACCAGCAGCGTGCGCTCGGCGTTGGGGAACGTCCGCTCGGCCAGCAGGATCGGGATGCGGCCGGTCTCCAGCTCTTCGGTGCTGAACCCGCGTTCCTGGAACCGGGTGGTGAGCCAGTCGATGACCTTGCGGAGGTCATCGGGGAAGTGCGCGTCGTTGGGGATCCGGAGGTACTCGCGGAACAACTCCACAGCCTGCGGGGCCTCTGCCTCGCCGTACTGTTCGATCTCGGCACTAGTGAGCTGTTGTGCGAGGGACGCCGTCGCGGTGAGATGAAGGAGTGCGGCGACGGTGAGCGCTAACAGTGGGAGTTTGCGAAGTGACATGTGTCAGGCACCGTTGCGTGAGATAGGGAAGAGTGAAATGGGAGCTTGCTGCATAGCGGAGATGCGGTGTTGGGGAGACTGGTCATCGTCGAAGCTATCAGGCCCAACTGGGCGACGCAAAAGGGCGGGAGGCGCCTGCGGAAGGTACGCGGTTCCCGCCGCGCTCAGTGCCGCAGCATCACCCCGATGGCGGTGCCGTTCTCCGAGGGAGCCACGGTGAGGTTCACGCCCGCGACCTCGTGGAGCGTGGGCACGCCCCATCCGATCAGCGAGCCGATGAGCGCCCCGCCAATGATGTCGGTGGGGTAGTGCTTGCCGGCCTGATAGCGCAGGTAACCAGTGGTGGCGGCGAGGGTGAGGGAGCCCGCCCACACCCAGGGCCTCGCCGACGAGGTGGGATGGAGCTTCGCGTAGACCGAGCTGAAGAACACGGCCGAAGCGAAGGCGTTGGCGGTGTGACTGGACGCGAACGAGCGGCGGGCGCTGATCTCGACCCGCAGCTCGTCGGGGATGTCCGGGTCGTCGTTGTAGACGTAGGGCCTGGTGCGGTTGGTGACGCCCTTGAGCAGCTGCATCAGACCGTTGTTGAGCAGCAGCGCTTCCCCCCACATGGCCGCTACGGTCCAGGACTGCCGCGAGCCCGGCGTCGCGACCGCCAGGCCGACGGGCGCGGCCATCATGGTCCAGATGAGCACGTCGCTCACATTGGCGGCAGTCGTTGACCACTGCTCGGTGGCGGAGCGGTCGAATCCATTGATGTCCCCCGGGTCGAGCGCCGCGATTTCGTCCGGCGTGAGGGGGTCCTGACCCTGATAGACCGCGACGGCCCCGGCAACGAGGGCGACGCCCCCGGCCGTGAGGCCGCCGTCGAGCCACGGATCGAGCTTGTAGGGGAAGCGCTCCTGCGCCTGCGAGGCGGTGGATAGAGTCACACACGCCAGCAGCGCGAGCGCGATCGTCCGGCCAGCGCGCGTTCTCATGCTACTACCAGAGCCGCCCGACGCGACGGTGTCAACGGCCAGGCCCGAGGTGTTATCCTTCGCGGTCATGACGGAGACGCTTTCACTCCGGGTGGTCACGTTCAACGCGTGGGCGCTGCCCGTCAGCATACCGTCGCAGCAGAAGCGACGCCGTATGCGGCGGCTGCCGCAGGCGCTCGCCGCGCTCGATGCCGATGTGATCGTGCTGCAGGAGATGTTCGATGTGCGGGCCCGGCGCAGAGTGCTGCAGGAGCTGTGCCCTCCCTACGAGACGACGCCCGACGCGATGCACTCCCGCTGCATCCTGCGGCTCGTGCGGATCGACGAGACGGGGGGTCTGCTGGTGCTCTCGCGCCTGCCGATCAGCGGCAGCTGCTTCATCCGGCACCCGCACGATGTGGGCTCGAAGCCCGACGAGCGGATTGGTCACAAGGGCGGGATGATCCTACATCTCGACACCCCGCTGGGACGCGTGACGGTGCTTGCCCTCCATCTCTATGCGGGGACCAAGCGGAAGCATGCACACGTGCGTTGCGCCCAGCTCGCGCCGCTGCTGGAGGCCGTGAAGGCGGAGGCCAATGGCAGTCCTGTGGTGCTTGCGGGGGACGTCAACACCTCACCGACTGTCGGGTACCCGGAGCCCGCAGGGCCGGAGAATCCTCTCACGCCGGAGTATGCCACGTTGGTCGAGGCGGGCTTCACCGATCCGCAGCCACCCAACCCGACGCCGGCCCGCCGCACGGCTACCTGGGTACCCAGCCGCAATCGCTACGCGGCGCTGCCGTACCAGGAGACGAAGACGGACGCGCGCTACGACTACGTGCTGACGCGATCGGGGGTGGCGCACGCGTGGTCGGTGAAGGATGCCCGCACCGTGCTCGACGAGCCTGGCGCGCACCTTTCGGACCACGTTGGCGTGCAGGTGGAGCTGGAGCTCTCCCGGCAGGATCCCTAAGCCGCCTGCGGCTCGAACCAGTGCTTCGTCGCGACGCAGACGCGGCACACCGAGAGCATCACCGGAACCTCTACCAGCACCCCCACGACCGTCGCGAGTGCAGCACCCGATCCCGCTCCGTACAGCGCGATCGCCGTCGCCACCGCCAGCTCGAAGAAGTTGGATGCGCCAATGAGCGCCCCGGGCGCGGCCACCGCATAGGGAACGCGGAACAGCCGCATCAGCCCGTAGGCGAGGGATGAGTTGAAGTAGACCTGAATCAGGATCGGGATCGCGATCAGGATCACGTGGAACCAGCGCGTCGTGATGTTCTCGGCCTGGAAGGCGAAGATCAGGACCAGTGTGGCGAGCAGTGCGAGCACAGTCACGGGCGCGAAGCGAGCTACATAGTTCTGGTCGAACCACTCGATACCCTTGTGGCGAATCAGGAAGTGCCGACTCAGGGATCCGGCCACGAGGGGAATCACCACGAAGATCACGACCGAGTAAAGCAACACCTCGAATGGCACCTCCAGTCCCGAAGCGCCCGAAACGAGGAACTTCACGATGGGCGCAAACAGGAGCAGCATGATGAGGTCGTTCACCGACACCTGGACCAGCGTGTAGGCAGGGTCGCCGTCCGACAGGTACGACCACACGAACACCATGGCGGTGCAGGGCGCAGCGGCGAGGATGATGACGCCCGCGATGTACTGACTTGCCAGCTCGGGACCGATGAGAGGCAGGAACAGGTGTTTGAAGAACAACCACCCGAAGAAGGCCATGGAGAACGGCTTCACGAGCCAGTTCACGAACAGGGTGACGAATAACCCACGTGGCCGCTTGCCCACGTTCAGGATCGACGTGAAGTCGATCTTGAGCATCATTGGGTAGATCATCAGCCAGATCAGCACGGCGATCGGGACGTTGATGTGACTGTTGTCCCCGAACTCGAGGTCTCGCAGTGCGCCTACGAGTCCCGGGACGAGCTTCCCGATAGCCACCCCGAGGACCATGCACAGCGCCACCCACACGCTCAGGTAGCGCTCGAAGACGTTCATCTGCTTGCCGTCGCCGCCCATTGGCGTCCACCCTCCGTGGCACGTTGTCTGGTGACCCCTGCGACGATGTAAGATAGCGCGGAGGTCTTTTTGGTTGAGATACAGGAGCCGCCAGGGGCACTGCCCCGCAACGAAACAGGGTCCCTGCAACGGGGACCCTGCGCCGTGTTCGCGGGCTGTGGAGTAGGGGTAGTTCCTACATCTCAGCCGGCTCGTAGGTGCTCCACATCTCGCGCCAGCACTTCCACGAGCCGTCGGGCTGCCGCTTGAAGACGACGATCCACTTACCCTGCTCATGTGTGGCGTCGCCTTCGGCCTTGGGTGTCATGCTCTGCTCCCACGAGACGAGAGCATAAGCCATGTCGCCCGACACTTCGACCTCTTCGACCCGTGACGTGAGCTCGGAGGTGTACTGGTCGATGAATTCCTCCATTGATGCTTGCATCGCGTCGGTCCCGATGCGGGGGGCCGAGTTCGGCGGCATGCTCGCGACGTCGCCGGCGTACAGTGCCAGGATGCGGTCGGCGTCGCCTGCGGTGGCGGCGGCGTCGAATTCAGCGAACACCGCCGTGATCGCCTCCACGTCTGCCTCGGTCGTACCGGCTTGCGGGTAACAACCAGCGACCAGAAGGGTGCAGAGGAGTAGGGCTATGGCGCGCATGTTTACCTCTGGGGTGGTGGATAGGGACAAGCTACGGGTGGGTACGGTGTGTGGTAAGGAGGGTGAGCGCGTCTACCCTCGGCATGCCGCCCTCCGCTACCGGACCGGTACGACGGAGATGCAACGTCGGACAGCGGCTCGGCCAGACTAGGGCTCGGAGGATATGTTCTGGTACGACGAGGAGGTTCCGATCACCTCACCCCCGAACACCGTAGCCGAGCTCGAAGAGCGCCTGTCGCGACCGGAGGACGCCGATGTCGCGGCTGCGGCGCAGCTCGAGGGGGACCTGGTCGTCCTCGGCGCCGGAGGGAAGATGGGTCCGAGCCTGGCCCGGCTGGCTCATCGTGCCGCGGAGCAGGCGGGTATCCGGCGGCGTGTCATGGCGGTGTCCCGCTTCAGCACCCCGGGCGTGGCCGAGGCGCTGCAGGACGCGGGGGTCGAGACGGTTGCGTGTGATCTACTCGATCCTACGGCGCTGGCGAGCCTGCCGGACACTCCCAACGTGGTGTTCATGGCCGGCCAGAAGTTCGGCACCGTTGATGACCCCACGACCACCTGGACGCTGAACGCCGTGCTGCCGGGCATGGTGCTGCAGCGCTTCCCCACGTCGCGGACGGTGGTGTTCTCCTCCGGCAATGTGTACCCACTGGCTCCGGTGAGCGGAGCCGGGTCGGTCGAGACCGATCCGCTGGGGCCGATCGGAGAGTACGCGGAGTCGGTGGTGGCGCGGGAGCGCGTGGTGACCTTCCTGGCGGAGGGTCAGCAGACACCGCTCACGATCCTGCGGTTGAACTACGCCGTGGAGCTGCGGTACGGCGTGTTGCGCGATCTGGCCGACCGCATCTGGCAGGGAGCGCCCGTGGATCTGACCATGGGGTACCTCAACGTCATCTGGCAACGCGACGCCAACGCCATCGCTCTGCGGTCGCTCGCGCACTGCGGAGTGCCGCCACTCACCCTCAACGCCACCGGTCCCGAGAAGCTCTCGGTGAGAGGGTTGGCCGAGCAACTGGGCGAGCAGCTGAGCCGAGAGCCGGTGTTCACCGGTGAGGAGGCCTCTACCGCGCTGCTCAGCGATGCCGCCCGCTGCCAGAAGCTGTTCGGGCCGCCCACGCTGTCGGTGGATACCCTGATTCACTGGGTGGCGGAATGGGTGCGTGAAGGCAAGGCGTCGTTGGGCTTGCCCACGCACTTCGAGGAGCGGGAGGGGAAGTTCTGATGCCGCTAGACGCACGAGCCAAACTGCTGGAAGGGGGGGTGATCCCCGCCCACCCGTTGGCTCTGACGTCTGCCCTGCGACTGGATGAGCGGCGCCAGGCGGCATTGACCCGCTACTACCTGGATGCCGGTGCGAAGGGGATCGCCGTCGGTGTCCACACTACCCAATTCGCGATCCACGACCCGGCCGTGGGTCTGTACGAGCCCGTGATCTCACTTGCCGCCGGTACGGTGGACGCTCACGAGCCGGCCCCCGGCTCCGTGATCCGCATCGCCGGCGTCGTGGGCGATACGCGGCAGGCGACGTTGGAGGCGGCTCTGGCGCAGCAGTTGGGATATCATGTGGCCCTCGTTTCGCTCGCGGGCCTCGAGCAGCGCTCACTCGCAGAGCTGGTCGACCACGTTCGCGCGGTCTGCGAGATCATGCCGGTGATGGGGTTTTACCTGCAGCCGGCGGTGGGCGGTCGCGATCTCCCCGGCGCGTTCTGGCGCGACCTGGTGGAGCTCGAGAACCTCGTCGCCATCAAGGTCGCCCCGTTCGACCGCCACCGAACAGCGGAGGTAGTGCGGGTGGTGGCCGAATCGGGACGCGTGGCGGACGTCGCGCTGTACACCGGAAACGATGACCACATTCTGCTGGACCTGCTCACGGAGTTCCGCTTCGGGGCCGGCCCTGCCGTGCAGTTCGTCGGAGGCCTACTGGGCCAATGGGCTGTGTGGACACAGCGTGCGGTGGAGCTGCACGCCGAGTGTCGGGAGATCGTGACAAGCGGGAAGTCGGCGCCGCCCGGGCTGCTCACGCTCGCTACCGAACTGACGGACGCAAACGGCGCGATCTTCGACGGCGCCAACGGCTACGCGGGATGTCTCCCCGGAATCCACGAGGTGCTGCGCCGCCAGGGACTGTTGGAGGGCACGTGGTGCATCCGGCAGGACGAGAGATTGTCTCCGGGCCAGACGGAAGAGATCAATCGGGTACTCGCCGCGTATCCTCACCTCACCGATGACGCATTCGTCGCGGAACATCGGGATCGCTGGCTTGCCTAGGAATCCACTTCGAGTCCTCGCTCGTGACTCAGGAGCGTGACGACACCGGCTCGACGAATGGCCTGCCGCTGAAGGCCCGCTCCAGCGGGGGCGTCACGAGGAAGTAGACGGCGATCGCGAAGACCACTCCGATCACCGAGTCAATCGCGAAGTGCCCCTGGGTGTAGACAGTCGAGAGCGTGACGCCCAGCGCGCCCAGGATGAACAGCACCGCCCAGGGTCGTGAGAACCAAGCGACCGCCAACAGCGCCACGGTGACCGCCCCCGCCACGTGCGAGCTGGGGAAGGCCGTGCCCATGGAGTCGGCGGCATGCGTTCCCGACATCACCAACTGATAGAAGAACCCCTCGGTGTGCGGTCCCTGAAAGCGCTGCACGGTGTGGCTCGGTCCGTCGACGGGCAGAATGGCGTACATGGTGTAGCAAGCGAGGTACGCCACGGTCGTGGCGAAGATCACATGCTGAGTCTGCGGGTGCTTCCGCAGCACCAGCACGAGCGGCGTGAGGAAGACCATCGGGTAGTAGACCCAGTACACCGCGAACATGAACTCGCTGAACCAGAGCTGCGGCATGGCGGGTGCCCACACCTCCTGCAGGTGCCGCCCGAACAGCCAGACGTCGGCCGCCGCGATCGGCGCGTCAAACGTGCTCGTGTAGAAGGTGTGACGGATCAGGCCCATCTCGAGCCAGTAGAGCGCGATGAGCACGATGGGGTAGAGGTCCCGCAGGGCACGGCCCACGGCCGACGCTTTGTCTCCGAGTCGTCCGGCCAGGACGGAAAGTGCAATGGCGGCGGCGTGTGCGGCGACCAGCCAGGGGGCGGCCGGACTGCGCCACAGCGTCGTGAGCCACAGCAGCCCGAAGCCGGCATTGAAGACGACGAGCAGGTAGTCGACCGGCCTGAGTCCCCGCAGCACTCCCATCACTCCTCTCCTCGCTCGGGCGTGATCGCCAACTCATTGTCGGGTGGGAATATAGGCGGTTGCCATTGGCGTCGCCGCGCGGGGCTCCTGGAGTCTCCTGTCCCTGGCGACCTTTGCTTCTCAGCCGTTCGGGAACCCCTTGGCGGCTTAGGCGGTATTCTAGGAGTCCACGGGCGGTGTCATCTGAGCCGCTCGCCGGCCCAAGCCTCGCGACCCTCCGCGCAGGAGCGACCACCATTCGGCGATTTCTCCGGCCGGTGCTGCTGACAACCTGCTGTGCCGTCGTGCTTGCGAGTTGCGGCAACGGGTTCGGTCCCGATGACGTGGCTGGCGTTTACAGCCTCGTCTGGGTAAACGGCCGGGGGCTACCCAACCTGGTCGCCATCCAGGGCGACTCAGTCGCGATTTTCAGCGGCTGGATGAACCTGAGGGAGGATCTCACGTGCAGTACCGGTCTCGAGGTGCTCGGCGGCAGCCTCGTCGGCTACTGCACCTACACCCTGGCGAGGCAGGACATCACCATTGAGAACGACATGGGCCAGACTCTCTCAGGCCGTACCGACGGTGTCACGCTTCTGCTGACCGATACGAACGGAGACGAGTGGGTGTTTCGAGACTGACGTGTCGGGATGGTCAAGAAAGAGCCCCGGCGCTCTGCGCTCCGGTAATTCCGTAGCACGAGCGGCCGTGCAACCGTTCCGTCAGGCCCCTCCCGGCAACTTGAAGTTGTAACTGACACCGACCCCGAAGATCGCGGGCTTGGTCGACGGCAGATCGAAAACGCTGCCGGTTTCCTCGCCGAGATACTCCCAGTCGAGTGCGCCGTACACGCCGAGCCCCATGCTGAATCCGAGGTTTACCCCTGCCGAGATGCCGAACCCGTTCTGGCTCACGCTGAGATCACCTACTTTCAGGTCGCGCACCGAGTATCGGGGAGCTGCCCATAGCTCGAGGGAGAACCCCGGGAGGGGCGGGCTCAGCCCCACACCCACGCTGATCGGGATGTTGACCTCCGTCGAGTCCTGGGCGATCTCGACGCGCCCGTATCCGGCCTGGATGTTCACGGCCAAGGGCATGACGCCTCCGCCGATGAGGCGCAGTGCGGCGGTGGCCATCCACTGGAATCTGTCTTGGCGCTCCCCGGCGATCTCCGGGTTCACCGTACCGATCCCTGCCCCGAGTTGGAGCATCGCCAGCCCGATCACCGCGCGGGCGGCGAGGGCACGGTTCTTCCCCGACTCCTCGTTGAGTCCCTTGCCGTAATCGGCAAAGACGGAGATCCCGGTGCCGCCCTTGGGGGACGTGTACACGGGAATCGAGTTGAGCTGAGCGCCTACCGGCGTAGTGGCGACGCTCAGCAGCACCGCAGCACCGAGCGAAATGGCGACCGACCGCATCGAACCTCCTTGCCAGGACCTGAGCCGGAACTTAGACTGATCGCCCTCCGTTGAATACCCGTGACTCGACCCGCGAACGAGCGCTGCGTCAATGATCCGTACGACTCTCTTGATAGTCTCGCTGCTGCTGGGTGGAGCATCACTCGGCCACGCCCAATGGACCTCCTCCCGCGCCGACGGTCACGCGCCGCTCGGCGTGATGGGCGACCATACGCATCATGCCGGCGAGATCATGCTGTCCTATCGCTACATGTACATGGTCATGGAGGACAGCCGCGTCGGCACCGAGAAGGTCACCAACTGGTCCATCGTCGACCCCGACGGCGACTACCAGTTCACGGTGACGCCCACGAGCATGCCGATGCAGATGCACATGTTCGGGGTGATGTACGCGCCGGCCGACTTCGTGACGCTCACGCTCATGGTCCCGGTGCTCCAGAACCTGATGGATCACATGGCGCGCAACGCCCGGACGTTCACCACCGTGTCACGCGGGCTGGGCGACATCAAGCTCGGCGGCCTGATCCGGCTCCCCACGTGGGATCGCCAGAGTGTCCATCTCAACCTTGCGCTCGGCATCCCCACCGGCTCCATCAACAAACAAGACGTCACCCCGGCGAGTGCACCCGACGTGCAGCAACTGCCCTATCCGATGCAGACGGGGTCGGGTACGTGGGACGTAACCGGAGGGCTCACCTACCTGGGCCAGATCACGCACCTGTCGTGGGGGCTGCAGGGTCTGGGCACGTTCCGGCTGGGCACGAACAGCCGTAGCTACACCCTGGGGAACACGTACATGGGCACCGGGTGGCTGGCGTACAAGTTCATTCCGGAGGTGAGTGCGTCGTTGCGGGGTGTGATCACGCGGCAGCAGAACATCGAGGGCGCGGACCCGGTGCTGGACCCGACGTTCGTGCCCACTGCCGATCCACTGCTGAGGGCGTTCACGCGCGCCGAAGTGGGGATGGGACTCAACACGTACATCATGAGCGGGTTCTTCAAGGGACTGCGCCTCGCGGTCGAGGGCCTGATCCCCTTCTATCAGAACCTGGACGGTCCGCAGCTCGAGATGGACTGGACGCTTGTCGCCGGCGGGCAGTACTCCACGCACTTCTAGGCCAGCGCCCACGCCACGGCCTTCTCGGCGTGGATGGCCGTGGTGTCGAGCAGCGGCACCGAAGTGTCCGTCGGCTTGACGAGAAGTGAGATCTCGGTGCATCCCAGGATCACTGCCTCGGCACCATGCTGCGCGAGGCGATGGATGATGTCCAAGTACTGTCGACGGGAGCCATCCAGGCACTTCCCCACGCACAGCTCCTCGAAGATCACCCGGTCGATCAAATCACGCTCGGGCTCGGGGGGAACAAGCACCTCGAGGCCGTGGCGCTCCGTGAGTCGACCGCGGTAGAAGTCCTCTCCCATGGTGAACCGGGTGCCGAGGAGACCGACGGTCTGGAAGCCGGCGCTTCGCACGGCCTCGCCCGTGGCGTCGGCGAGGTGCAGCAGGGGGATCTCGATCGCCGCTTCGATCAGCGGAGCCACCTTGTGCATGGTGTTGGTGCACAGCACCAGGAAGTCGGCGCCGACTGATTCCACCCGGCGCGCGGCATCGGCCAGAATCGCCCCGGCTGCCTCCCACGCGCCGTTCGACTGCAGCTGCTCGATCGGTTCGAAGTCCACGCTGTAGAGCACGCACTCGGCGGAGTGCAGCCCGCCCAGTCGGTCGCGGACTGCCTCGTTGATGAGCTTGTAGTAGATCTGGGTGGACTCCCAGCTCATTCCGCCCAGCAGGCCGATCGTTCTCACGGACCACCTCCTTCCCGCCCACGCCGCGACCGCCGGTCGCGGCTCGTGTGCCGCTAAGATGGTGCGAGGGCTGACCGGCGACCAGCCGACTCGATCCACGCTTGACGGCGGGTGGTGGGTGCAGCCCTATATGGCATGGGCCGTCTCAAGGATATCGACGCTGCCGAGCGCTCCTACCTTCTTCAGGCGGTGGCGTTGGGTTCGTTCGCCGGTCTCTTCGGCGGCATCCCCGCCGGCGTGCTCCTCGCGGCCAAACTGGGTGGCAACCCCTTCCTGTTCGCGGTCGTCGGATTCGTCCTGCCTATCCTGGTCGCCGTGGGATTCAGCCAGATTGCGGCGCGCTCGGCCGCCCGTGCCGCGCAGGCGCTCTACAACCCGACCGGTACCGCGGTGCGGCGCGAGTACTCCCGGGCCGACGCGCTCGTGGCGCAGGGGAAGTACGAGGACGCCGCGGCTGCCTATGAAGCAGCATGCCTCGAGCACCCCGAGGACCCTGAGCCGTACTTCCGGCTGGCCCGACTAATGCGGGACCACATGGAGCGGTACGACGAGGCCGCGCACTGGTTCGAGCGGGCGCGGGCGGAGTCGCAGCTCAAGGGCCTACAGGGATTGGTGATCTCGCAGGAGCTCATCGAGCTCTACATCCACAAGCTCCGCACGCCACGCCGGGCAATCCCCGAGCTCACGCTTCTGTGCGAGCGGTTTCCGGGTACGCCCGCCGCCGAAGCGGCGCAACAGGAGCTTGCGGGAATGCGTGAGCTGCTAGCCCGGGAGCGGAAGGGCGAGGCGGATTTCACCCAGGAGTTCCTCAAGCGGGTGGATCGGCGGGAGCCGTAGGGGCGACTGGTCGCAGGGGCGGCAAGAGCCAGCGCGGCACCTCTCTGCAGTACTCCTCGTACGCCCCGCCGAAAGCCCGACGCAGGGGGCCGCTACGCGTCCCCCTGCGTCAACTTCCTGCTATGCCGCCTTGAGCTCCGACGTACAGTTGGGGCAACGCGTCGCCTTTATGGCAATCGTCGAGAAGCAGTGCGGGCAGTCTTTCTTGTCAGGCGGCGGCGGTGCCGCCTCCTCCTTGCGCTTCATCGCGTTGATGCTGCGCACCAAGAGGAATACCGCGAACGCCACGATCAGGAAGCTCACAACGCTGTCGAAGAACAGTCCGTAGTTGATCGTGACAGCGCCGGCACCCTGGGCGTCAACGAGCGTCGTATACGGCCCCGCGGGATCCCCGTCGGCGACCGTGAGAAAGAGGTTGGAGAAGTCGACGTTGCCGAGCATCCAACCGATAGGCGGCATGATTACATCGGATACCAGTGACTTCACGATCGTGCCGAAGGCACCGCCGATGATGATGCCGACCGCCATATCGATGACGTTGCCGCGCATGGCGAACTCTTTGAAGTCCTTCAGCATTGCCATACCTCCCGAGTGCACGGATGGTGGTTGACAGAACCAGGGGTGCTAGCGCTGTGGCGGGGTTCCCTTCCCGGTAACCGCTCCGAGCTACGTAACTGGCTCGAGCCGCGCCGTGAAGTGCCGCAGCACGGGCGCCTCGTAGATGATCTCGAGCCCGCGGATGGATTCCCGTTCGCGGTAGAGCTTGGCGCACACGTCGGCGGCATAGTCCAGATGGCTCCGCGTGTAGACCCGGCGCGGCACGGCCAGGCGTACCAGCTCCAGCTCGGGCCACTCTCCGTGACTTGCGAACATGAGCCCGCCGATCTCCACGCCGCGAATCCCACCTTCCAGGTACAGCGCGCAGGTGAGTGCCTGCGCGGGGAACTGCTCCTGCGGGATGTGTGGCAGGAACCGCTTGGCGTCGAGATACACGGCGTGACCGCCCACGGGGAGCACGATCGGCACACCGGCGTCCGTCAGGCGCTGACCGAACTGCTGCATCTGGCCGATGCGATGGGCTAGGTAGCGCTCGTCCAGCACCTCTTCCAACCCCTGCGCCATCGCCTCCAGGTCGCGGCCGGCCAGGCCCCCGTACGTGGGGAAGCCCTCGATCAAGATGAGCATGTTGGTGATCTGCGTGGATAGCGCGGCGTCGTTGAGCGCTACGAACCCACCCATGTTCACCAACCCGTCCTTCTTGGCCGACACGGTGCAACCGTCCGCCAGGGAGAAGAACTGCCGCACGATGTCGGGGATCTCGCCGTCCGCACCGCCGCGCACCTTGTTGAAGTAGGCGTTCTCGGCGAAGCGGCAGGCGTCGTAGATGAACGGGATGCCGTGCGCGCGGCACCACTGCGACACCTGGCGCGCGTTCTCGAGGCTGACCGGCTGCCCGCCCCCCGAGTTGTTGGTGATGGTGTGCATCACCAGCGGGATACGGTTGCGTCCCACCTCCGCCAGCACCCTGTCGAGCTTGGCGATGTCCATGTTCCCCTTGAAGGGGATGTCCGCTGTGGGATCGTACGCCTCATCGATCACACAGTTCACCGCGACCCCGCCGTTGTGTTCGATGTTCGCCTGGGTGGTGTCGAAGTGGATGTTGTTGGGAACGTGGTCGCCTTTCTTGACCACGGTGGTGAACAGCAGGTTCTCGGCCACGCGTCCCTGGTGCGTCGGGATCACGTGCTCGTACCCGGTGATGCGCCGTACCGTCTCCTCGAAGCGGAAGTAGTTGTTGCTCCCGGCGTACGACTCGTCGCCCACCATCAGTGCCGCCCACTGCTGATCCGACATCGCGGACGTGCCGGAGTCGGTGAGCAGGTCGATCGTGATGAGCCGCGCGGGAATGCTGAAGACGTTGTAGCCCGACTCCGCGAGCGCCGCTTCCCGCTCGGCGCGCGTGGTGAAGGGGATCGTCTCGACGGTCTTGATCTTGAACGGTTCCATTGGTCGAGCGGATTGAGGTGTGGTGGAAGATATGGTAGCTGCGCCGCCCCCGGCAGGCGCCGCGCGACCGCCGGGGGCCTGGGAGCGTGAGAGGCCGGGGCCGGCCGGAATCCGGGTTACCTCTTGCAAATTCGGGCACCCTAATATAGATATTTGTCAGAGCTAACTCATGCGCCGTGGGCCGCCGATGTCCAGGAGGCGGGCCATCCTCCCCTCGACGCTCGTCACGCTGCTGTGCGTGTGGCTCGGGCTTCCCGCGCACGCGCCGGCGCAGACGCCAGGCGAGATGGTGACGGACCGGCCCGATCAGACCGAGTCACCGGTCGCGGTGGCGCCGGGATACGTGCAGTTGGAGCTGGGCTGGAGCTATGTCGAAGCCGGTTCGGTGCAGCTGCACAGTGTTCCCGGGACGCTCGCTCGTGTGGGAGTCGTGCGCGGGTGGGAGGCCCGGTTGGGGTTCGCCGGGTGGCGGCACTTGAAGGTGGGTACGGAGACCACGCAGGGCGCAGGTCCCCTCGGGGTCGGCTTCAAGGGCGAGCTCCTCCGCGGGGAGGGCCTCAAGCCGGCGGTGGCGCTGCTGGGTGAGCTGCTCCTCCCCACCGCCACCGAAGGACTGGGCCCGACCCGGGTCGACCCCTCGCTGCGGGTCGCGCTGGCGCACGAGTTGAGCGACGTCGTGAGCCTGAGTTACAACGTCGGCGTCGCGTGGCTCAGCGAGCGGCGGGAAAGCGGTGAATCACGGACGCTGACGCAGGGGCTCTACACGCTCAGCCTCGGCATCGCGTTGGGGGAGCGAGTTGGCGCGTTCGGCGAGGTATTCGGCACCGTGCCGCTGGCGGGAGGCCCGCTCGCGGCACACTTGCTGGACGGTGGATTCACGGTTCGGGTGCTGCCCATCCTGCAGCTCGACCTTAGCGGGGGGGTGGGTCTGGATGACGACGCAGACGACTGGTTCGTGGGCGCCGGTGTGTCGCTGCGGGTGCCCCGGTGAGGCAGGGTTTAGGCGTACCTAAGGACACGAGCGGATGACGGAATCATGGTGGATCCTGCAGTCGCCCTGCTGATCTTCGGGCTGATTGTCGCGCTGTCGGTCGCGGTCTTCTGGCCGCGCCGGGGGGCCGTGGCGCGCCTGGCCCGGCTGGTGCGGCTCACCGAGCGGGCTCGGGTCGAAGATGCGCTGAAGCACCTGCACGAAGCCGACTACGCGGGGAAGCCCGCGACCGTGGAGAGCGTGGCCGGCGCCCTGGAGATGTCTCGCGCCCGTGCGGCGGAACTGGTGGCGCGACTCGAGGGGCTCGGCCTGGCCCGCTCGGAGGGTGAGACGCTCACCCTCTCCGAGGTCGGTCGCACCCAAGCGCTCCGCGTGCTGCGCACCCACCGCTTGTGGGAGCGCTATCTCGCCGACCGCACGGGTGTCCAGCCAGCCGACTGGCACGACGAGGCCGAGACCCGGGAGCACACCCTCAGCGGCGAGCAGGTCGAGCGGCTCGCCGCGGCGATGGGTGATCCGCGGTACGACCCGCACGGTGACCCGATTCCAACCGTAGACGGGGAGATCCCCCCGCGCACGGGATTCGCGCTGACCGATCTGCGGCCCGGGCAACGGGCGTCGGTTGTCCATCTGGAAGACGAGCCACGCGAGATCTTCGAGCAGCTCTTGCGGCTCGGTCTCGCCCCGCGCACGCAGGTCGAGATCGTGTCGGCCGGTCCGGACGCGATCCGCTTCACGGCTGACGGCGAGGAGTTCGCGCTGGAGCCAGTGGCAGCGCGCAACGTCACGGTGGCGGTGCCCGTGTTGGAGGAGGAGCGTGGGCCATTCGAGTCGCTCACCGCGTTGCGCCCCGGTGAGGAGGCAACGGTGTTGGAGATCTCGCCGGTGTGCCAGGGTCCCCAGCGGCGCCGGCTGCTCGATCTCGGCGTGGTGCCCGGAACGGTGATCACCGCCGAGCTGGAAGGAGCGATGCGCGACCCGGTGGCGTATCGCATTCGCGGTGCGCTGATCGCGCTGCGCAGGGAGCAGGCCAGCTGGATTCGCGTGACCCGCAACTGATATGGCCAGCCTCGCCGCTCCCGGATGCCACCGTCCCGCCCTCGATCGGGCTGAGAGCCTGGTCCAGCTGGGCCTGAAGCCGGACACGTGGGACTACCTTGTCGCACTGGCGGGAAATCCCAACACTGGCAAGAGTACGGTCTTCAACCAGCTCACGGGGCTACGGCAGCACACCGGGAACTGGCCGGGCAAGACGGTCGCGCGGGCGGAGGGGGTGTTCGCGCTGCGCGACAGTCGGGTCAAGGTGGTGGATCTGCCCGGCACCTACTCGCTCCAGGCGGGCAGCGCCGACGAAGAGGTTGCGCGCGACTTCATTCTCTTCGGTCAACCCGACGTGACCGTCGTGGTGGTGGATGCCACGCGGCTGGAGCGCAACCTCAACCTTGTGCTCCAGGTTCTCGAGATCACCGATCGCGTCGTGGTGTGCCTCAACCTGGTGGACGAGGCGAAGCGCCACGGGGTGGCAGTCGACCCGCAAGAGCTCTCGACAGAGCTGGGCGTCCCGGTGGTCCCCACGGCCGCACGGCAAGGGGAAGGCATCCCACGGCTGCTGGAGGCGATTGACGGCATAGCGTCGGGGGTGATCGAGACCGCGCCGTTCCACATACAGGACCTGCCGCCCGAGGTGGAGTCGAGCGTGGGCAGCCTGGCAGATACGATCCAGCGCGCCTATCCAGACCTACCCAACGCGCGATGGGTGGCGCTGCGGCTGCTCAATGCCGACGCGCGGGTCGAGGCCGCGGTGCGCACCGGCGACCTCGGAAGCCTGACGGAAGGGGGTCTCGTCGAAGATGCGCGGGACCCCGCGCGGAGCGCCGTGGCGTCACATGCGGCCTGGGAGATCCTGGAGCGAGCCTCGCAGCTTCGCTGGACCCTGAATCCGAGTTTCCACGACCGGCTCACCGAGACGGCCTATACGGAGGCGCGGCGGATTGCGGAGGCGAGCGGCGTCACGGGTCTCCGGCGCGTGAAGTTCGACTTCGACCGCACACTCGACCGGCTGCTGACCAGCAAGTGGCTGGGCTTCCCTCTCATGCTGCTGGTGCTGACGGTGGTCTTCTGGCTCACCATCGCCGGCGCCAACGGTCCCTCGGCGTTCCTCGCATGGTTGCTGTTGGACATCGTCCACCCGGCCCTCACGGGTTTCTCCGCGGGAATTGGGATCCCGTGGTGGCTCACCGGCTTCCTGTTCGACGGAGTGTATCTCGCCACGGCGTGGGTGGTGAGTGTCATGCTGCCGCCGATGGCGATCTTCTTTCCGCTGTTCACGCTGCTCGAGGACTTTGGCTACCTGCCGCGCGTGGCGTTCAACCTCGACGGCCTGTTTCGGCGAGCGGGAGCGCACGGCAAGCAGGCGCTCACGATGTGCATGGGCTTCGGCTGCAATGCCGCCGGCGTCGTGTCCACGCGCGTGATCGACAGCCCGCGGGAACGGTTGATCGCGATCATCACCAACAACTTCTCACTGTGCAACGGGCGCTGGCCCACCCAGATCCTCATCGCCACGATCTTCGTCGGCGCGCTGGTTCCGGCCCACCTGGCGGGGCTCGCCTCGGCAGCGGCGGTGGTCAGCATCGCGGTGTTGGGTATCGTGGCGATGTTCCTCGCCTCCTGGCTGCTGTCGCGCACCGTGCTACAGGGGCAGGCGACGAGCTTCAGTCTGGAGCTCCCTCCATACCGGCCGCCGCGCGTGTTGCAGACGCTGTACACGTCGCTCATCGACCGCACGCTGATCGTGCTGTGGCGCGCCGTGATCTTCGCCGCGCCGGCCGGTGCGGTGATTTGGCTGGTGTCGAACATCAGCGTGGCTGACGCGAGCCTCGCCGAGCACTTCGTGTCGTGGCTCAACCCGCTCGGCATCCTGATCGGGCTGAACGGCGTAATTCTCCTGGCATACATCGTGGCCATCCCGGCCAATGAGATCATCATCCCGACCGTGCTGATGCTCACCGTGATGACGTTGGGTGCCGCGGGCATGGGAGAGGGCACGGGGGTGATGTTCGAGCTGGACAGCGCGTCGGTAACGGGAGATCTGCTGCGAGCAGGCGGCTGGACGCTGTTGACCGGAATCAACCTGATGCTGTTCAGCCTGCTGCACAACCCGTGCTCGACGACGATCTACACGATCTACCGAGAGACGGGGAGCGTGCGGTGGACGACGGTCGCGACGGTCCTGCCGCTGCTCATGGGTCTCACGGTGTGCTTTCTCGTCGCGCAGGTGTGGCGGCTGGTGGCATGAACACGGCTCGCTATGTCGTCGCGGTGATCATTCTGGTTTCGCTCCCGCCCGGGATGCTCCTCTGGTTCGTGATCCATCCGTTCGTCGGCTTTTGGCGCCGCTTCGGCCCCGCGTGGACGTACGTCGTTCTCACGGGACCGGTCATCGCGATGATGGTAGGGCTGTACCTGGCCCGTGGCATGCTGCTGGGCTCGGACCTCGGAACCAGCATTCCGCTGATCGTGCTGGCCGTCGCGTGCCTCGTGGTGGGGATCGTGATTGCCAGGAAGCGGAGCAAGTACCTGAGCAAGGCGATCCTCTCCGGGGTTCCGGAGCTGCGGCGCGAAGGTAGCGACCGCGGCACGCTGCTCACCGAGGGGATCTACGGCCGCATCCGCCACCCGCGCTACGTCGAGATTCTGTTCTGCGTGGCGGCGTATGCATTCTTCGCGAATTTCCTAGGGCTCTACGTGCTGCTCGTGTTGAGCGTGCCGACCATCTACCTGATCGTACTGCTGGAAGAGCGCGAGCTGCGGGATCGTTTCGGGGAGGAGCATGAGGAGTACTGCCGGCGCGTGCCGCGGTTCGTGCCCAGGAGGGTGAGAGGGCGGTAGCGCGGGTGAGCGAGAGGCTTTCCTCGTGCCCCCAACCACTCGCGGTGAGCTAGGCGACCGCGCAGCATTCCTCCGGCTCCCGAAACCCCGCGGACGCCAGCGCCTCGCGAATCTCCGCGCGGGCGTCCGGTGAGCCGACGGCGCCCACGACGTAGGCGCCGCGGTACTGACCGATGTCGGACGGGCGGATCACCGGCGCGGCGTGGATGGTCTGTCCGATCTTCCGCGGGTCGAGGTCCACGAAGGCCACCACCCGCTCTCCTGCGGCGTGCAGGGTGCGGGCAAATGCCTTGCCCACGGGGCCCGCGCCCCACACCACGACCGGCCGCCCCGCGACGCGCCGCTTCAGGTAGTGCACCTTGCAGCGGCGGAACGCGTCCTCACCGTATCGGGGATCGGTGCGTGACAGCCGCTCCCCACCCTCGCGCCACTCGAGGAGCACCTCGGGGACCTTCCCCAGACGGTGTCCTTCCTGCCACAGCCGCAACACCAGGTCGTAGTCCTCCGGCCACCCCGCGTCCCGGTAACCGCCGGCTTGCTCGAACGCGGCCCGCCGCACGACGAGGCTCGGGTGCGGGATGGGGCACTCGACGAACAGGTCGCGCTCGATCTCGTCGGGCAGCACCACGCCGTTGATCCAGCGCTCGTAGCGGCGCGCGCCGTCGCGCACGAGGTGGCGCGGGATGTAGCGGACGCGCGTCCCGCACGCTGCCACATCGGGGTTGGCGTCGAGGAAAGCGACCTGTCGCGCCAGCCGCTTGGGCATCGCAATGTCGTCGGCATCCATCCGCGCGAGCAGCTCGCCTTGCGCGCGTTCTGCCGCCGTGCAAAGGGCCGCGACGATCCCCCGGGTATGTGTACGATCGCTGTGGATGCGTGGGTCCCGCCGGGCCCAGTTGGCGAGAGAGTCGGGGGTGGCGTCATCGGACCCGTCGTCCACGGCGATGACCTCGAAGTCCGTGAACGTCTGTGCCGCCAGGGATGCCAACGCCTCGTCCAGCGTCCCGGCCGCGTTGCGGCACGGCAGCAGTACGGATACTCGTGGGGACCTTGCCGAGGTCATAATAGCAATATTATCATGAGGTTATGGTGATTTCCTTCCCGTAGCAGCGAGGTGGCGATCGTGCTCTCCGGAACCGCTGAGTACGCGCTGCGTGCGGTGGTATGCCTGGCCCGCCAGCCCGAGAATCAGTCGATGCGGGCCAGCGACCTGGCCGAGCAGATCGGCGTGCCCCGGAACTACCTGGGAAAGATCCTCCATGACCTGGTGCGAGCCGGTATCCTCGACTCGTCGCGGGGCAAGAAGGGAGGGTTCAAGCTGGCCATGCGGTCCCAGGACCTCACCCTGCTGCGGGTAGTTTCGCTGTTCGACAACATCGGGGTGGGTCCGGACCGGCGCTGCCTGATGGGACGCCCGGAGTGCGACGGCGCCGATCCCTGCCCGGTCCACCACCGCTGGAAGGACGCGTCCGAGGCGATCTCGACGTTCTTCGAGGAGACCACGGTCGGGGACGTGCTCAGTGATGAGCGGCGTGGAGGCAGACCGACCTAGGTGTTGCTGACGCGGCGGGCTCGCAGGCCCGCCGCGTGTCTGATGTACCTACCCTAAGGGCGCAGGTACTCGTAGATCGCCCGCGCCTCCTGCTCCGTCGTACCCATGTACACCATCGGGGTCATGTACTCGGCGAGCATCTGCTTCGCCGCCTCGTCGTTCTGCAGCATGGAGTCGGGCTTGAGCACCATCGCCATGAACCACTCGTACTCGCGGCGATCGGTCACACCCTGGAGGTCGGGACCGGTGAGCTTGCCGCCGCCCACCGTGTGGCAGCCCACGCAGCCCTTCTGCTGGAAGGCGGTCTCACCCTCGCTCGCTAGCGCGGCGTCGACCTCACCCGTCGGAGCCTGTACCGGAGCCGCCTCCATGGCGGGCATGCTCTCCGCTGCTTCCTCGGCCGGGGCGCCCTCACCGCCGCCGCACCCGAAGGCCATCGCCACCATCATCAGAAACGCACTAGTCCGGATCTTCATCGGTGTTGTTCACTCCTGCAGTTGTCGTTGACAGGTGCCGTATGTGCTCGGCGCGGGCGGCTGCCGCCCGCCCCTGCTGTAACAGGCTACAAACTACGCGAGTGGGTGACCGGTTGTGAAGGGGTGCGCTCCCACACGCCGGTACTATCCGTGACTCAAGCTCCACACGTAGGCCGCCACCGCCTCGAGCTGCTCATCGGATAGTGCGCTTCCGCCATTGGGCGGCATTACGGTGCCCGAGGACGACTTGTCGGAGCTGATTCCCCCGACGATCGACTTGAGAATGCCCTCGAAGGTGCCGTCACTGTGCTGCCATTCGTCGTCGGTGAGGTCGGCGCCCAGGTTCGGGATTCCTTTCGCGTTCGCCCCGTGGCACGCCGAACACAATCCCGCTCCCTTGAACAGGCTCTCGCCCTGGGAGACCGCCTCCGGCGTCACGGCTTCGGGGGTTTCCTGGGCTGCCGCCGTGCTCCACAGCAAGAGTGCGCAAGCCGCCAGTGCCAACCGACCAAGTGTTCGCTGCATGAACCCCTCCAAGAATCGCTAGAACGCCGTCGGATTGCCTTCGAACAGCAGCCTCAAATTACGATGCACCACGTAGCCCGCGCCAGCCGCATTGGCCTGGAAGCGGTCGACGTTGATGGTACTCGACGCTAGCGATGTTGCGGGTGTGACTGGTGAGCGCGCGTGCTACGACCAAACAGCTCGTACAAGGGACAGTGCCGCGTCAGGGCAGTCGCAGCGAAGAGGATCGCGCACAGGGCCGCGCCCAGCGACACGATCGGTTCCTGATTCATGATCACGGCCACCAGGAGGAACGCCACCGCCAAGCTCCCCCGAATCACCGCGTCCGCCTTCCCCACGTTGGTGCGCATCGTTCCCTGGCCTCCCGTGCTCGCCGCAAGATCGGCCGGGCTCTATGAAGCGAGCCGTAACCCGGCGTGAAGGAGCCGTGGAGCGAGTGTGAAGAATCGCTGGAAAAGGACTCAGGATGCAGCGGCGGTGGCACGGGGAAGCCGCACGGTGATCCCCAGGCCCCCATGGGTGCTTCTGTCGGCCTCGATGGTGCCTCCATGTGCCGCCACGATGGCCGTGACGATGGTGAGGCCGAGCCCGGCCACGCCGCCGCGGCTCCGTGCCGCGTCGCTGCGGTAGAACCGCTCAAACAGGTGCGGTAGCGACTCGTCGTCCATCCCCGGACCGTCGTCCTCGACCCGCACGGTGATCAACGAGTCGTCTGCGGCCACACTCAGGAACACCCTGCTTCGTTCCGGCGTGTGTTTGATGCCGTTGTCGAGCAGGTGATCCAGTACGACCCCGATCATCTGAGCGTCGACCCGCGCGACCGCCTCGTGGCCGGTATTCGAGAAGCTGATCTTCCGCTCGCCGGCTCGCGCCCGCGCCTTGCCCGCCGCGCGCTCCGCCAAGGCGGCCACGTCGCGCTCGATGCGTTCGGGTGTCAGGGTGCCGGTATCGAGGCGTGCCAGCAGCACGAGCGAGTTACTCAGCGAAACGAGATGGTCCACCTCTTCGAGCACGGATGTGAGGATCGCCCGGTACTCGGCGGGGTGCCGCTCACCGCGCAAGGCGACCTCGAGTTCGCCGTGCATGGCGGTGAGCGGCGTCTTGAGGTCATGGCCTGCGTCGGCGATCATGCGACGCTGCGTCTCGAAGGCCCGGTCGAGCCGGTCCAGCATCCCGTTCAGCACCGCGATCAGCCCGGCGAACTCTTGGACGTCTGCGTGCTCGGTGATGCGCTGGCCGGTCTGTGCCGGTCCGATCCGGCTCGCTTGGAAGGTGATCTCTTCTACCGGCGCCACGCTCGATCCAGCGAGCCATCCCGCCCCCAGCCAGCTTGCGACGGTCCCGAGCAGGACCGTACCGAGCAGCAGGAACAGTACCTCGCGGTTGGCCGCGGCCAGCGGACTCAGCGAGGCGCCCACCTGGATGACCACCTGCTGCGCATGGTCCCTGATCTGCGCTGCCCAGTAGAAGCACCGGACCCTGTGATCGCCCCACTCCTGGGTGACCCACACGGGCCGACCCGTCACGGCCCGTGCGAAGCTCGCCGTGTCGAGTGGGAGGTTCGTGGCGAGCGGGGTGTTGGCGGACACGACCCCACCCCTCGTGTCCCGCACCACTACGAAGCGGTTCACGGTCTCGACGAACTCGCCGACGTCCGCGGGTTCGGAGTGCTGGGCGATGGGGTACCCCGCCGCGAGCGCGTCCGACTCGATGTGGGCCGACGCGGCGAGCCCGCGGTCGAGTTCTTCACGCAGGATGCGCTGTGCGCCCAGGTACGCCCACAAGGCTATCAGGAGGAGGGCGAAGAAGATTGTGAGGGAAAACCGCACGGCGAGCGTGCGGCGCAGAGAGTACATCAGCCTCGGTCGCCGGCCAACTTCAGGCAGAATCCGACACCGCGAACGGTCTGGACAAACCCGTCGTAGCCGGCCTCCCGCAGCTTGCGTCGCAGATTGCCCACGTGCACGTCCACCACGTTGCTCTCGGGGTCGAAGTGCATGTCCCACACCTTCTCCAGTAGCTCGGTGCGTCGCACCACGTCCTCGGGGTGCAGCATGAAATGCTCGAGGAGCTGGAACTCTCGCGGGGTGAGATCGAGCAGCGCCTCGCCGGCCCAAGCCTTGTGCTTCAATCGATCGAGCTCGAGAGGACCGTACGAGAGTCGGTCGAGCCGCGCCGCGCCACCGCGCCGTACCAGCGCGCGCAGTCGCGCGAGGAGCTCGTCGAACTTGAACGGCTTGGTGAGGTAGTCGTCGGCGCCCGCGTCGAGGCCGCGGACCACATCCTCGGTCGCGTCCCGCGCCGTGAGCATGAGGATGGGTGTATTGCGCCCTTCCCGCCGCAATTCGGACGCAACCTGCAGCCCGTTCTTCTTGGGCAGCATGAGGTCCAGCAGGATCGCATCGTAGTCGTTGATGTGCGCGAAGACGGTGGCCTCCTCACCGTCCTTGGCGACGTCAACGGCATAGCCCTCCTCGCGGAGGCCCATTTCGATGAACCCTGCGACCTTCCGGTCGTCCTCGACCACGAGAATCCGCATCGCGGTTAACCCTAGCCGGAGCTCGCTAACTCGTTGTTAAACAAACCGTTAACTCTTCTTTATGAAGCCGATTCCAGGGTTCGGGGGATCTGCAGCGTGAACCGGGCGCCCTTGCCCAGCGTGCTCTCCACCCGCAGGTCGCCGCCCAACAGCTTGGCCAGCTTGCGGGACAGCGCGAGCCCCAATCCGGTTCCGCGCTCCGTTTCCCTGCCGGCCCGCTCGAACGCTTCGAAGATCACCGCCTGCGCCTCGGGGGCGATGCCCTCACCGTTGTCGACCACATCGAACCGCAACGTGCCGTCGTCGCTGCGGAGCTCGACCTGAATCACGTCATCCACCGGTGAGTGGCGCACCGCGTTGGTCAGGAGGTTGATGAGGATCTGCCTGACCCGCTGCGGATCGGTGTGTGCGGGTATCGGCTCATCGGGACCTGAGAGCCGCACCCGGATGCCGCGGCGCTCCGCCGCCGGCTCCACCGTGGCCACCGACTCCTGGATGACGGTCCAGATGTCCGCCTGCTTGATCACCGGCTCCAGCTTGTCGGCTTCGAGGCGGCTGAGATCGAGGAGGTCCTCCAGCAGGGTGAGCGCGCGCTCCGCCGATTCTTGTACCTCCAGCGCTGCCCGCGGCGTCTCGGGAGCGGTCTTCCGAATCCACAGCTCGGTCCAGCCATGCACGGCCGTGAGTGCATTACGCAACTCGTGGTTGGTCATTGCGAAGAAGCGCTCCCGCGAGTGGTGCAGGGAGCGAAGCTCCTTCAACAGGCCCTCGCGCTCGGCGAAGGAGCGAGCGTTCTCCACGGCGACGGCGGCGTGGCCCGCCAGCATCACGGCGACGGACTCATCCTCGTTGGTGAACTCGGGTGACCCCTGCTTGTCCGCGAAGTAGAGGTTTCCGATGGCGCCGGTGCGGCCGACGATTGGCACGCCGAGAAACGACCGCATGTGCGGGTGGTGGTCTGGGAAGCCGTATGCCCGAGGGTCCCGGCTCACATCCCGCACCCGCAGGGGGCGGGGATCCTTGATGACGGCCCCCAACACGCCCTTGCCGATTGGGGGGCCCCCCATCTTCGAGCGTTGGGCCTGGGGGATCCCGCTGGCGACAAACGTCTCGAACTCCACGCCGTCGACGGAGAGGATACCGAGCGCCGCGTACCGCGCGCCGATGACCTCGCGCGCGGAGTCGACGACGGATTGAAGCACCTTGTCTAGCTCGTGCTCAGCAGTGATCCGTATCGTCGCCTGTGAGAGGCGCTCAACCCGCTGCCAGATCTCGCTGAACTCGATTCGGGAGGTCGAGGACATACCCCGACAAGCTATTCGAGGCCGGTGCGCGGGGCCAGACCTGTCGTGCGCGGGCGAGGAGCGGTAATCTGTCCCTAACAACAGCCGGGTGAAGCGTCTTGGACCCGACTATCACCGTTTTGGTCTACTCATCCCTCGCGGCTGCCGCCGCTGCGCTCGGGGCGGCCCCGCTCCTGGTGCGACAGCGCCTGCCCATCGCATGGATAGGCTGGTCCAACGCGCTTGCGGCGGGCTTGATGCTGGGAGCCGCCTACGCCCTGCTCTTGGCCGGGCTGGACCTGAGCGCCGGCGCCGGCGCGGCTGGGGCGCTGATGGGCATCGCGTTCGCCTACTGGACCCACGCCGTATCACGCACGACCGAACTCGAGCTCAACCGACTGGAGGAGATGAGCGCGGACTACGGCTACAAGATCCTGCTGGTGAACACCCTGCATTCCTCGGCAGAGGGAGTGGCCATCGGTGCGGCGATGGCGGTGAGTCTCCCGTTCGGGGCCCTCGTGGCGCTCGCCATCGCGGCGCACAACGTGCCCGAGGGCACGGTGCTCTGTTCCGTGCTCACGAGCCGCGGCGTGCGGCTGTCGGACGCCTCGGGATTGGCGGTCGTCACCAACGTGACGCAGGTGCTGCTCGCCGTCGTGACGTTCGCGATCGTGGCGGCCGAACCCAGTGTGCTTCCCTGGGCGCTCGGGGTCGCGGCTGGTGCGCTCGTCTTTCTCGTGCTCTTCGAGTTGCTGCCCGAGTGCTACCGACAGGCCGGTCCTCGGAGCATCGCGCTGGTGACGATCGTGGCCATGGGGATCGTGGTGCTGTTGAGTGGGCGGGGGATCTGATGGACGCCGTCCTGCTGGTCCTTGGCTGCGGGCTCCTCACGGCGTTGGCGACCGGCTTGGGGGCCGTGCCCTTCGTCTTCGTTCGGTCGGTCTCCACCCGCACGATTGCGTACTCCAACGCCCTCGCGTCCGGGCTCATGCTCGGAGCGAGCTTCGGGCTCGTCGCCGAGGGCACCCGGTTCGGCGCCTGGCAGACCATCCTCGGGGGAGTGGTGGGGGTCGCGTTCATCCTCGCCACGGAGCGGTACCTGCGGGCGCGGGAGATCCACTTCGGGGAGGCGCATGGGCACGGCGCGCGTTCGATGGCGCTGATTCTCATCGTCATGACAGTGCACTCGTTTGCGGAGGGCGTGGCGGTGGGGGTGTCGTTTGGGGGAAGCGTGACCCTGGCCTTTGTCATCGTCGTGGCCATTGCGGTTCACAATATTCCCGAGGGCCTGGCGATCAGTGCGGTGCTTCGACCGCGCGGGGTGTCCGTCGCGGGGTGCGCCGGGTGGAGCATTGTGTCGTCGCTACCCCAGCCCATCATGGCGGTACCGGCGTATCTGGCCGTCGGGGCGTTTGCGCCGCTCCTGCCTTACGGACTCGGGTTCGCTGCGGGCGCCATGGTGTTCATGGTGTTCGAGGAGCTCCTCCCGGAGGCGTACGAGCGCGGGCGCAAGGCGGGTGTGGCGTTGCTCGCGGCGCTCACCCTGGTGGGAATGATGGTGTTCCAGCAGTGGCTGTAGAGCAGAGCCAGCCGCACCGATGCAACGAGGGGAGCACCTCCTGGCGCTCCCCCCGTCTGTTACATCATCCGCAGCGAGCCTAGAACGGCTGGAACCCGCGCGACCCGAACGTCTCCATCGATAGGTGGTCGGCCAGCGGGTAGGCGTACGCGAGAGCCACCAGGATGACGGCCGCCACGACCCAGGCCCAAATCTTGTCGAACACCAGGAGCTTGCGGGGCTCGCCTTCCAGCGGCTCGGCGAACTCCAGTGCCGGCTGCTGCGCCTTTCTCCCGGCGGTTACCGTACCCAGCATGACCAGCAGGAAGAACGACGCGCTGAGGAACAGCAGAATGCCGCCACCGGCGGAAAGCAGGGTGAGGCCCTCCCACTGTGCGGCGGCCTCGGACCCACCGTAGCTCGCCTCGTACACGCGCCGCGGCATACCCATGATCCCGGTGATGTGGTTGGAGATCGAGAAGAACATCATCCCCAGGAACCACAGATAGGGCTGCCACTTGGCCAGCAATCCCAGCTCCAGATCCCGGTCCACCAGCTTCGGGACCAGCCAGTAGCACACGCCCATGAAGGTGAGTGCCACGGCCGAGCCGACGGTCAGATGGAAATGTCCCTGGATCCAGGCCGTGTTGTGCACCACCGAGTTCATGCCGAACGCCGCGTTGATCGCGCCGCCGAATCCACCGATGGCGAACAACAACATGCTCAGGAGCACGGCCGCGACCAGGGGGTTCCCCCACGGCAGCTTGCCGATCCAGTCGAGCAGCCCGGTGGCACCCCGCATCCGTCCGGCGACCTCGAGGGACGCGGTCACGGTGAACGCCGTAACGAAGCTGGGGAACAGGATGGCGAACGTGGTCACCGTGTGCGCCATCTTCCACCCGGCGGAGATCCCCGGGTCCATGAACTGGTGGTGAAAGCCGACCGGAGTCGAGAGGATGATGAACAGTGCGAACACCATCCGGGCGAGCGGGTCGCTGAACAACTTGCCGCCCGCTTCTCTCGGTACCACGGCATACCACACGACGTAGGCTGGGAGCAGCCAGAAGTAGACCAACGGGTGGCCGAAGAACCAGAACAGCATCCGCGCCAGCAGCGGATCCACGGTCTCGGTGAGGCCCAGCGACCACGGGATGAGCAGGAACAGCATCTCCGCAGCGACGCCGATCGTCGCGAGGTACCAGACGATGATCGTGGAGAGAATGCCGTACACAACGAGTGGCACCGGTTTGCCCGGGTTGTCTCTCTTCCACGCCAGGTAAGTCGCAACGACCACCGCGCCCCACACCCACGAGCCCACGACGAGGAGCGTGGCGCCGACGTAGAACGCCCAGTGCGCCTGGAGCGGGGGATAGAAGGTGTACAGCACCGAGGCCTTGCCCCACAGGATGGCCCACGCGGTCATGGCGGTGCCGATCACGGCGATCCAGAAGCCGGCCCACGCCACCTTGGGCCACTTGAGCGGGCGATCGAGCGCCCGCGTGGTGAAGGCAACGCCCAGGCCCATGATGAAGAACGTGGTGAACACGATCGCCATGAGCACGCCGTGTGCCGTCACCGACAGGTAGTACATCTTCGCCGAGCGCCCTGGGAGGTCGAGGCTGGCCCGCGACAGGGACTGCATCAGCGCCATGAAGGTGGCGATGCCGAAGGCGCCGACCGCGACGCCGATGTTAGCCGTAGCGAGTCGTCGGTTGTGGATCATGTGCCCTCCCCGACGATCAGCGTCGCGGCCATCATGTGGTGCCCCAAGCCACAGTACTCGTTGCACGTAATCAGGTACTCACCGGGCTCGAACGAGGTGGTGAACTGGCTCACGTACCCGGGGAGAATCATCGTATTGCCGTTGGTGCCGACGATCTGGAATCCGTGAACCACGTCGGTGCTCGTCATGCGGAAGGTGACGGGCGTGTTGGCCGGCACACGGATCTCGTTCGGTTGAAAGGCAAACAGCATCGCGATCACGGTGACCACGACCGTGCCGTCGTCGTTGGTGGTCACACCCGGCGTCGCGAACCGCGCGTCGGAGCGCACCGTCGCGGGATCGATGGTCTCGACGTGGCTGGGGGGGAGCCGTCCCTGCGAGACCGTTGCGACGCCGATCGTGCCGAGGAACACGACGATGATGGCTCCTGCGCCCCACATCCAGAATTTCTCATAGAGGTCGACGTGCATGCGTCACCTCGTGACTGCGCCGCGCGGCAGGTAGATGAGGAGGAAGAAGAGCAGCCACCCGATGACGAACACCAGCCCGTACAATCCGACGAGGGCCAATGTGCCGCGTGGGTGCTTGCCCATCCGGGAGTCTTGATCACTCATGGGGGCTCCTTGGGTTATGGAGGGTGAGCAACCGGTGTTACAACTCGCCGACCGCGAGGGCACGCACGATGTCACTCTGCGAGATCACGCCGAGCATGTCGCTGCCCCGTACCACGAACAGGCGATGGATGTCGAGTTCCAGCATCTTTTGCGCGGCGACCTTCACTTCCTCTTCGGGGCCAATGGTGCGCGGCGGGGTGGTCATCATGTCGCGAACCATCGTCTGTGCGAGAAACCGCTCGCCGGATTCCGCCGCGCTGCTCTCGGCAGCGGCCTGCAGGATGTCGCTGGATGAGAGCACGCCGACCAGCCGGCCCCGCCGATCGAGCACCGGTGCGCCGTGCACGTGGGCGTCTGCCAGGGATACCACCGCTTCCGCTAGCGTGACGTCCTCGTCTACGACCGCCAGCTCCGTCACCATCACGTCGGCTACCTTCATCGCTTCCGTACGCTCCAAATCACTTCTTCATGTCGAAGGGAAGAAGCCAAAGTCTAACACGTTGGTCTGCGCTGCGCCCCCCTCCGCCCGGTTACGTAACCTGGTGAATTGTCTCAGGTTGGCTCGTCAGTGCGGGTGCCGACCGGGACCACCAGGACCGACGTGGGGAGTCGGTTGAGCAGCCGCTCCGTCGTGCTTCCCAGCAATACGCGGTCGACCCAACCCTTGCCGTGGGATCCTACGACGACGAGATCGGCGCCCCAGGCCTCGGCTTCCTCGGCGATGGCTCGACCCGGCGCGCCGCACCGCACCATCCGGGAGATCTCGGTACTGCCGGTGGCGCGTTCCACGATACGGGCAAACTCCTCTTCGGCCATCCGCAGGTGTTCCTGCTCGTCGACCTGTACGGCCACGTCGGGAATGGGTGGGAAGGGCTCGACGACGCTCAGTGCACAGAGCTCGGCGCCGAACACCCCGGCGAATCGAGCACCGGTCGCGAGCGTGGGGATGGCCGCCTCCGAGAGATCGGCGGCCACCATGACGCGACCGAACAGCGGGCGTTCGGACGCCGTGACCAGGATGGGGACGTCGATGGTGCGCACTGCATGGTGGACCGTGCTGCCCCCGAACCAACGCACGGGGGCTGCGTGACGCTTGCCTCCCAGCACCAGGAGCTCGGCTGCGTAGTCGCGCACTACCCCCGCCAGCACCCAGGCGGCGTTGCCCTGGCGAACCTCCAGGTGCTCGAGCGCCTCGGCTGGAACCCGCTCCCGCAGTGCCTCTTCCACCTGACCGCGAGCCGCCTGCTGGAGCCTCCCCCCGAGGTCCTCTTCGGCCAGGGCCCCGGGAGCCACCGGGGGAAGTTGGGACACCCCCCGGGCCACGTGCACCAGGTGGAACTCCGCGCCGGCTGCCTTCGCGACCGACCAGGCCGCGGCTGCCGCCAGGGCTCCCTCCGGGGAGTTGTCGACCCCTGCGACGACGGGATTCCAGCTCATGGACACAACTCCTGGGGTGGAAGGTATCGGGACCGGGCCATGCCAGCGAGTGTAAGGGCAGGCGCGAGGGGGCGTCAAGCGCCCCGGATGGCGCCGTGAAGCCGCATTCAGGGCGAATTCACCGGCCCTTCATGTCTGGCTGGATAGTCTCCGCGTGGCCATCCGAGAGGGTGACCACTGCGGGAATGCCCTAGAAGGGAGGGGCCGGCGTTCGCGACGCCGCCGAGAGTTCGAGGGGCTCCAGCATCGGCCGCAGGCAAGGCGATCGGGATCGTCACGCATGTAATCCGGTGCAAGATTCGGTGAGCCCTGCGTCAGCAAGAATCTCTGGTGCTTGAACCGGACTCTTGGAGGGAAATCCCTTACCCCCGGTGCACGGGAGGGCACCGGGGGTTTTCCCTTTTTCAGGGGTGAGTCACCGACGCCGGCTAGGTCCTCAAATGGACGTGGGCGCCGTCCTGGGCGGCGCGAACCGGCCAGCCCAACTCCTCGGTGATCGCAGCCGCGAGGGTGGCGGTGCCCTCCGGCTCACCGTGCACCAGGTAGGTTCCCTTCGGCGGATTCCGAAACCCCTTGAGCCAGCGCAGCAGCTCGCTCTGATCGGCGTGGGCCGAGAGGCCGTGCAGGGCTTCCACCGTGGCACGCACGGGGACCTGCTGCCCGTGGATGCGCACCTCCTCCGCGCCGTCCTGGAGCTGGCGGCCACGCGTGCCGGCGGCCTGGAAGCCGACCAGCAGGACGGTCGTGCGCCGATCGGGCAACCGCAACTTCATGTGGTGCAGGATGCGACCACCGGTCGCCATGCCGCTCGCCGAGATGATGATGAGGGGACCACGCACATCGTTCAGGGCCACTGACTCCTCCCGCGCGCGCGCGAGTTGAAACTGGTGCGGCCGCAGCGGGTCATCGCCCGCCTCGGCGATCCGCTGCGTGTCCAGGTCGTGTTCCTCCGTGTGGCGGCGGTACAACTCGGTGACGTCGATGGCCATCGGGCTGTCCACGTACACCGGCAGGGTGGGGATGCGTCGCTCGTCCTCCAGCTGACGCAGCCTCCAGAGGATCTCCTGCGTGCGGCCGATAGCGAAGGCGGGAATGAGAATGGCGTGCCCGCGCTCGGCAGCCGCACTAACCGCTCCGGCCAGCTCGTCATCTGCCTTGCGTACATGAAACCGTCCGCCGTAGGTGGACTCCATGAGCACGTGATCGGCGTGTGCGACGAGCTCGGGATCGTGGAGGATGGGACGGTCCCAGCGGCCCAGGTCTCCCGTGTAGAGTAGGGTTGCGGGTTGCTCGCCGTCGAAAGCCAGCTCGACGGTCGCCGATCCCAGGATGTGCCCGGCGATGCGAAAGAGCGCCGTGATGCCGTCGGCGACCTCGAACGGCGCCCCATAGGGCCGGGCCTCCACCAGTCCCAGGGCCGCATCGGCGTCTTCCCGCGTGAAGAGCGGCAAGGCCGGACGATGCTTCGAGTAGCCGAACATGTTGGCATGCTCGGCCTGCTCCTCCTGGAGGTAGGCCGCGTCCCGCAGCACGATGCCCAGCAGATCGGTGGTGGCGGATGTGCAGTAGATGGGGCGGTGGAAGCCGCGCCGCGCCAGCACCGGGAGGTAGCCGGAGTGGTCCAGGTGGGCATGGCTCAGGACTACGGCGTCGACCGTCTCCGGGTCGTACCGGGGGTCATTCCAGTTCCGGAGGCGCAGATCCTTCATCCCCTGAAACAGGCCGCAATCCAGCAGGACGCTCCGCTGGCCGGCGGTGACGAGGTGCTTGGAGCCCGTCACCGTGCCGGCGGCACCGAGGAACCGAACTGCGGGCGTGGGGCTCACGGCACCGGCGTGTCCATGCCGAGGTTCTGGACGAGGAAGGCCCACCGATCCGCCTGCTCCTCGATGACCATCGAGGTCGGCTTGCCGGAACCATGGCCCGCCTTGGTCTGAATCCTGATCAGGATCGGCCGGTCACTCGTATTCATGGCCTGCAGCCGCGCCGCGTACTTGAACGAGTGTCCCGGGACGACCCGGTCGTCGTGGTCGGCGGTGGTCACCATGACCGCGGGGTAGTCGGTCTCCCCGATGTTGTGGTACGGCGAGTACGCGTAGATGTGGGGGAACATCTCCGAATCGTCGGGCGACCCGTAATCGGATACCCACGCCCAGCCGATCGTGAACTTGTGAAACCGCAGCATGTCCATCACGCCGACCGCCGGCAGCGCGGCGCCGACCAAGTCGGGCCGCTGGTTGAGCACCGCGCCCACTAGGAGACCGCCGTTGGAGCCGCCAGCGATGGAGAGCTTCTCGGTCGAGGTGTACCCCTCCCCAATGAGGTACTCGCCCGCTGCGATGAAGTCGTCGAATACGTTCTGCTTGTTCTCGTGCATCCCGGCCTGGTGCCACTCCTCGCCGTACTCACCGCCGCCCCGCAGGTTGGCGGAGGCATAGATCCCGCCCATCTCCAACCACACCAGATTGCTGATCGAGAAGGACGGTGTACGGCTGACGTTGAACCCGCCGTAGCCGTAGAGGTACGTCGGGTTCGAGCCGTCGAGTGGCATCTCCTTTCTGTGGGTGATGAACATGGGGATCGACGTCCCGTCCCTGCTGGGGTAGAACACCTGCTTGGTCTCGTAGTCACCCGGCTCGAAGTCGATCTCTGGTGACCGGAACGTCGCGGTCTCGCCACTCGTGAAGTCGTAGCGGAAGATCGTCTGGGGGTAGAGGAACGAGGTGAAGCTGTAGAACATCTCGGCGTCCTCGCGCTCCCCGTTGATGCTGCCGACGCTGCCGATGGTGGGCAGCTCGAGATCGCGCACGTAGCGGCCATCCATCTCGTACAAGGCGATGCGGGAGTGGGCGTCGTGCATGTACTCCGCCACGAACGAGCCGTGGATGATGTCCACCCACACCAGCACGTCACCCTGTTCCGGGATGATCTCGCGCCAGTGCTCCGGCTCCGGATGGTTGACGTCGACGGCGACGAGGCGGTAACGCGGCGCGCCGTTGTTGGTGAGCACGTAGAACACCGGCCCGTCGTTGCCGACGATCGAGTAGCTGGCATCGAAGTCATCGAGCAGCTGGACCACGTCGCCCTCGAGCCACGGCAGCGCAGGGTCCCCCAGGTCCAGGTAGTAGATCCGGTTCCGCTCGTCGGTGCCATGCCACACGTAGAGGAGCAGGTACCGGCCGTCCTCGGTCACCTCGCCGCTGAAGCCCCATTCGGGCTGGTCGGGGCGCTCGTAGACTAGGACGTCGTCCGACTGCTCGGTGCCGAGTCGGTGGTAGTACAGCGTCTGGTTGAGGTTGGTGGACAGCAGGGTGTCGGTGTCGCTGGGAATCGGGTAGCGGCTGTAGAAGAACCCGACGCCATCGTGGGTCCAGGATGCGCCCGAGAATTTGATCCAGCGCAAATGATCGGTGTAGTCCTCGCCGGTCACGACGTTCCGCACCTTGAACTCGCGCCAGTCGGATCCGCTCGTGGCAACCCCGTAGGTCACGACCTCCCCGTCTTCCGTGAATGCAAGGCTGGTGAGCGCCACCGTTCCGTCGTCAGACCAGGTGTTGGGATCGAACAGGACCTCGGGCTCGGCCGCGAGTGACTCCTGTTTGTACAGCACGTACTGGTTCTGTAGCCCGTCGTTCTTGTAGTAGAAGTAGCGGGAGCCCTCCTTGAATGGCGTCCCATACCTGGCGTAGTCCCACAACTCTGTGAGTCGCCGGCGGATGTCCTCGCGCGCCGGAATACCGCGGAGATAGGCGAAGGTCATGCAGTTCTCCGCCCCGATCCACGCGCGCGTGGCGTCGGAGTCCACGTCCTCCAGCCAACGGTAGGGATCGGGAACGGACGTTCCGTGATAGTCGTCCACCACGTCCCCGTGCCGCGCGACCGGCAGGGTGCAGGTGGAGTCCTGGGCGGTGGTGGGGCGAGCATGAGCCAGGGCCGCGATGACGAAAACGGCGAGGGTGACACGCACCGTATGGGGCTGCATTAGGTTGTCCTCCAGCGGGCTGCCATGAGAACGCTCTCGGGGGAGCGCCGTGTGACGTGCGTCACTGTGACCTTCGCTACGCCCCCCCGGTCCTGGAAGTGTAACTTGTGCCAGCAGGAATCTTACGCGTTGCCCCCGCGATCGGGAGTGCGCATGGCGACACAGAAACGCGCATCGTTGCTCGCTTGGGCACCGGAAGAGGCCCAACGCGAGAAAGTACGCGAGAAGCTGGTCGAGAGCGAGTTGCTGGTGCTGCTCGCCCGGCGGCTCGTGACCGACGCGCCGACGGCGGGAGCTGCCCACCTCGTGCTGGTCGGCGTGGTGGCTGTGCTGGGTTGGGGCACCGTCCCGATCTCCGTGCTGCTACCCTGGCTCGCGCTCGTGGCCGCCGCGGGGGCGGTCCGCGGGCTCATCGGCCGTCATCTCGTGGCCCGGGGGGCAGAGCCGGAGCACACCACCTCGTTGGTGCGCTGGAGCGTGGTGCTGGTCGGGGTGGTGTGGACCGTGGGCGCGGTCGTCGCCTCGCGCTGGTTGCCGCTGGAGGGTCTGGCGCTGCTGGTGGTCGTGTTCGCCGGGCTGGTCGCGGGCTCTACCGTCACCCTGTTGGCCGACGCCCGGAGTTTCTACTGGTTCACCGCCATCCTGTTGGGCCCGCTCGCCGTGACCGTCCTCGTCGCGGGCCAGAGCCGGTTCCACATCGTGACCGTGATCCTCATCGCGGTGTACGTAACGGTGATGGTGGTGTTGTACGGCCGCGGACACGCCGCGCTGCGCGAGCACCTCACCACGGGGCAGCGCTTGGCGCGGAGTGAGGCTGTGGCCGCGCGCGATCGGTCGTTCCTGGACGAGTTGGTCTCCAGCGCACCCGATGCCATCGTGGCAGTCAGTCGGGAGGGGCGCGTCCTCGGCGTCAATCCCGCGTTCGAGGACCTCTTCGGGTACGGGGTGGCCGAGACGGTGGGCCGGCCGTTGAGTGAACTCATCGTGCCCCAGGACCAGCGGGAGCGGTCCGACCTGATCGACGACTGGGTCCGCGCCGGGCGGGCAGTCGTGACGGAGACCGCCCGGCTTCACAAGGACGGTACGCTCATCCCGGTTCGGGTGTCCGCCGCCGCCGCCGGTGAAGAGGCGTACGGCGCGATCCTCCTGATCTACGACGACCTCACTGCGGAGAAGCGCGCGGCGCGCGCCTTGAGTGATGCGGAAGAGCAGTACCGGGAGCTCGTGGAGGAGGCCTCGGACCTCGTGTGGCAGCTCGACCGTGATGGTCAGTGGACGTACCTCAATCAGGCCACCCAGCGCATCTATGGACTCTCGCCCCAGGAACTGCTCGGGCGGCGCTTTATCGAGCTGGTGGATGCGGAACACGTGGAGCGGGACGAAGCGGCATTCCGCGATGTGCTGCGCGGTGGCCAGTCGACCGACTACGAGACGGTGCATCGCGATGCTCGAGGGCGCATGCGCCACCTGAGCGTTGCCTCGCGCCCGGTTCGCGACGCCAGCGGCGAGGTCGTGGGCGCACGTGGCATCGCGCGCGACGTATCCGAGCGCGTGGCGGCGCGAGAAGCGCTGGAAGCGGCCCGCGAAGCCGCCGAGCGTGCCACCGAGGCGAAGAGCGCGTTCCTCGCCACCATGAGTCACGAGATCCGCACCCCCATGAACGGCGTCCTCGGCATGCTCGAGCTGTTGCTGGACGGGGATCTGGGGGCCGAGGCACGGCGCTCTGCCGAGCTTGCGCGCAGTGCGGCAGAGTCGTTGCTCGCGGTGATCAACGACGTGCTCGACTTTTCCAAGATCGAAGCGGGACAGGTCGAGCTGGAGGTGACGACCTTCGACCTCCCGGCGCTGGTCACGTCCGTCGTGCGACTCCTCGCGGTCAACGCCTCGGCGAAGGGCGTCGAGCTCACGTGCGATCTCCGGCCGGAGGTTCCGCATTCGGTGCGCGGCGATCCTGGCCGGTTGCGCCAGGTGCTCAACAACCTCGTGGGCAACGCCATCAAGTTCACGCCGAGTGGCGAGGTGGTGGTCCTGGCCGAGCTCGACGGTGTGCGCGACGGCAGGGCGGTGGCCCGGTTCACGGTGAGCGACACCGGCGTCGGCATTGCCCCCGACAAGCTGGAGCGGGTGTTCGAGGACTTCACCCAGGCCGATGTCTCCACCGCGCGCAAGTACGGGGGAACCGGACTCGGGCTTGCCATCAGCCAGCGCCTGGTCCGTCTCATGGGTGGGGAGATCGAGGTCATCAGCGCGGAGGGGCACGGCAGCGAGTTCACGTTCGCGATCGCGCTGCCCGTGGCGGTCGAGCGGGTCGGGGCGCCCGAGCCCTCGGAGCTGGAGTCGCTCAAGGGCGTGCGTGCACTCGTCGTGGACGACAATCCCACCCACCGTCGCGTCGTGCAGGAGATTCTGAGTCCGGCCGGCGTGGAGTTGGACGAGGCCGCCGAAGCCCGCTCGGGTCTCGACGCCATGCGGCAGGCCTTTGCCGCCGGGGACGGCTACGAGCTGGCCATCATCGATGCCTACATGCCGGGGCAGGACGGGTTCGAGCTGGCGCAGGCCGTGCGGGGTGATCCGGAGCTGGGCGACACGAAGCTCATGATGCTCACCTCGGCCGGTCAGCGCGGCGACGGCCAGCGTTGTCGCGACCTGGGGATCGAGGCCTACCTTACGAAGCCGGCGTCACGGCTCGAACTGCTCGAGGCTGCGGCGGCCGTCATGCTGGGCAACGCCTCCGAGAGTGGCCGGGATCTGATCACGCGCTACTCGATCCGTAAGACACGGGAGCGACTCCGCGTGCTGCTGGCGGAGGACAACCCGGTGAATCGGGAGGTCGCTGCCGCCATGCTGCGGCGTCGGGGCCACGAGGTGGAGACGGTCAACAACGGCGTGGAGGCTGTCGCCGCGGTGCACAACGGCAACTACGACGTTGTGCTGATGGACCTGGAGATGCCGGAGATGGACGGCATCCAGGCGACGCGTGAGATCCGCTCCGATCCCGCCCTCGCGGAGCTCCCCGTCGTCGCCGTGACCGCGCACGTCGTAGGATCGGAGCGCGAGCGCTGCGACGCGGCAGGCATGACCGGCTTCGTGGTCAAGCCATTCAAGCCGTACGAGCTGTTCGCCGCCGTCGAGGGGTGGGAGTTGAGCGACTCGGTGCCCGTGAGCGGGCCGCCACCGGCGGCGCCCGTGGATCTCGAAGGGCTGCGCGAGATGATGCGGGAGGCCGGGGCGGTGGATGCCGTGGAGAGCCTGCTCAAGGTCTATCAGCAGGACGCGCCCGGCAGGATGAAGGCCATCGAGGCCGCGGTGTCGTGGAAGGAGGGCGAGGAGATCCGCCGGGCGGCGCACGCCTACAAGTCGGCCGCCGGAACGATCATGGCGCGCGGGCTCGCGCAACTGCTTCAGGCGCTGGAAGACGCGGGCAAGGCCGATGATCTGGAGGCGGTCACCGAGTTGATGCCCAAGCTGCGGCACGAGCACCAAGCGGTGCTCGCGCAGGTCAGCGGGACGGTGCCGTCCTCGGGGTGACCCGTTAGGGGACCGCGGTGAAGCTCAGGGCCAGGACCAGTTGGGCACCCGCGGTGATGTTCCTGCCGGCGAGCGGGAATCTGCCTCCGGCTTCGAGCCACACGAAGCCCGCGCGAACGGCGCCCACGAGCTGTAGTGTGAGGAGACTGCGGGAGAAGCCCGTCTGCACGTTTTCAACGACCCAGTTCTTTCCCACGAAGCCGTCCAGCGTGACCTTGGCCAGCGTCCAGCTGGTCGGGTTCCATCCTGCCTCCGTGAGAAACGTGTACTCGCCCCCGGGGTCCTTGGCTGACTCCTCGTTCTCGAACCGCGCGCGGTAACCGAGCCACAGCTCCCAGTAGGCTGGGAACGGCCAGAAGGAGTGGCCGACCTCCCCCCAGAACTCCAGGTCCCACTGTCCGTCCCCCACGGGGATCGTCAGCACGTCGATCGAGTTGAAGCCCACCGGTGCCTTGAAGCCGGCGCGCAGCGTCACGGGCCACGCGCCCGCGATCGCCTGGAATCGCAACCATGTCCTGACGTCACCGACGCCCTTGGAACGGAGTGTGTCGACTGCGCTCTCGAACCGCAGGTCCATGTACGGGACCTGCACCCAGAGGTCGAGCCGGCGGTGCAGGCCCACGATGACGTCGGTGAACAAGACCCGGGAGTCGGCGATTCCTTGATCGATGCGCTCGCGTCGCTCGCCCGTGGAGCTGAATTCCTCACTCGTGTTCTGACGGAAGAACGCCGACTTCACCCAGGTGCGTCCGGGGGCGCCCTGAGTCCATTGCGCGAACGCAGGGCCGGCGACCAACAGGAGGACGGCCGCCCCGACGGCGGCACGCCTCACTTCCTGAGCAACCGTGTTTGGCGGTAGTAGATCGACCAGGCGAACCAGAATACGGTGTACGCGTCCGCCAGCGCCTCGAGCCGCTTGCCCGCCATGGGGCCGGCCCACGCCTCACCATCGACGTCCCAACTCGAGCCGGTCTCCTCGTCGGTGAACCCGAAGGTGCGCGAGTCCGGGTCGGACACCGAGAACGTGAGCGTCTGGCCTTCGACCTGCCGGTCGAACGCGCGCGCGGTCCGAAGCTCTTCGTGGTAGGTGACGAGGATGGGTCGTCCGCCCACGGTATCGTTCAGCGCCACCGCGGCCCCGAGCTCTTCCAGCGTGCCGAACGGATAAGCCTTGGCGTCGTCGCCCTCGTGCACGCCGAGCACCAGCTCTTTCGGGGGGCGCTCGTTGCTCCACGTCGACCACGGGAAGAAGACAACGTCGTTGGAGGGGTCGTCGTAGTTGCCGTACGGATAGAAGCCGTAGTTGATGTCGTGACCCGTGTTGAGGGTCAGGACCGTGGTGAGATCGTGCGTGCGACGCCAGTGGAGCCACGTGGACTCGACCACGGGCACGCGGGCGAGTTCCGTACCGAGTTCCGGCCCGCAGTTGGCGCCAAGCAGCATCTGGTTCCACAGGCTCTCGGTTTGGCGGTCGAACATCATGAGGTTGTTCTCGAACAGCAGGCCGGATACGCCGAAGCTCTTGATCTCCCCACCGATCTCGGCATCGAAGACGATCCCCGAGCCGGTGAGGGGGCAATAGGTCACCACGATGGGCTTCCCGCCGAGCGTGTCGTTCACGATCTCGTGGCGCCACAGGATGAACAGCGGGTAGGCCCTGGCTTCTCCGTTGATCTCCACGCCGAGCACTCGATCCGTGTTCCCCATGAAGAGGGCGTCTTGATGGCGCACGATCTCGGGGGTCGTGAGGGCAGGGATGCCATCGCGACCTGGTCCGCCGTCGAAGATCGCCGCATTGGCAATGTTGCAGGTAAAGTCGAGACCGGGACTGCGGAACCCTCCGTCGAACGTGTCGCTACACGCACCCAGCGTCAGCGCCGCCGCGACGGCGGCGAGGCCGCAAGCGATCCATCGCGTGGTCGGGTTCGTGGGGCACACGCTCAGCATGGCGCCATGGAGAACCGCCCCCGCAGTCGGGAGGTTCCCAGCAGCCGCAGGGCCTCCCGGGACCCCCTGCGCCGCGCGGGACACGGAGGAGAGCACCGGCACCGCAACTAACCTGCCGGGTCGGTGTAGGAAGCAAAGGCGGTGGTAGGGTGTGGTCCCTCGTCGCCCTCGTACCGGGCCCATGGTGGGCGAGAGGCGGTGCGGCGGGTGGTGAGAGCCGCACTCCTTCCATCGCCTGTTAGTTCGATGCGCCCCTAGCGGACCCTCGCGACCCTGCCTTCCTCGATCTCGATCCCGAGCCGCCTGCCATCGAGCGACATGACGTCGTAGTCCCGCAGCAGGTACAGCGCCACGAACGCGGCGAGCACCGGGACCCCGGCGAGGAACAGATGTTGTGGCCGCTCGTTGAGGTAGAGTCCCCACGGGTCGAGCAGTTGTTTCCAGGTGGCGACCACCGAGATCGTGTGGAGCGCGAGTCCCAGCCCGTACGACCAGCGCCGCCACAGTCCCACGAGGATCGTGACCGAGAGCACCGCCTCGAGGCCGCCAATGATGTAGGGCAGTGACGCCCCGATGGGGATTTGGTAGAACCGATCCCAGATGGCCACCGTGGTCTGCGGGATGAAGAACTTCTCCAGCGCCCACAGCAGCAGGAACCCGCCGAGGGAGATGCGGAGAATCACCAGCGCGACGGCGAGACGTCGCGGGGCAGAAGAGGTCTCGTTCATTGGCCGGTGCTCCTCGAGCCGCGCGAGGTGGACTAACGGACGATGCGGGTCTCCGGTTTGAAGACCGCCCAGGCGAACCAGAAGTGGTTGCCGTACGGAACCGGCTCAAGTTGCGTCCCTTTCAGCTCGCCGTCCACTGCCCGGCCCAGGATGTCCCACGTGGAGCTCGTCTCGCGGTCCCGGAATGCGCCGTCGCCAGCGGGCTCGAACGTGAGGGTACGCGAGCCAACCGACCGGCTGTAAACACCGCTCGCGCCCACGTCGCGTCCCTGGGCGATGCTGCGGCTGTCCACCGCACTGGCCATTCCGGGTGTCCAGAGCACCACCAGTGCCGTTCCGTCGATCTCGTCGTTCACGGCGCGCTTCTCCTCGAGGGACGAGAACGGATAGGCCGCGGTTGCTTCGCCGAGCGTGACCGCTACCACGCGCTCCATGGCGGGAAGGCGGTCGTCGGGCTGGAGGCGGAAAAACCGGCGCCAGGGATTGTTGCCGAGGTCGTCGTAGCGCTCGTACGGGTTCTCCCCATAGGGGCGGTTGAAGCCCGTCTCGCGGGAGAGCACCTGCCCGTCTGAATGCGCGTCCTTGAATGTCTCCCAGCTGACCAGTGGCGCGCTGATGAAGATGAGCTGCCGGCCGGCGTAGTCGCCCACGATCCCCTCGCCGGTCGCCTGCTGCCACCACGTTTCGGTTTGACGGTCGTACATGACCAGGTCGGAGTGCCGCAACCGTCCGGTGGTGCCGAAGTCCAGCACGCGACCGTCGAACCGCCGGTCGAACGCCAGGGCGGTGTTGCAGAGGGGACAGTAGGTGATCGAGACCGGTATTCCGCCCACCTCGTCATTCACGATCTCGTGCCAGATGAGGATTTGGAGCGGGTACGCCTTGGCGTGACCACCGATCGCTACGAGCACGACCGGCTCCCGGTCGGCGAGCCAGCGGTCGGCATCCCGCACGGTGACGAACTCGGGGTGATCGATTGCCGGAATGCCGTCCTTGGGCGGCCCGCCCGATACGATCTCCTCCAACGGCACCGTGTGCTTCGAGAAGTCGGTGCTCCAATCACCGCTGAACTGGGCGTGCGCCGAGGTCGTCGCGGCGAGGGAGGCGCCGAGGAGCAGCGGGAGCGAGCGCGTGCCAGTGCCGGACATGAGACCGAATCCATGGAGCGTACGCCTTGGGGAACCGCTCGGTGCGGAGCGAGGTTCCGCCGACCCTCGGTTACTGCTCGGGCTTCTGCTCGACGGGATCCACCAGGCTGATCAGGGTGTGCCCCGACTTCAGGGTGGGCGGGCTCTGCACGGTCATGACCAGCACCTCACCCGACTCCCGGACGGCGAACATGGGTATCGCCGTCTCTCCGTACAGCGCCTTGAACGCGTCGAAGTCGAACTCGTCGGTGAGCCGGTTGACCTTGATCACCGCGCCGGAGCGGAAACGGACGAGTAGGCGCTCGTACGTGGCATCGGGGCGAAACAAGAAACGACCACGCAGATGCTGCGGGATGCCGCCCGTCTTCATGTCCTGATCGCGGGGCGGGAGCTGGAACGTGTGGGAGCTGTCGAAGATCCCTCCGAAGTGCAGCGCGGAGAGGGCATTCACCTCGTCGTTGGGTGTGAGGGCCAGGAGTCGCCCGATGCCGTCGAGCTCGAGTTCGAGGTGCTCCAGTGCTTGCTCGGTGAGCACGTTGGTGTAGTGGGTCTTCAGGCCCTCGCGGCGCGCGGCGGACACGTTGCCCCAGTTGGAGTCCGCGAGAATCAGCCGCACGCCCTGGTCCTGGAGCGCCTTCGCCATCTCGCGTACCCAGGACGCCGCCCCGACGATCAACATGCCTTGCGGGTTGGGAGTGGCCACCCCGAGGCGCCGTGCCAGGAACGGCGTCACGATGCCGTAGGTCGCCACCGTTCCCACGATCACCAGGAACATGAGTGGGACGAGCCTCGCGGCAGCGCTGTCGCCGTGCTGCACCAGCTCCAACGCAAATACCGACACAACCGCAGCCGCCACGATCCCCCGCGGCGCGATGAAGCCGAGGAACACCCGCTCGCGCCAGTTGAACTTGGACCTCCAGGTGGAGAGGGCGATGGCCACCGGTCGCACGACGAAGATGAGCGCGCCGAGGAACGCGAGGCTGGCCGCACTGGTGTAGTCGGGATCGCGCAGCGGCAGGCGGGCGGCCAGGATGATGAACAGCACCGAGATGAGCAGGACCCGGAGGTTCTCCTTGAATTCCACGATGTTCCGCACGGTCACGAACTGCTGGCTGGCGAGCGCCGCTCCCATGATGGTGACGGCGAGCAAGCCCGACTCCTCCTGGAACTGGTTGGAGATCGCGAAAACCAGGATTACGACGCTCAGTGCCATCGGGCTCTGAAGGTAGTCTGGGATCCAGTACTGCCTCAGGAGCACGACGACCAGCGCGGCACCGGCGAGCCCGAGGAGCGTTCCGGTCACCGCCGCCTTGAGCATTCCGAGGCCCGCGACCACCATTCCCTGCTCGAACCCACCGGCAAGGATCGCCTCGAACATCAGCACGCCCAGGATGGCGCCGATGGGATCGTTCACGATCCCCTCCCACTTGACCGCCGATCCCACGCGTACGTCGGGCCGAATGTGCCGCAGCAACGGGATGATCACCGTCGGGCCGGTGACGACCAGGACCGCGCCGAACAGGATTGCGACCTCGAGGTCGAGCCCGAGCAGCGAGTACGCCAGCCCGGACGACAGGATCCACGTGACCGGCACGCCTACGATGATGAGGTTGCGTACCACACGGCCGATCTCGCGCAGCTCGGCGATGTCGAGGCTCAAGCCACCCTCGAACAGGATCACTGCTACCGAGAGGGAGACGATCGGGAACAGCAGATCGCCCAGCAGTGCGTCGGGGTCGATGAAACCGGTCACCGGGCCCGCGACGAACCCGACCAACAGCAGGATCAGGATGGCGGGGAGCTTGAGGCGCCATGCGAGCCACTGGGAGCCCACGCCCAGCACGACGATGGCGGCGAGGCCGACGAGCAGTCCTTCCACGGTCAGCTCCCCCGGTCGCGGGAGAGGGCGAGGCGGCCTAGCGACGGCCGTGCCGGGCGCTGCTGCGCCAGGGTGCCGCCTCCCACGCTCAGGAACCCGGCGCCGAACAGCACGGCGACGCCAGTCGGCGAGGCGGAATTGGCGATCAAGGCCAAGGCCGCCAGCAGCAACACGGCAGCGCCCAACGCGCACTCCAGGAACGCGCCCCTGGAGGCCCCGAGGCTATACGCCGTCGAGCGCCAAGAGCCGTCGCGTTGCGCGCCGAGGTGGTACTTCGGCGTGCGCCGCCATGACGCCTCACCCCGGACGAGGCCGCGATAGACCGCCAACGCCTGGCCCAGAGAAATGCCCGCCCCCAGCACCATGATGGCGGGCACCAAGGGAAGGCGGCGCCACCACCGCTCGGGATCGCGTGCTCGGGCCGCCACGCCGTAGAACGTGGCGAGGGCGATGCCGGCGAAGCCGAGCAGCGCACCGTCCGCGGCGAGCACCCAGTTCTTGTGCAGCGGCCCCACCAGCCATCCGGCCGCGAGGCTCACGAGGGCGAGGACGACGAGCACCGGGTAGGTGAGGCTCCCGGTGAGCTGGAAGAAGGCCTCCGCCTTCACGCGGCGCGGAATGTCGGCACGCAGGATCGCAGGGAGCAGCTTGCGTGCGGTCTGCGCGCCGCCCTGGGCCCAGCGCTGCTGCTGCACGCGGTAGGCGGTCACCTCCACGGGCAGCTCGGCCGGCACCGCCACGTCGTCGCGGTACACGAAGCGCCAGCCCGTAAGCTGCGCGCGGCAGGAGAGATCGAGGTCCTCGGTCAGCGTGTCGGCATGCCACCCTCCGGCGTCCTCGATGGCCGCGCGGCGCCACACGCCGGCGGTGCCGTTGAAGTTGAAGAAGCAACCGGTGGCGGCCCGCACGCCGTGCTCCAACGCGAAGTGGGCGTCGAGCTGCAGCGCCTGGACTCGCGTGAGCAGCGAGGAGTCGGCGTTGAGGTGGGCCCAGCGTGCCTGCACCATCCCGATGGTGGGGTCCTCGAACTCGCCCACGACGCGCCGCAGGAAGTCGTGCGTGGGCACGAAGTCGGCGTCGAAGATCGCGACGAGCTCTCCGCACGCGACCTTCAGGCCGGCGGAGAGCGCCCCGGCCTTGTAGCCCGTGCGGTCACTGCGGCGAACGTGCGTTGCGCGCACGCCGTGGCGCTGGAGCTCGGCCACGGCCCTTTCCACCACCCGGGTGGTCTCGTCGGTCGAATCGTCCAACACCTGAATTTCCAGCAGCTCGCGCGGGTAGTCGATGGCACCTGCCGCGCGGATCACACGCTCGGCAACGTACCGCTCGTTGTACAGCGGCAGCTGTACCGTGACGCGGGGCAGGGTGCGCGGTGAGCGTGGTGTCGGGCGCGGACGTGCCCGGACGTGGCGCACGAACCCTACGCCGAGCCACAGGCGGTGCAGGCCGTACAACGCGAGGACGAGCGAGGCCGCAAAGTGCAGTGCCAGGAGGACGGCGGTCATCGCCTCGGGTCTAGAACGCCTTCGCGAGGGAGCTGCCGCCGTCCACCACGAAGATCGCCCCGGTAATCCAGGAGCCGCCCGGCCCAGCGAGATACACCGCCATGTTCGCGACGTCCTCCGGCGTGCCCAGGGTGCCGAGCGGGATGAAGCGCGAGAGACCGTCCTCGATCGCGACCCCACCCACCGCGAAGGCCTTGCTCGCCCCCTCGGTGGGAATCGGTCCGGGCGCGATCACGTTCACGGTGATCTTGTCCTTTGCCCACTCCAGCGCGAGGGTCTTGGTCAGCGCGTCAATCCCGGCCTTGGCGGCCGTGGCGTGCGCCATCTGCGGCCAGCCGCTGTAGTGCAGGGTCATCGAGATGGAGATGATCCGACCCCCGCCTTGCCCTGCCATGACCGGATGAACCGCCTGGGAGCAGTAGAAGCTCCCGTAGAGGTCGGTCTCCACCACGGCCTGCCATCCTTTGGGCGACAGCTCCGCGGATGGCGCGTAGAAGTTGCCCGCGGCGTTGTTCACCAGGATGTCGATGCGGCCCAACTCTCCCGCGACCTGCTCGACGGCCGCGCGCACCGAGTCGGGCTCCCGCACGTTGGCCTGGACCGCGAGCACTCGGGCGCCGTGCTCGCCCAGCTTCTCGGCGGCCGGCTCCAGGTGCTTGGGCTTGCGGCTCGCGATGGCGACGTCGGCGCCGCTGCGGGCCATCGCGGTCGCCATGGCAAAGCCCAGGCCGGTGCCGCCGCCGGTGATGAGGGCCGCTTGGCCCTTGAGGAGGTCGGGTCGGAAGATCACGGGTGCTCCGGGGAGTGACGAGGAAAGGTGGCACCGGTCGGGCGGGGCTACAAGGAGGCTGCTTGCCTCGCCGTCGGCCCCGGGGTACGCTTGGCTCGGGGACGGTAGTACGGGATTGCAGGGGGAGCGATGAACGAGTTCACGCACACGACGCTTGGGCGCACGGGTCTCCCCGTGCACCGCCTGGGACTCTCCGCGTCGCACTGGCCTGGGAAGAAGGCCATCCACCGGGCGCTCGACTACGGGCTCAACTACTTCTTCCTGTACGGCTTCGACCTTCAGATGGCGCGGGTGATGCGCGACCTGCCCGCGGCCGACCGGGAACGGTGCGTCGTCGCGACCGGTGCCTACAACTACGTCTTCAGCCGCCAGAACCTGGAGCGCACGCTGCACAAGCGGCTGCGGCAGCTGCGCACCGACCGGATCGACGTTTTTCTGTTCCTGGGCATCATGAAGGGGAAGGAGTTCCCCGAGGCGGTGCGGGACGAGTTGGTGCGGCTGCGGGAGACAGGCAAGGCGCGTCATGTGGGTGTCTCACTCCACGACCGCAAGTTCGCCGGCAGGCTGGCGGCCGAGGGGGAGCTCGACGTGCTGATGATTCGCTACAATGCGGCGCACCGTGGTGCCGAGCGAGAGATCTTCCCTCACGTGCAGGAGCACGACCCCGGCATCGTCAGCTACACGGCGACGCGGTGGCGCCGCCTGCTGTACCGGCCCCGGGGGTGGCCCAAGGACGCCTTTCGCCCCACGGCCGGCCAGACCTACCGTTTCGTGCTTTCCAACCCCCACGTGCACGTGTGCATGACCGCGCCCTCCAACCTCGAGCAGCTTGAGGAGAACCTCGCCGCGCTGGACGACGGGCCATTGTCAGGGGAAGAGATGGTGCAGATGCAGGAGTTCGGGGACGTGGTGCACGAGCGGCGGGGGTGGTTCATGGGGGGGTGAGGCCCACCCCACGCGCCGGAGTCTGTTGTCCCGTCACGAGGCACTGAGGAGACGACGATGCCCATCGAGTCCATCAACCCCTCCACCGGCGAGATCATTGCCACCTACGAAGAGGCTTCGTCGGACGAGGTCGCGGCGATTCTGGAGCGGGCGGACCGGGCGTTCCGGGACTGGCGCCGCACCGGTTTCGATCATCGTGCCGGCCTGATGCACCGGGCGGGTGCCGTGCTGCGCGAGCGCACCGAGGAGTACGCCGCGCTCATGGCGCGCGAGATGGGCAAGCCCCTGGCCCAGGGTCGGGCGGAGGTGGAAAAGTGCGCCTGGGTGTGCGAATACTATGCGGATGGCGCCCAGAGCTTCCTGGCCCCCGAGGAGATCGCCACCGACGCATCGAAGAGCTTCGTGACCTACAAGCCGCTGGGCGTGGTGCTCGCGGTGATGCCGTGGAACTTCCCGCTGTGGCAGGTCTTCCGTTTCGCCGCGCCGGGGCTGATGGCCGGGAACGCCGGGGTGCTGAAGCACTCCTCCAACGTGATGGGATGCGCCCTGGCCATCGAGTCGGTGTTCCGGGAGGCGGGATTTCCGCCGGACCTCTTTCGCACTTTGGTCATCGGCTCGGCCAAGGTGCCGGGTGTGATCGCCGCGCCCCAGGTGAAGGCCATCACCCTCACCGGCAGCACGCCCGCCGGTCAGGCCGTGGCCACCGCTGCCGGGGCCGTGCTCAAGAAGACGGTGCTGGAGTTGGGAGGCAGCGACCCGTACGTGGTGCTGGAGGATGCCGACCTCGAAATGGCATCGGAAGCCTGCGTGGACTCCCGGCTCATCAACAGCGGGCAGAGCTGCATCGCCGCCAAGCGGTTCATCGTGGTGGAGCCGGTTCTGGAGGAGTTCACACGGCTGTACGTGCAAAAGATGCGGACCCGAAAGACGGCCGACCCGTTCGAGGAGGGCGTGGATGTGGGTCCCCAGGCCCGTGCCGACCTGCGCGACGACCTGCACCGCCAGGTGGAGGAGTCCGTGGCCAAGGGGGCTCAGCTGCTACTTGGCGGCGAGTGCCCGAACGGGCCGGGGGCCTTCTACCCGCCCACCGTGCTCGCGGGCGTCACGCCCGGCATGCCCGCCTACGACGAGGAGATGTTCGGCCCCGTGGCGGCGATCATCGCGGCCAAGGACGAGGCCGACGCGATCCGCGTCGCCAATGACAGCGTGTTCGGGCTGGGCGCTGCCGTGTTCACGCGGGTTGCGGCGCGCGGCGAGCGCCTCGCGGCCGAGGAGCTCGAGGCCGGTTCCTGCTTCGTGAACGCCTTCGTGAAGTCGGACCCGCGTCTCCCCTTCGGCGGGATCAAGGAATCGGGCTACGGGCGCGAGCTCTCGGTGTTCGGGATCCGGGAGTTCGTGAACATCAAGACGGTCTACGTGAAGTAGACCGGGACTCAGGGGTTGGTGGGTCGGATGTCCAGCTCCGAGACGAGCGCCCGATCGGGCAGCTCGAGGACGGCGAGCACGGTATCGGCGACGTCCTCGGCCTGGAGCTTCCGCTCCGCGTTCTGGAGATCCGCCCCCGACTTGTCGAAGAACGGCGTCGCCACCGACCCGGGGCAGATTGCCACCACCCGGATGCCATCCTTCCGCACCTCTCCGAAGACCGACTTGGAGAACCCCAGCACCGCGTGCTTCGAGGCCGCGTAGGCGGCCCCACCCGGCACGGGGTTCCGGCCGGCCAGGCTCGCGATGTTGACGATGTGCCCCGAGCCGCGGTGCCGCATCTCGGGCAGGAACGCCCGGGTCATCAGGAACACGCCCCGCACGTTGACGTTCATCGTCTCGTCGAACTGCGCGGCCGTCATCTCCTCGACCGGTACGAAGTGAGCCAGCCCGGCGTTGTTGACCAGGACGTCGGGTGGTCCGAACTCGGCCTTCACCAGCTTCGCGAAACCCGCCACGGCAGGCTCGCTGGCTACGTCACATGGCCGGCCGACGGCCGTGAAGCCTTGGCCGCGGAGCTCGTCCACCAGGGCCTCGACCTTGCCGGCCGAGCGGGCGCAGACGGCGAGCCTGGCGCCACGCTGTCCGAGCGCGAGCGCGATGGCCCGGCCGATGCCCTCGGTGGCGCCGGTGACGACGCAGATGGAATTCCGGAGGTTCATGGGGGAATAGTAGCCCCCCGGACTTGCGACCGCCCGTCCCCCCGTTCATGTTCCACGTCCCTGTCGCAGGAGGTGAAGACGTGCGTGTCTATACAGGAGACGCGATTCGGAATGTGGCTGTCGTCGGCCACGGCGCGAGCGGAAAGACCAGCTTGGTAGATGCACTCGCGTTCGTGGCCGGCAGTAGCTCACGACATGGCCGGGTAGAAGACGGGACCGCGCTCACCGACTACACCCCCGACGAGATCGAACGGCAGTACTCCATCAACCTCGCCCTAGCCCACGCCGAGTGGGAAAAGACCAAGATCAACTTCATCGATACCCCGGGTTACCTGGACTTCACCGGTGACGCGATGGCCGGCGTGTACGCCGCCGATGCCGCGGTGGCGGTGGTCAGTGCCACGGCGGGCGTCGAGGTGGGCACCGAGGTGGTGTGGGAGTACGCCGAAGCTCGCGGGATCCCGCGGATGTTCTTCCTCTCGCTATTGGACAAGGAACATGCCGACTTCGAGAAGGTCTATCGGGATATCAAGGACCATCTGACCTCGAAGGTCGTCCCGATCGAGATCCCGGTGGGTGAAGGTCCGGATTTCCACGGCATCATCAATCTGTTTTCCAAGAAGTGCCACATGTACAAGAAGGGCACCAAGACTGGTGAGTATGACGAGGTCGACGTGCCCGAGGAATACCTGGGCCGGCTCGAGACGTATGAGCAGGAGCTGATGGAGACGATCGCCACCACCAGCGACGAGCTGCTCGAACGCTACCTGGGCGGGGAGGAGATCTCCCGCGACGAGGCGATTGCCGCCCTGAAGGCGGGCATGGCCCAGGGCGAGATCTGCCCGCTCCTGTGCGGCTCGGCGCACCTGACCTACGGTATGCGTGCGCTGCTCACCAAGCTGGTGGAGCTGGTGCCGGCTCCCACGGAGCGGCCTCCCATGAAGGCCGAGACCTGGGGCGACGCGAAGAAGATCGAGCTGACTCCGTCCGACGACTCGCCCCTTGTGGCACAGGTCTTCAAGACCGTGTCCGAGCCGCACGTGGGCGATGTCTCGCTATTCCGGATCTACGCGGGGAGCGTCTCCAACGGTCAGGAGCTGTACAACGCGCCGCGCAGCACTACGGAGAAGCTGAACCATCTCTCCGTCGCCCAGGGGAAGGACCGGAGCGAGGTTCCCGTGCTGCACGCGGGCGACCTCGGCGTGGTCGCGAAGCTCAAGGACACCCATACGAACGACACGCTGTCCACCCAGGCCAAGAAGATCGTGATCCGCAAGATCCCCTTCCCTGAGCCGCTCACCGTGCTGTCGGTGAAGGTCACGAAGCGGGGGGAAGAGGACAAACTCTCTACGGGGCTGCACAAGCTGCATGAGGAGGATCCCACCTTCCAGCACACCTACAACGCCGAGCTGGCGCAGACGTTGATCAGCGGCCGCGGCGAGCGGCACCTCGAGATCATCGTGGGCCGGCTGGAGCGGAAATTCGGGGTGCACGCCGAGCTCGGGAGGCCGCGGATCCCGTACCGGGAGACCTTCAAGGGGAAGGCGGAAGGACAGGGGCGGCACAAGAAGCAGACCGGTGGGCGCGGCCAGTTCGGAGATTGCTGGATCCGTATCGCTCCGCAGGAGCGGGGCGCCGGCTACGAGTTTGTGGATCAGATCAAGGGTGGCGTGATCCCGAGCAAGTACATCCCGGCGGTGAACAAGGGGGTTCAGGAGGCAGCGGCGCGAGGTGTGCTGGCCCATTACCCCTGCGTGGATTTCCGCGTGGAGTGCTTCGACGGCTCGTACCACAACGTGGACTCGAGCGAGCAATCATTTAAGATGGCGGGCATTCAGGCGTTTCGGAGTGTGGCCCCGAGTGCCAAGCCCGTGCTGCTGGAGCCGATTCTCGAGGTGGAGGTGTGGACCCCCGACGAGAACCTCGGGGAGGTCATGGGAGACCTCTCCTCGCGTCGCGGCCAGATCCTCGGGAGCGAGCCGGACAGGCGCCTCACGAAGGTGAAGGCGTTCGTGCCGGAGGCCGAGATGTACCGCTACGCCACGCAACTGCACTCCATGACGCACGGCCGCGGCACCTTCCACTGGTCGCTGTCCAGCTATCAGCCGGTCCCGCCCGACGTGGCGGAGAAGGTCAAGGAGGAGCGGGAGCGGGAGCTGGAGGAGGAGAGGAAGTAGGCGCCTTCCGCCGAGCGAGAAACAAGAGGGCCCGCGTTCGCGGGCCCTTCGCTGTTTCTTGCGCTTCGCCCGGACCGCCCTACGGCACGGGATTGCCCGGCGTGTAGCGGTAGTTGATGAGGGCGGTCTCGAACAGCCAGTCGTAGGCGAGCCAGCCATCTCCGTAGTCGCACCGTGGATAGCACTCGCGGCGTGTCTCGGTGGCATCGGCCTCGCCGTCGTCGTTCCGATCGTTCGTCAGGCGCGGCACGCGGTAGAGGTTGGCCCAAGGTGGATCGTTCACCTCGCGGCCCGTGCAGTCCACCCAGTCCCTGCGCACGATCCAGATCTTTCCGTCGTTGAGGTCCATGCCGAAGTCGTGGCTACCGCTAAGGGTCAGGCTATCCCCAGTGAACGGGACCCCGATCCATGGTTCGGTGATGAATGGGTCACCACTCCCAGCCAGGCAGACCAAGTTCGTTCCCGGCCAGGGGTCAGGGTAGTAGACGAGCACGTACTGGTGGTATATGCCCGAGACCCAGGGAGTAACGAAGCCTTCGCCTTCGAACTTCCATTCGAACTCCGGTCCCTCCGGCGTGTACGTGAACGTTCCGTGCGGCGCCCACTCAGAATCCGAAACCCCACAGCCCGGCTCGGTGCTGTTGATCGCGGGCCCGGTCCAGCCCGCGTCCTCGATGAGCCACGGCTCCTGGATGCCGTTGATCTCCTCGACGACCACCTGCTTCGCGCAGAGCTGGACTTCGACGGACACTCCCGTCGTGAACGTCGCTCCCACCTCTTCCGCGAGCGGCTCACCGTCCAGGTCGAGTACGCCGGTGGTAATCACAAGAGCATAGGTTGTCTCACGCTGTAGCAGCCCTGCCGGCGTGAACTCGGCCTTCAGGCCGTCGTCACTCAACAGGAGCGTTCCTGCTACTGGCTCGTTGTTGAGCTCAAGCCGCACGGTCTCCGGCGTCACCGTGCTGCGGTCGACCGGTTCGGTGAAGATGAGGTCGACCTTCACGGAAAGTGCCACGTGGGTGGCGTCCCTCGGCGGCGCGGTGCGCACGATGCGCGGGCGCCGGCGCGCCGGCACGCGGAAGACGTACCGGGTCGTGCCGCCGCCGGGATAGCGGATTAGAATCTCCACCTCGTCGTCCGGCTCGGCCTCGAACCGGACCGGATCGAAGCCACCATCGAGCGGTGAGACGGTTCTGGTGTCGCCGTTGGCCGGGTTGGTGATGGTGACCGTCTCGGCGCCCGAAAGTGTGCCCGGGCTGGCCGAGATGTAGACCACGTTCCGCGCGGCGGCGGCGCTACCTCGGGCGTGCACGGCCGCGAAGGCGCCGGCACCAGCCGGTGCAGCCGTGGGGTCGGAGATGATGAGCCCGGGCAGCGGCCCAGTGTCGTCAGCTTGCTGAGCGTCCGTCGGCCCGCCGTCACAGCTCGTGAGGCCGCTGGCGAGCGCCAGTGCCAGCAGCAGGAGCCAGGTGCTGCCAGTTCGCTTGACCGAAATCGAGAACGTTGCCGCAGCCATCGAGACCTCCCGGCCGGCTAGCCGCCGCCCGCTCCCGTTCCTTGTCATTGTGAGCCCGGCTAGCTCGTACGCTAGGTAGTCAATCAGTATCCGCCGCCCGCTCATTCCACCCCACCGGTCAATTGGAACGCGGCCCAGTAGAACGGATTCGCGTTCGGCGACTCGCTCAACAGTTCTCGTTGAGCGTCCGCCAACGACCGGGCCTTAGTGCTACCGCTCTTCAGTCCCGCGTGGAAGCTCTCCATCAACACCGCGGTTGCCCGGTCATCGACCGGCCAGAGGCTGGCCACCACCGAGCTTGCCCCGGCGTACAGGAATGCACGGACCAATCCCACCCAGTCGTCCCCGGGCGGCACGTCGTGCCGCAGGCCGCTGGCGAGGCCCGTCTCGCAGGCGCTCAGGACTATGAGATCGGCACTCAATCTGAGGCTGAACACCTCGTGCGCCTCCAGCCGGCCATCGGTCGCCTCATCCGGATTGAGCTGGACATATGAGAAGAGTGGGTTGCGCCTGTTCAACACGCCGAAGGTGGCTAGGTGCAGAATCTCACGGCCCGGGGCCAGCCGGTTGAACCTGCCCTCCGTGGCGCGTGACCCGACCAACACCTCTGCCTGTGTGTCGCCGTGGCTGATGCCACGTACCTCGGCCGTCGAGTATGTGAGCACCTGGGGCTGCGGCGCCATTGCGAGAAGGCCATGTGCCTGCCTCTCACGGTCGCGCGAGGCGAGCTCGACCCACACCGAAGCCGACGGTGTATAGGCGATGTCGTATCGCTCGATGAGGAAGCGCTCGCCGTCCGGGCTGGGTCCGAGCAGCGCCTGGAACGGCAGGTAGTGCAGCTCTGCATGCGGTGCGATCACGAGTAGCCGCGTGCCATCCAGGTATCCGGCCTCCTCGAGCGGAGCGATCAGCTCGCGATGGAGTCGCCTGAGCGGCGTGCGCCATAGCTCATCCTCGTCGCTCGGCTCCATCGTGCCGTGCAGGAACCGGATCAGCTGACGCAGGGTCTTGTGGTCGATCGGCAGTTCGGTGGCAGCGACGCCTTCGCTCGAGACGACAAACGCGACGGTCTGCTCCTCGGACACCAGATACTCGACGAACGCCGTGGCAGCCGGCAATAAGCTCTGTACGTCCCGCACCGCGGCGACGGAACCCGAGAAGAGAGTGGCGTAATCCGGATGCGACTCCTTCATTCTCACCAGTAGTTGCTCGTAGCGTTGCCGTGCCGCGACGAGGGACTCGCGCAGTTCATCGAGTTCCGGGGTGGCCTCTCTGGCCTCTCGGAACGCGCCGTCACTGTTGACCGATGTGTACAGCTGATCGCTGAGATGAGCTATGTGCCGGCGCAGGTTCTCTTCTTCCCGTACCAGCGCCAGTTCCGGAGTCCGTGTGCCCGTCCGGCCCTTCGCCAGGAGATCAACCAGCTGGCGCGCGCGCATCCTCTCGCTGATCTCGAACGCCGCTGCCGGGCGACCGCGGGCCAACTCTGTAGCGGCCAGCTCCGCATAAACGTCCCACTTGTCCTCCATGTACGCGTAGCGGCGCTCGGCAATCGGCAACGCCGCGCCAGTCGTCTCCACCTCGCCCATCGATTGGCGGAGCTCGGCCACTGCCTCGTCGAGCCTGCCCTGACCCCGGAGCGCGAGGGCCCGTCCCAATTGGAGTTGCCAGCGAACCGGCCCAGCCGGCTCGCCCTCCAGGCTCGCGAGGGCCGCGCGAAATCCATCTTCCGCGCGGTGCAGCTTGCCGGCCTCCAGGTCGAGATCCGCCAGCGCTCCCTGCGCGACCGCCTGTCCTACGGGATCGCCGAGGGTCTGGTAGGCGGTGAGTGCATCCTGGTAGGCGCGTCTTGCGGCAGCGGTATCCCCCTGCAGGAACCACAGGTCTCCGATGTGCAGCTGGATCATCGCCGCTGGTCGTACATCGCCCAAGCGCCGATGTACCTGAAGCGCTCGGCTGAACGCCTCGTCGGCCGCACCGTAGTCGCCCCGAGCGAGGTACAGGTATCCCAGCCCGGTTTCCGCCTCGGCCTCCCCGGTCGCATCGTCCAACCGTTCGAAGCCGGCCTTTGCCTCCCTGTAGAGATCCGCGGCCTGGTCCAGTTCGTTGAGCTCGGTGAGCAGATCGGCTTCCTGCACCGCTAACGCCGGCATCAGGTACTCATCGTCGGCGGCCTCACCCCTGGCCTCAATCAGGTCCGTGCGGGCGGCCTGCAGGTGCCCCATCGCCGTGCGAACGGCCGCAATGTCTCCGCGCACCTCCGCGCGCCAGACCGGCGGTCCGATCTCCTCGAGAACAGCCAGCGATGCGAGCAGTGATTGAAGCGCCGCCGGGTAGTCACCCCAGTTGAGATGCAGCAGGCCGAGGTTCTGGAGATCCAGTGCTTCACCACGCCGGTCGCCCGTCACCAGCCGCAGTGCCAGCGCTTGGTTGTAGAGATCGAGCGCCTCCTCGTAGCGCCCGCGCCGTGTGGCGAGGTTGGCCAGGTTGGTGAGGTTGTCGGCGGCCGCTCGTTCCCGGCCATCGCGCCGATTGAGCTCGAGCGCGCGACCGAAGTACTCCTCGGCACCGGTCAGGTCACCCAGCGCTCGGCGCACGAGGCCCAGGTTGTTGATGTCCCCTGCCTCGCCACTGCGATCGCCCGTCAACAACCGGGTCGTCAGGGCGCGCTCGTAGTACTCCGCGGCGACCGCGAACTCGCCGCGATCCTTGTGTACGCTCGCGATGTTGCCCAGCGCGTTGCCGCAAGTGCGGCGGTCGCCTGCCGCCTCCGCGAGCTCGAGGGATCGGCCGTGGTAGCGGAGCGCGCGATCCAGGTCGCCCATGACGTAGTGGCCCGCACCCAGATTGCCCAACGCGGCAGCCTGCCCTGCTTCGTCGTTCAGCGCCCGGAACAGCGTGAGGCTGCGCTCCCAGAGCCGCATCGCCGCCTCCGGTCCCTCGCGGTAGAACGCCTCGATTCCGGCTCGCCGCACGCTGTCCGCCTCTACCTTCTCCGCGCGCTCGCCGGTGGACCAATGGGCGAACTGGTCGACCGTTCGGATGAGGAATGAGTCGGACCACGCCAGCTCGTACGCATGTGCCAAGTGCTCGGCTTGGTCGAGCAGGTGCACGCGCTCGTCTGAGTCGGTCGCGCGGACGGTGAGCTCGAAGAGCTCGGTCAGCGCGCCCCGCACAGCCTCGGGCTGCGCGCGAACTTGCCTTTGCAGCCCGGCCTCGTCACCCGCCTTCAGGAGCTGCACGATGTCGGCCGCATTCGCCGGTTGCTGGGCGGACGCGGCCCCAGGGGCGGCGACGAGCAGGCCGTAGAGGAAAGCCGTAATGGGGAGGTCCCTCATAGCGTAACTCCGATCAGGGCTCGGAGATTCTGAAGCGCACCAGCTCCGAGCTCACCCACCGGTCCCATCCCACACGCGCATTCATTTGCCACAGATAAGGGACACCCGCCTCGAGCCGCACCGTATCGGGGAGTGCGACGCGCGTCTCCCGGGTGTTGACTTGCCACAGGACATCGCCGGCGGCGTTGTACAGTGTGACGTCGTAGAGGTCGGCCGAGGTGACTGCTGCCCAACGGAATCCCTCGACGGCACCGACTTCGCCGATGGGTGTCTCCACTGTCGGAACGATCTCCGCTTCCGGGACCCCCTCCCGGTGCCGGGGGCCCTCTACGCTCGACGGCTGCACCAGCAGGACCCCGGCGAGAACGGCGGCGATCGCCGCGGCAACGGCGCCGATCCTCGCGCGGCGGCCAAACCGCCGCCCGGTCATCGCGACCCGGCTCGCATCGGCAATCGATAGAGTCTCCCGGACCTCCGGAAGGACGTCCCGAATTGCCGCTGCCAGCCGCAGGTCCCCCTGGCAGCGGGCGCACGTCAGGTAGTGGGATTCCAACGCCTCGACCTCGGACTCGGGAAGCAGGCCGACCAGATACCGTTCGATCAGCCCTTGGTCCGCGATGGCGTCGCAGCTCAGTGCCTGGCTCAAGTCGACCTCCGTGACCCCTTCATTTCCTTGTCGTGGAAGACCGCCATTCGTGACGGGTGCCCGTGCCCGGGAGCAGAGCCCGGCGCAGCCGGTCCAGGGCGCGGGACTTCCGCTTCCTGACCCGAAGCGCCGGCTCACCCAGCCGCTCGGCGATCGCGGCCGGGGTGAGTCCCTCGAAGAACGACAGGTGCAGGATCTGGCGATCCCCGGCAGAGAGCTGGGTCAGTGCCAAGCGGACGTGGTTGCGTTCTTCTGCGGTGATGAGAGCGGTGAGAGGATCTTCGCTGCTGCTGCCGGGCGCCCCGTCAGGCATCGCCTCCAACGGAGCGCTACGCTGGCGGGCGCGGTGGATGTCGGCGATGACGTGACGCGCGATCCCCCGAACGAACGCCCCGAGCTTGTCGGGGTCGCTGAGCCGGCCGTCCCGCAGGGCATCCAGGGCGCGCACCATCGTCTCCTGGACCGCCTCCTCGGCGGCATCCGGGTCCCCAAGGGCGCGCAGCGCCATGATCTGGAGTCCGAGCCGAAGCCGCTCGACTGCCTCCGGCTCGAGCTCTCCCTCCGGACGAGCCACGATGGTCTCCCCACGAGAGAGACCCGGCCGGACCTATGGTGCGCCCGGCCAAGGCCGGGCCTCACTGGAAGCTCCGTCCTGCCAAGGGGTCCCGCAACCCAAGTAGGTAGGCGAAAGGCGAGTATCGGCGTCGTAATGAGGGGTCACGTCTGAGCGCCTCGAACGACTCAGAAGTAGATGATGAGCCTCGCAAACGGTCTCGCGGCCCGCCGGCTCCCTTGGGCGTGCAGGGCGATACCGTCTCGCCGAAAGGACTGGGGGGTTCCGATGAAGCGCATGATTCCGTTTCTGATGCTGGCCTTCGCGCTTGCCGCCTGTCAGGACGAGGGCCCGACCCGGCCTACTGACGATCCTCTGTTCGGGCAGGGCAAGCCGGATTGTCAGAACAACCCACAACATCCCTCGTGCAAAGATGGCGACGGGGGTGGAGCCTACACCGCCACCGACCTCAAGCTGTGCAAGAGGTGTGACGGCATCGCGCACGATATCAGTGAGCCGGACGAAGACGCGCTCCACGTGATAGGCCATATCAATGAGCCAATGGGCTGGCCGCGGATCGCGGTCGTGTGGACCGGCACCTTGGACGACATCGGCGACGCTCCTTGGGTGATCCTGTCCACCCCCGGGTATCCGGGTCCGGGGAGCGGCAGCCCAGGCGAGGCCCTCGGCATCAACGATATCGCTAACTCGATCGTCGGCTGGAACTACGTCTTTGCCCAGCCACCTGTCCCCGTCATCTGGGAAGCCGAGGGCGGCGGTTGGGCAGACGGCCAGTTGCTGAAGCGCGCCGGTTTCGACGGTGGTAATGCCAGGGACGTGAACAACGCCGGCTTGATCGTCGGCCGGCTAACCAGCTCGGCGGATACCGTCGCCGCCATGTGGTCTTCACCGGGGGCGGAGCCCGTGAAACTGGAGATGGACCCCGTTCGCTTCAGCGCGGCCCTGGGCCTCAACAATCAGGGCGATGTGGTGGGATGGACCTGGAACGCGTCCGGTGAACAGGCGGTGTTGTGGACGGCTGGAGGCATGTCCTGCGATCTGAACCCGGTAGGATCAAAGAGCGTCGCGATCCGCGTCGACGACAGGGATGGGAAAACCGTACTGGTCGCGGGCCGGGTGACGCCCGCAGGGCAACCCAGGCAGCCCGCCGTCTGGACGGTGGACGTCACCAACTGCGGTGCTGCCTCCTACGCGCTGATAGCCGGCGCGGGTAGGGCCCTCGATGTCAGGCACGGGGAAGCCGGCTGGCAGGCCGTTGGCGACGATGAAACCGGCCGCGAGGCCCGGCCCATCGTGTGGTTCGAGCCGGGGACGAGCAGCGAACAGCTGCACGGCAAGAACGGCTTGGCGTATGTGATAAGCGGTGCCGGTCACATCGCCGGATACAGAGAGAACAAAGGAAGCATTGTTCCTGCGGTGTGGACCAAGAAATGATGGCGTGAACTCCGAGCGCAGTATCTCAGCCCCGAACGTCACGCGGCGTTCGGGGCTGTCGCTGGCTGGCCCCGCGCCGGGCGCCGGTGTTCTCGGGCCGCAAAGGGGTCCCGGAACCCGAACCAGGTAGGCAAAAGGTGAGTATCGGTGTCGTAATGAGTGGTCACGTGTGAGCGCCTCGAACGACTCAGAAGTAGATGATGAGCCTCGCAAACAGTCTCGCGTGCCGCCCATTCGTGTGGGCGTCGGCCGGGCGCCGGGCGAGGAGTGTCATGGCGCCGGGGATCGTGCCCCGCCGGGCGATGTGGTCTCACCGAAAGGACTAGGGGTTCCAATGAAGCGCATGATTCCGTTTCTGATGCTGGCCTTCGGGCTTGCTGCCTGTCAGGACGAGGGCCCGACCGTGCCGATTGACGGTCCCGAGTTCGCCAAGGGGGGAAACAAGTGCGAGACCCCGCCGTGTGGAAAAGATGGAGGCGGCGGCGAAGCCACGGCCCAAGTCACCCTATGCGCGAAGCAAGCGGTCATCGAGCAAATCAACGGCATTGGCGAGGAAGCGAATGTCACCAGCACAGACCCAACCTGCGGGGTGACGGACGCTCCGTTGGCTCCTTCTGGAACCTTTACCTATGCACCCGAGGGCCCAGTATTTAAGTGGGAGTTCAAAGGGGCAGGCTTCCCAAAGCCTGAACGCGGGCCCGCCTATGGAGCGCACCGCTACGTGCTCATCATCTATGAGAATCCATGGCCGGGTGGTTCGGGTCTAAAATGCCTTAGCTCGGGCATATATGACGAGGCGGCCATCCCCAATGGCAAGGGAGGCTTGAGACTTCAGGGTACCGCGGAGCTGAACGGGCCTCTCGAGAACGCCAAGATCTGGATCGTGCGCTGGGCATGGGTAGACTGCACGTTGGGGCAGCTGACAGACGATGCGGTCAATCCCGGAAATCCCCCGTGGCCATATTGGCCAGTGCCGGGAACTCCCGACGCCACGTACTCGATATGGGGACCCTATTGGAACGGCGGATTTGGGATGTTCGCGTACGACTGGCTGTTCGAGGAAGACTTCGTCAACTACATCGACACGGATGCCCCCTAGGAAAGAACGCGCCTGGTTGTGGGTACCCACGACCGAGTGACGTACTGAAGGGCCCGCGTTCGCGGGCCCTCTGCTATTTCTTGCGCTTGGTGGATCGGCGGTCGCCGTTGCCGGAGCGCTTGCGCGTCCTGCGCTTCTTCGCCGGCCGCGGTCCGGGCTCGGCCATCATCCCGTACTCCGGCTCGTGGTTCCCCGCGGCGACCAGCGTTCCCTCCGGCGGCTGCTTCCAGACGTAGCGCTCGCCGCGGTAGTTGCGCAGCACCACCTCGTCGTCATTGATCTCCTCGACGTACTCCGGTAGCAGTGGGATCTTGCCGCCGCCGCCGGGGGCGTCGATCGCGAAGTGCGGTACGGCGAGCCCGCTGGTCCAGCCCCGCAGGCCCTCCACGATCTCGAGGCCCTTCCGGACGTTGGTCTTGAAGTGCTCCACGCCGGCCACGTTGTCGCACATATAGAGGTAGTAGGGGCGGACGCGGGCCGCGACAAGCCGCTGCATCAGCTCCTTCATGATCTCCACGTCGTCGTTGACCCCCTTGAGGAGCACGGTCTGGCATCCCAAGGGTATGCCGGCGTCCGCCAGCATCCCCAGGCCCTGCACGGCCGCGGGGGTGAGCTCGACGGGGTGGTTGAAGTGCGTGTTGATGTAGAGCGGGTGGTGCTTCTTGAGCACCGCGCAGAGCTCGGGCGTGATCCGCTCCGGTAGGTGGCACGGTATCCGGCTCCCGATACGGATGACCTCCAGGTGCTTGATCTTCCGCAGCCGTCCCAGGATGAGGTCGAGGCGCCGGTCCGACAGCAGCAGGGGATCGCCGCCCGACAGGATCACGTCGCGGATCTCCGCATGCTCCTCGAGGTAGGCGAACCCGCTCTCGAGCTGCGACATCGGGATCTTGTCGGGGTCGCCGACCTTGCGCCGTCGGGTGCAGAACCGGCAGTACGCGGCGCACACGGGGCTCACGAGAAAGAGCGCGCGATCGGGGTACCGGTGGGTGATGTTGGGTACCGGGCTGTCGGCCTCCTCGTTCAGGCTGTCCATCACGCCGTCGACGACCTCGAGCTCCTGGAGGTCGGGCACGTACTGCCGCCAGATCACGTCACCCGGTTCCTCGATGAGGCCGATCATCGCCGGTGAGATGCGAAGCTCGAAGTTGTCCACTGCCTCCTGCAGCCGCGCGATGTCCGGAAAGTGCTTGGGCCCGAACTTGTCTGCGAGCTGCTGCAGGGAGCGGATGCCACGCTCGTGCAGAAGCTTCTGCCAATCAGCCATCGTGTGCCGTCCCTGCCGGGGGAGGAGCCAGCGGTCTCGTGTACACGATCAAGTCGTCGCCCGCCGCGTAGTAATCCGCGATGTGGGCGGCGCGGTCGTACCGCAGGGCTTCATAGAACGCCCGCGTGGGTGCGTAGTCCTCTCGGGAAGACGTCTCCACCACCACCAGTCGTCCGCCTTGTCGATTTATCGTCTCTTCGCTCGCGGCCATCAGCCGGCGACCCACGCCGAGACGATGCACGTCCGGGTCCACCACGATCCAGTAGAGGTCCCACGTCGTGACCGTACATGGTGTGGGGCCGTACAGCGTGAAGCCCACGAGCCGGTCGTCGTCGTATGCCCCGAGCGCGTGATAGTCGACGCTGGGCGACGCGACCGCGTCGTCGAACACCTCCAGCGCTACGTCCGCCTCCTCGGGGCGGAACACGCCCGTTGCTTCGACCATCGCGCGCACCCGGTCGCGGTCTTCGGCGCGCGGCGCGCGCAGCACGATCACCGAATCGCGGACGCTCATGCCACCTGCTGGGCGCCGTCGCTCGATATCAGAACTCGGCCCGGCTCCTCGGTCGCGGCCTCGGTGAGGGCAATGTCCACCACGCGAGAGACCAGCTCCTCGTAGGACCATCCGTAGGCCCACGCCATGTTCGCGAGTCCCGCGTCGGTCGAGATGTCGGGGCTGGGGTTCACCTCCAGCACCCACGGCACGCCGTCGCCGTCCACCCGCATGTCCACCCGCCCGTAGCCGGATCCCCCGACCGCGCGCCACGCGGCGTGCGCTGTCTGGAGGATGCGCTGTGCCAGCTCGGGCTCGACTTCGGCCGGACAGACCGGCTGCGTACCGGCGAACTCGGGACTGGCCTCCGTCCACTTCGCATCGAACGACACGATGTGCCAGGTGTCGTCGGGCATCTGTCCGAAGTCGATCTCGGAAAGCGGCAGCGTGTGCTCGCCCACGACGGCTGTGGCGATCTCACGCCCGCGCACGTACTGCTGGATCATCAGCTCGCCGTAGGCTTGGCGCATCACGGTGACTCGTGCCTCGAGCTCCTCCCGCGTGGTTACCACCGAGGCCTGCTCGATCCCCACGCTGGCGTCCTCCTCCGCCGGCTTGACGATGGCGGGCAGGGGGAAGTCGGTCGGGATCGGCGAATGATCGGGCAGGCACCAGCGCGGAATGGGCAGCCCCGCCGATTCGAGCAGGGCGTTGAGCAACGGCTTCCGATGACATACCGTCATCATCCACGCCGAGCCGCCGGTGTACGGGACGCCGGCCAGCTCGATCGCCGACGCGACCTTGTACTCCATGTAGCTGGCCCCCCCCACTCCCTCGCAGAGGTTGAACACGACGTCCGCCTTGCGGATGGCGTCGAGCCACTCGAGGTCGGGAAGCACCGGCACCTTCGTGACCGTGTGCCCGGCCTTCGTCAGGGCCTGACTCACTTCGGCCACGACGTCGAGCACCGACTGGATGTCTTCTGGGCTCCAGTCGGCGGCGCCGCCGTCGTAGATCACGGCGACGTTCAGTGGGACGCTCCTGAGAGGGTGGCCGTCTGCAACTCTTCTCCCGTTGCTCGCCGCCAGGCAATCCTCGTGACGGCCTGAATCAGTTCGTCGTAGCTCATGCCTGCCACGGACGCCGCGCACGGGAAGCAGCTGTGAGCGTCGGGGTCGGGCATCACGCCCGGCAGGGGATTCACTTCCAGGACGTGCGGCGTGCCGTCGGTGTCCAGGCGGAGGTCGACACGCGACCAGTCACGGCACCCGAGGGCGTGATACGCCCCCAGCGCCGCCGCTCGGATCCGCTCCTCGAGGTCGGCGGAGATCTGTGCCGGGCACTCGAGCACGTCGAGGTCGGTGTCGGGCTGATCCCACAGCCACTTGGCCTCGTACCCCATGATGGGGAGCGCACCGTCCGGGAGCGCGCCGAATCGGTAGCGGATGAGGGGCAGGACCTCGGCGTCCGCGCCGTTGCCGAGAATCGCCGCCGTGATCTCGTCGCCGGGAAGGTAGCTCTCGGCCAGCACCGGCTGGCGGTAGGTGGCCAACAGATGCCGGGAGCGCTCGCGGGCGTCCTCCAGGGTCGGGGCGTGGTTGGCCTCCCCTATTCCTTTAGAGGAGCCTTCCCACACCGGCTTCAGGAAGAGCGGGTAGCGCATCGCCCCGTTCAGGTTCGCCACGTCTGCTTCGGTCTCGATCAGCACGGACGGCGGCGTCGGCACGCCGCGCTGCACGAAGGTCTCCTTCGCACGGCCCTTGTGGAGGGCCAGGGCCAGGGTGAGCGGGTCGCTCCCCAGATACGGGATGTCGAAGAACTCGGCGATGGCCGGCACGTGCGACTCGCGGTTCGGACCGCTCACGCCCTCGGCCATGTTGAAGAGGAAATCCACCCGCGCGTCTCGCAGGCGGGTTGGGAACTCACCGACCGCCTCGAGCATGACCACGTCGCCGAAGACGCGCAGCGCGTTGCCGACCGCTGCGATGGTCTCCGGATCGTCCCACTCGACGTAGGCGTCGGCGGGCTCGGAGGGCTCATTCGAAGAAGCGCGATCACCGCCGCCACCTCGCCAGGTGACGTCGTCCGGTCGCTGGTTGTACGCGAGCCCTATCCGCATCGAACTCCAAGCGCAGGTTCTTGTTGGGCAACACGATAAAAGGTGCCGAACCGATTTGCAATACTTCTTTGGACGTTTTTTGAACTACGAAGGACCGTCGATGCTCGATGTGGCACGCATCACACGCGCGAGTCGGCGTGGATTCGTGTTCGTCGGTGGTGCGTGGGTGGGGAGGAGCCGCGTCAGCGGCGTTCGTAGGTGCGGAAACTGAACGCGTGAGCGTGATGCTCGTCACGGTCGCAGCGCTCGTCGGCCTGGAGATCCCACTCGGACTCGTCGAACGGTGGGAAGACGGTGTCGCCGGCCACCTCGGCATGCACCACCGTCAAGTAGATGCGATCGGCGCGCGGCAGCGCGAGGCGGTAGATCTCGGCGCCACCCGCGACGAACACCTCGTCGTCGTCGCCGACAAGACTCAGCGCCTCATCCAGAGTCGCCACGACGTCTGCGCCCTCGTAGGAGCGGCTGGGGTCTCGGCTGAGCACCACGTTGCGTCGTCCGGGCAGCGGCCCGTCGAGGGTCTCGTACGTGGTGCGACCCATCACCACCGTGTGTCCCATGGTGAGTTGCTTGAACCGCTTCATGTCACGGGGCAACCGCCAGGGGAGGGCGTTGCCGCTGCCGATGACGCGGTTCTCGGCCATGGCCGCGATGAGGGAGACGATCAGACGGCCACCTTTGCCTTGATGTGCGGATGGGGGTCGTAGCCCTCGACCGTGAAATCCTCGAACGCGAAGTCGAAGATCGAGCGGACGTCCGGGTTGAGCTGCAGCGTGGGGAGCGGTCGGGGCTCGCGTGACAGCTGGAGCCGGGCCTGCCCCAGGTGGTTGGTGTACAGGTGGGCGTCGCCAAAGGTGTGGACGAATTCGCCGGCCTCCAGATCGGTCACCTGGGCGACCATCATCGTGAGCAGCGCGTAGGACGCGATGTTGAAGGGGACACCGAGGAAGGTGTCGGCGCTACGCTGGTAGAGCTGGCATGACAGTCGGCCCTGGCTCACGTAGAACTGGAACAGCACGTGGCACGGCAGCAGCGCCATCTTGGGCAGCTCGGCCACGTTCCACGTGCTCACGACGATGCGGCGCGATTCCGGGTCTTCCTGGATCTGCTGCACCGCCCTGGCGATCTGGTCGATGCGCTCTCCGTCCGGGGCTGGCCACGAGCGCCACTGTGCTCCGTAGACGGGGCCGAGATCTCCCCGCTCGTCCGCCCACTCGTCCCAGATCCTGACGCCGTGGTCCCTCAGGTAACCGATGTTGGTGTCGCCGTTCAGGAACCAGAGGAGCTCGTGCACGATGGACTTCAGGTGGAGCTTCTTCGTGGTGACGAGCGGGAAGCCGTCGCCCAAGTCGAACCGCATCTGGTGACCGAACACGCTGAGCGTTCCGGTACCGGTGCGGTCCCGCTTGGGCTGCCCGTGGTCCAAGATGTGCTGCAGCAGGTCGAGGTACTGTCTCATGGCGCCACCTCCACGTGGCGGTGCCACCAAGCCGCCCCGGCGAGTCGCCGGAAGTAGGTGCGAACGAGCACGTTGCTCGAGGCGATGAGCCGGGTCATCGCGATCGTGCGGTACACCTCGCCGCGCGAGATCTTGACCTTGTGAGCGGGGTCGAGGAGGCGAGGGTCACGCTCGGCCAGGTGTAGCGTGCGCACCGCGAAGTAAAGCGAGGTCAGGCAGAAGAGCCGGATGCCGTATTGGCGACGCGGCAGAATGGTGGAGTAGCGCAGTGCGTCGCCCAGATGCCCCTTGGTCTTCTCGATCAGCAGGCGCATGACATGCCGCCCCTCATCACGATGCTCCTCCTTCTGAAGCTCTCCCGGCTCGATGCCCACGGCGTCACACAACTGTCGTGGCACAAAGCTCCACCCGCGCCGGCGGTCGTCGGCCACGTCCTTGATGATGTTCGTGAGCTGCAATCCCAGCCCGAAGCTCGTGGCGAGCGCGTCGAGCCGGTCGTACCGATCGAGGTCGGGCGACGGGTCGTGCAGCCGGAAGAGTCGACTCAGCAGGTGTCCCACCGTGCCGGCGACGTAATAGCAGTAGCGGTCGAGCTCCTCGACCGTCGCGAGCGTGGCGAGGTGTCTCCCGTCCTCGTCGCGGCGCACGAACTCCGCCATCCCGGCGCTCATCTCCTGGACCCACGGTCGGATGGCGTCCTGCTGTGATGGCGGAAGCCGGCGGAATTCCCGCAACACCATGTCGGCGTCACGGGCGAGGACCTGTTCGTCGTTCACGGGATCGCTGAATCTGCCGCTCAGCACCCCGGCGTCGGGGCCACCCGGCTCGAGACATCGGCTGAAGTGCGCGAAGAGTGGGTCCTTCTCGACCGGCGGGATATCGGGAGTGTCCTCGATCGTGTCGGCGATGCGGCACAGCAGGTACGCCACGAGTACAGGGTGCTCGAGATCCGACGGCAGCAGGTGAATGCAGATCGCGAACGTGCGCGAGACCCTAGGGAGCATCGCGTCGCAGAACGCACGGTCGGCCGCCGCAAGGGGCGGGGCGAGCGTGCCCGTCACGGCGCCCAGTCCGCTTCGCGCGGCTTCCAGGGGAGCCAAGCCGGTACGAACAGCCGCCACGAGAAGATCATCCGGGGATCGATGGACTCGTTGAGCACGCCTGCGACGGCTCGCTGCAGCCGTGGCGAGCGCCGTACCCTGCCGGCGACGAGGTCGTTGACCCACGGCCGTGCGAGCCAGCTTTCGGCGATGCGGTACCCCGTGTAGCGCGGCGCCAACTCCCGCTGGAGAACGTCGGCGAAGCGCGTCAGGTGCCGACGGTCGTCTTCGACGAGAGCCCGGTCGATCTGTTGCGCCGCGATCTCTCCGGTCTCCATCGCCTTGCCGATGCCCTCTCCGGTGAAGGGGAACGTGGCGCCGATGGTTTCGCCGATTGAGAGGATGCGGGTCGACTGACAGGCAGCCGCACCGTCGAGCCCGCAACGCAGTTGCGCTCCCGTGAGCGGGCTCACGTGCTCCGCCTCGCCGAGGAGCTCCCGCGCCAGCGGGAACGCCTCGGAGAACGTCGCAAACGTGGTCCGCAGGTTCACGCTGGCCTTGCGCCCCCGTCGGTAGAACACGCCGCAGCCCACGTTGTACTCGTCGTCTCCCATCGGGAAGATCCAGGCGTACCCCGGGAGAATGGCACGGTGGAACGAGATGATGAGCGCGTCGATTGTAACCGGAGAGCGCACGTAGCACCGCAGCGCCACCGCGCTCGGCCGCCGGCGGCGGGCCATGCCCGCCTGCTGAAGCAGCGACAGGTCCGCACCCGTGGCCACCACCGCGATCCGGCCACGGATGTCGCGGTCGGCACCCGCGAGCGAGACAGTGACGCCGTCGTCATCGGCGCGGAGCGCCGTCACCCGAGCTTGCTCGAACCGAGCGCCGCGCACCATGGCCGCCTGCAGCAGGACGTGGTCCAACCGGTCACGGCGCAGCGTCACGAACTCGCCTGAAACGTCCACGCGGATGTTGTGCGGGCTGAAGGCGGAGAGGACCGATGCCTGGTGCCCTTCGGCAACAACCTGCTGGTACACGCCGGCGCGCCGCAGCGCGTTCAAGGCGTCGGGGATCAGTCCGTCACCGCAGACCTTCTCCCTGGGGAAGGATGCCTTGTCGAGCAGCAGGACCGAGCGACCGCCGTCTGCGAGCACACGAGCCGCAGCCGAGCCGGCAGGGCCGGCACCGACGACCACCACGTCCCAGGTCTGGGTCACGGTGTCGGGCCTTCGTGCTGGGTGCGCAACGCGCCGCGGATGCGGGTCAGGACCTGATCGCCCTCGTGGCCGGGGGGGACCAGAATCTCCGCGTGCCGCTCGGGAAGGGAGGGATCGAGGGTGCGACGCATCAGGGCCTCGGAAACGAGCCGCGTCAGCAGCGGGTTCACCGGATCGACGAAGAACCGCAGGCGGATGAACCGCTCCACGTCCGAGCCATAGCTTCCGACGGCGGTACGCGACACGACATCGTACCACCCGGTCTCCAGGTATCCCTCTTCGGTGCTGACCATCCGGACCTGGAAGCCCTCGGCCGTGACCAGCCCCACGAGCTCGTTGATCACGTCATCGGCGTCCGCCTGGAGTGTGTCGGTCGCAGCATCGGGAAAGGGCGTGATGTACGGACGTACGGCCGTCGCCTTGCACGCCGCCGCTGCCAGCAGGAGCAGGAGGCCGCCCCACATCGGGGATCGCCCCTGCCATCGACGAGTGCTACTCGTGCTCCGGGGTGCCAGGCGGATCCGTATGCTCTTCCTCGGCCGTGGAGTCGGTGGCCGCTTCGTCATGCTCCTCCCCGGGTGCGTGGGTGTGGTCACTGGTGCGCTCCTCCAGGGCGCCCTGCAGGACGGAGGTGGGCACACCGCCGCCGTACCCGTACACGATCGTGCCGCCGACGTGCGCCGTCCAGAGCACGAACAGCGCGCCGAGCGCGGAGATGGTGGCGAACGCCGGGCGTTCCCTGGGTCCGAGGGCTCCGCGGCGCCAGATGCGCCACGCGGCCAGCAGCACGAACAGCACGGTGGCCCAGATCGCCATCGTTTCGTGCCGTTCCATCACCATGTGGACGCTCCCGCCGTGCTCGATCGACTCCTCCGCCATGAGACCGGAAATGAGGGCCAGCACCGCGCCGAACGCTCCCGTCACGAGCATCCAGAAGCCGGTGGCGCGCAACGAATCCCGCTTGGTCACCTCGCCGAGGAGGTCGAACAGCACGGCAAGCACGAACAGCAGCGAGGGAAAGTCGTTGAGCGCGGCATGCCACTGGGCGGCCGTGTCAGGTAGCATGGGAGGTCCTCGGGTAAACGGTGTCCGTAATGGATCGGCTAAGCGCCGAACGTCTTCCGTATCTCGTCCGCGATGCGCACGAAGGCGCTCTGTCGCGGGCCTTCCACTCTGGGTTGTGTATCGATTTCCCCGTGCTCCAGGCGGTCGAGTACCTGCTCCAGGCTGACCTGCATCCGCTCCATCGTACCGCGACGTCGGCGCGCCACGGCAAACCCGGTGAGCAGGCCGATCCCGAGCGGCAGGAGTGCCACCGGGAGCATGACGCCGAGGGTGACGCCGACGAACGAGGCGATGGCTCCCGCCCCGGCCACCGTGGCGGCGCTGCTCAGGTGGGCCTTCCGTGTGTTGGAGAGATCGGCCACGAGCCGCACGTGGGCGCGCCCCTCCTCCAACTGCACTACCTGCCCCACGATCTCCTTGGCGCGCGAGAGCTGGTACGACCGCCCGCCCACCTTGAACTCCCGCTTCACGGTGGAGAAGACGTCGTGTTTCGCCTCCCACGAGGTCTGCTCCGGATAACGGCGCTTCACCGTGAGGAGCTCACCCCCCGTCATCCACTGATTCAACGCGTCCCGCAGCCGCTTGGGCTCGCCGGGAACCGTGCGCTGGGCCGCCAGTCGGGTCGGACCCGCCAGCCAGCCCCTGAAACCCGGCTCGACGGTTGCGACCGCCCGGGTGCGCTCCTCCAGCAGCGCCCGTTGCAGGTAGGCCGGTGGAATCCCCACCTCCTCCCCGAGGCGCAGGAGCTCGTGCTCCGTGAGCCCCTCCCCGATGTCCCGCTCCCCCGCCTGCAGCTCCGCCGCGCGCTGGATGATGCGTTCCAGCGCCCCCCGGTCGATGCGCGATGTGCTGGGAACGAGGTCGCTCATGCTCGCCCCCCCGTAAGGCCCCGTGCCGGGGCTAGAAGACTTCGACGATCACGGCGGCGCCCTGGCCCCCGCCGATGCAGGCGGAGCCGAGCCCGTAGCGCTTCCCGGCCCGCCGCAGCGCGTGCAACAGATGGATGGTAATGCGTGTGCCGCTCGCCGCCAGCGGGTGCCCGATGGCGATGGCGCCGCCGTCCACGTTGGTGCGCTCGCGGTCCAGACCCAACTCCCGCTCGACGGCCAGGTACTGCGGTCCGAAGGCCTCGTTCACCTCGACCAGATCCATCACGCCCAGCGCCATGCCCGCCTTCTCGAGGGCCTTACGAGCGGCAGGCGCCGGGCCGATGCCCATGTACTTGGGCTCGACGCCGGCCACGGCCCATGAGACCAGACGCCCCAACGGCCGCAGGCCCTGTCGCGCTGCATAGTCCTCGCCTGCAACCACGGTCGCCGCCGCGCCGTCGCAGATGCCCGAGGCGTTTCCGGCCGTCACCAGACCATCCTGCTTGAAGTACGGCGGGAGCGCCAGTAGCGCCTGCAGGGTCGTGTCGGGGCGCAAGTGCTCGTCGGCGCGCCAGTCGTTCGTCCGCTTCGTCCTGCGGTGCTCGATCGGGACGGGGACGACCTCATCGTCGAACACGCCAGCGTCCCAGGCCTGCTTCGCGCGCTGCTGGCTGCGCAGCGCGTACTCGTCGACCTCCCGCCGCGACAGCTCGTACTTCTCCGCCAGGTTCTCCGCCGTTTCGGCCATGGAGAGATCGCACTGGGGATCCCTCAGAGCCTCCCAGAGGGTGTCCTCGAGCGGCGGAGTCGGCCCGAGCCGGAGGCCCCACCGGGCTCCGCGCAGGACATGCGGTGCCTGGCTCATCGACTCGGCTCCCCCCGCGAGCACGACCTCCGACTCGTCCAGCAGGATCTGCTGCGCTCCCTGAATGATCGATTCGAAGCCGGAACCGCACAGCCGGTTCACGGTGACAGCTGGCACCTCGACGGGGAGCCCCGCCCGGAGGCCGACGTGCCGCGCCAGGTAGATCGCGTCGGCCGAGGTCTGCTGCGCGTTGCCGAACACCACGTGGTCGAACTGCTCCACCGGCACACCCGACCGCTCTATCGCGTGCCGTGCAGCGATCGCTCCGAGCTCCGTGGCGGAGTGGTCCTTGAGCGCGCCGCCGAACTTGCCGAAGCCCGTCCGGACGCCGGATAGGAACACGACGTCCATTGCCTTGCCCTGGGTTTTCATGCGGACTCCGTTCTCCTCCGGTCTGGCGGGGGCGATGTATCCCCTGAAACGTCGTGTGGTCCGGAATGGTGCCGTGCGGTAGTCAGGCGATCGCGTCAGCGATCCACCGCCCGACCTCGGCCGTGCCGGTGGTGCCGCCGAGGTCGGGGGTCGTGACCCCCTCGTCGAGCGCCGCGCGCACCGCGCGCTGCAGGGCGGCGGCCCCCTCGTCTAGCCCGAGCTGCTCGAGCAGCAGGTTTCCCGAGAGCACGGTGGCCATCGGGTTGGCGACTCCCTTCCCCGCCATGAGTGGGGCGGAGCCGTGTACGGGCTCGAACAAGCCAGCGCGCCCGGGGTGGAGGTTGGCGCTGGCGGCGAGCCCCAGCCCGCCCACCAGCTCGGCTCCCAGGTCGGAGAGGATGTCGCCGAACAGGTTGTTGGTCACGATCACCTGGAAGCGCTCGGGGGCCCGCACGAGCTCCATGGCCAGTGCGTCCACGTAGCGATGCTCTCGCTGGACGCTCGAGTACTCCTCGCCGATCTCGTCGAACAGGCGCTGCCACAGATGGTGCGCCGGCACGGCATTCGACTTGTCGCTCATAGTGACGAGCGTCCTGCCGTGCGCCTCCGCCCACGTGAACGCCGCTCGCAGGATGCGGGCCACGCGCCGTGCCGTGTGGACTTCCTCCGCAACGACCTCCTCCTGCGGCGTGCCCACGTGCTGGGCGCTGCCCCGTCCCAGGTAAATCCCCTCCGTGTTCTCGCGGAAGATCACGAAGTCGATATCACGCGGCCCCTCGGGGCCGGATCTGAGCGGGCAGAGTTCGGGGTGGAGCAGCCGGCAGGGTCGGAAGTTCACGTAGAGGTCCAGCCTGAACCGCAGGCCCAGCAGGATGTCACGCGCGTGCTCGTTTCCGGGGACGCGGGGATCGCCGAGCGCGCCCACTAGGGTGGCATCGACCTGGTCCCGCAGGCGGACGAAGGCTTCGTCCGGGAGGGTCTCGCCCGTGGACAGGTAGTGGTCGGCGCCGTATGGCTGCGGCTTCCAGGCGAGTTCCGCGTCGCTCAGTGCGGCGGCGCGCTCGATGGCGGGAAGGGCGGCCTCGACCACCTCGGGGCCGATGCCGTCGCCGGGGATGGTGGCGACGGTGAAGCGATGCGGCAACGGACTATCTGCTGAGGGTATGTCCGCAGGTCACGCAGAACCGCCACCTCGGCTCCAGCGGGTCGCCACAACTCGGACACTTGGCTACCTGAACCTGCTGGCCGCAAGACGGGCAGTAGATGACCGCCCGTCCCGCGGGGAGATCGGTGTGGCAGTGGGGACAGGTGGCCTCGACGGTCTCGAACACGAGTTCCGGTGGCCTTTGGCCCGGCACCTGACGTGTCTCCGGAAGGGTGGGGATGGGCGGGACTTCCTCGGTCTCCGGCTCCTCCAGCTCCTCCAGCATCTCCTGCTCGGGCGTGGGGTATCCCGGTGGCGCGTACGCCGCCTGCTGGTCCAGCACCTGGGCCACGGCGCCCTTCTTCAGCGACACCGAGGCGGCGGCAAACTGACGGAACGCTCCGGTGTCGGGATTCACCGACTCGGCTTCGGACGCAATGGCTTCCTGGGCGTCGACGGGATCGACCGCCACATATCCCCGCTCACCCGCGAGCAGGCGAAGCAAAGCCATCTCGTAGTCCTCGATGGCCTCAAACTTCAGCTCGCCGCGGTGGCGGCGGTACGGAATGAGCGTCTGGTACAGCTCCGAGACCTGGAAGGGCGACTTGAGCTTCTCCGGAGCACTCGTCGCCAGGTAGTTCACCAGATAGCGGAACAGCCGGTCGAGTTCATCCATCGTCAGCGTTCCTCAGCGCCACTCGTTCGCCCACTTCTTGTAGTGCACCGGCGTCACCCCGGCGCTTCCGAGGAGCTCCACGCCGCTGGGATCCCGATAGGGCCGCCGGTAGAACACGTGGGACACGCCTGAGTTGATCATGAGCTTCGCGCAGGCCACGCAGGGGCTGTCGGTCACGAACACGACCTTGTCCTTGATGATCCCAGGCGCCTTCACTAGCGCGTTCATCTCGGAGTGGATGCACCCGCAATTGCCAGGGACGGTCGAGTCGCAGCGATTGGGCAGTCCCCTCGCATTCCCGTTGTAGCCGATGGCCACCACGTTCTCCAACTTGGCGTCGGTCACCACCGTGCCGACCTGGAGCCGTGAACAGGTGGAGCGCTTGGCCAGCTCCTCCGCCATCCGCATGTAGACCTCATACAGCGGGATGCGCTCGAGCTGAGGCTCGGCACCATCGGGTGTGACGTTCAGGGGATGGGTGTTGGCGCTGACGCCGTCCTTGTAGACCGTCATGACTCCGTGCTCAACTCCGATTCCAGGTTGGCGAAGTCCTCATCGGGATCGAATTCGGTGAACTTCCCGTAGGTGCGGCGCTTGGCCAGCCACTCGTCGAACCGGGACGGGACGGCCCCTTCGGAATGTAGCTGTTCGGTGGCGGCCCACGTCGCCAGGTAGTCGGCGAACTCATTCTTGGCATGCCCGGCGTGCCCTCGGACCCACCGCCACACGGGATCGTGCCCTGCCGTGGCTTCGACCAGCCTCTGCCACAGTAGCAGATTCTGAATCTCCCCGCCCTTGCGACGCCAGCCCCTGGCGATCCATCCGTGGATCCACTGCGTCATGCCCTTGACCAGGTACTCGGAATCGGACACGTACAGCAGCCGGAAGCGATTCCCCTTTTGGCTCAGCAGCGCGAAGTTGGCGATGGCGCCGTTGAGGGCCATGCGGTTGTTGGTCGTATCGGGCGCGGAGATGTACACGTCCCGGCGCACCACCTTCCCGCCGGAGCGGATCTCGATCAATGCGCCGGCGCCCCCGGGGTTGGGGGGCTCCATGCCGTTCCGCAGGCAGCTCTCGTCGGCGTGCACGACGGCGAGGTGCCGCTTCCCGTTACGCTTGGGCGTGGGTCACCTCGATGGTGGGCTCCGCTCCCTCGACGATCTCGCCCACGACTGCCGCAGCGGGCGTTCCGTTCTCCGCGAGGGCGCGCAGCAGGTCATCCAAGCGTCCGCGGTCGACGGCCGTCAACAGCCCACCGGACGTCTGCGCGTCGCACAGCAGCGTCTTGAGCGAGTCGCTCACGCCATCGGTCCAGCGCGTCCGTTCCGCGACCGCTTCCAGATTTCGCGTCGTCCCGCCGGGCACCGCCTTCTGCTCGACGAGCTCCCACGCGTGCTCGAACACCGGCACCGCGTCGGCGAACACGCGGGCCGCTACCCCGCTGGCCTCCACCATCGTGGAGAGGTGGCCGAGCAAACCGAATCCTGTCACGTCCGTGGCAGCGTGCACGCCGTCGCCCACAGCCTGGAGTGCGCGCATGCCGCCCGCGTTGAGCGTGGCCATGGAGGTGATCGCGGGTGCCATGTCGCGCTCGCTGATGAGCTCCCGCTTCAGTCCGGTGCTCAGAATGCCGGTGCCGATCGGCTTGGTGAGTACCAGGATATCGCCGGGGCGCGCGCCGGCATTGGTGATGATCTTGTCCGGCGCCACGTCGCCCACGGCGACCATGCCGAACTTGGGCTCCTTGTCGTCGATCGAGTGCCCCCCCAACACGAACGCGCCGGCCTCGCGCACCTTGTCCACGCCCCCCTGAACCGTGGCGGCCAAAAGCTCGAGCAACTCCGGCTCGCGTGGCCAGGCGACGAGGTTCAGCGTGAAGAGGGGTGTGGCGCCCATGGCGTAGAGGTCACTCAACGCGTTCGCCGCCGCGATGGCCCCGAAGGTGTACGCGTCGTCCACGATGGGCGTGAAGAAGTCCACCGTCGCCACGATGGCCCGGTCATCCGAGGTACGGAAGACCGCTGCATCGTCGCGCGTCAACGCGGCCACCAGGATCCGGGGATCCTCGACCGCAGGCACGTGGCGCAGGACCTGCGCCAGCTCGGCGGGCCCGAGCTTACAGGCTCAACCGGCGCCGTGCGACAGCGTGGTCAACCTGATTCGCGGTCGCTGGTCCCTCGGGGTATCGGCCATTCACGCTCCGTTCGACTGACGTATAATACGCGCCATGTGGATCGCGTACGTCACGGCGCTCGCCCTGGGGGCGGCGCACGCTCTCGAAGTGGATCATATGGTGGCGGTGAGTGCCTTCATAGGCAACCGGCCACGTCTCGGATCGGCGGTCTCCTTTGGGCTGCGCTGGGGTCTAGGGCACTCCCTCGTGGTGCTGCTCGCGGGCAGCGCCTTGGTGCTCACGGGCGTCGGGGTGCCCGAGAGCATCGCCTCGTGGGCGGAGCTGGGCGTCGGCATCATGCTGGTTGCCCTGGGACTCTGGGCGCTGCGGGCTGCCCGCCGGCTGCACCTGCACGGACCCCACGATCACGGGGGACACGCCCACCTGCACTCGCACTCTCCAGGGGGGCACCCCCACCAGCACTCACATTCCCATGCAGATCCGGGGAAGCGGCATCGCCATCTGTCGACGCTGGTGGGCGCGATCCACGGGCTGGCCGGCACGGCGCCGGTGGTCGCGCTGGTCCCCGTCACGCTCATGCCACACACCTGGGCGGCGGTCGGGTACCTCGCCGCATTCGGGATCGGGACCGTGCTTGCCATGGCGCTCTATGCGGCGTTCGCCGCCGTGGCGCTGTCGCGCGCGTCGTCATCAGTGGGTCTCGCGCGGACCGTCGCGCTGGTCACGGCGCTCGCGAGCTTCGGCGTGGGTCTCTGGTGGATCGTGCGGGCCGCGGGAGCGTTCAGGAGCTAGCTACTCTCCCCGCCAGCCGGGTCCACGCAGCCCCCTGCCTGGCCTCCGGTCGGTGATCGTGCCGTCGTCCAGCACCAGCTCCCCATTCACCAACACGTATCGCATGCCGTCGGAGTACTGGTGTGGGTCCTCGAAGGTGGCCCGATCGAGGATGGTGTTCGGATCGAACACCACCACGTCGGCCGCCATGCCCGGGCGCAGGATCCCGCGGTCGTTGAGGCCCACGCGCTGTGCGGGAAGCGATGTCATCTTGCGGATCGCAGACTCGAGCGACAGCACCCCGTGCTGCCGTACGTACCGCCCCAGGATACGGGTGAAGCTACCGTACACCCGGGGGTGCACGCGATCCCGCGACAGGATGCCGTCGGTAGCCACCGCGCCGTAGTCGGTGCAGAACGAAGTCCACCAGTGCCCCACGGCGTCGCGCACGTCCGACTCGTTCATCGAGAAGTAGATCGCGTCGGTGTTGCCGTTGTCCTTGGTGACGATGTCGAAGAGGGCGTCCAACGGATCCACTCCCCAATCCGCGGCGATGTGTGCCACGGTTCGTCCCTCGAGGTAGCGCAGCGAATCCGCGAGCACGCCGGCGACCATCACGCCCGCGGCTCCGCCCGCCCCGCGGTAGAAGCTCTCGGCGTCGCTCGAGGGGTTCAGGATGTCGGAGCGAATCCGCGCCCGCTCCACGGGATCCCGGAGCCGCTCGATCATCACCGAGTCGCCGCCCTCGTGCGCCCACTGGGGAATGCTGGCGTCGAGCGAGGTGGCCGACGCGACGTACGGGTAGAGATTGGCGGTCACGTCGATGCCGGCGGCCCGCGCCGAGTCCAGCTTCGCCAGCACACGTGGCATGTCTCCCCAGTTGGGGCTCCCCGCCCGCTTGAGGTGCCAGATCTCGACGGGGATGCTCGCGGCGCGGCCGACCTCGAGAGCCTCCTCGATGGCGGCGTCGATGCGCAGTCCCTCGTCACGCAGGTGCGTGGCGTACACGCCGCCGTGCCGGCCGGCCGCCCGCGCCAGGGCGACGAGCTCATCGGTCGAGGCGTAGAACGCGGGCGCGTACACGAGGGACGTGGACACGCCCAGGGCGCCCTGCATCATGGCGCTGTCCACCAGGGTCGCCATGCGCGCGAGTTCCTCGGGCGTCGGCGCGCGGTCCGCGTTGCCCAGCACCACCATGCGCACCTGGGTGGCACCCACGAACGACGCGATGTTGATGGTCGAGCCCGACACCTCCAGCCGCCGGAAGTACCCGTCGAGGTCCCACCAATCCACCGTGATGCCGAGCGAGGCGTGGTATTCCGCGTCGTCGGCGATCGTCGCCTCGGTCTGCGGTGCCACGGAGGAGCCTTCGCCGGTCACCTCGGTGGTGATCCCTTGGGTGATCTTGCTGGCGGCCCGTCCGTCGGCCAGAACCTTGAGGTCGGACCAGCCGAGCATGTCGATGAATCCGGGCGCCACCACCAGGCCGGCAGCGTCGATTGAGCGCCGTGCCCGGACCTCACCGAGCCGTCCTACGGCGGCGATGTGGCCGTCCTTCACCGCGATGTCACCCTGGAATCGGGGATTCCCGGTCCCGTCGATGATCGAGCCGTTCCTGATGACGACGTCGTAGCGGTCACCCGGCAGGCAGGCGGCCAAGGCGGCAGCTGCGAGCAGTGCTACGGCATGTCTCATGGCTGCCATCTCTCCTTGAAGTCCTCGGGTCGGTAGTCGGTGCCCTTGAACACGACCATGAAGATCTCACGGGTGTTCGAGATGTCCTCGAGCGGGTTGCCGTTCAGGACCAGGAAGTCGGCCACGGCGCCGGGTTGCAGCACGCCGATGGTGTCGACCTCGAGGAGCCGGGCGACGTTCACCGTGGCGGCCATCAACGCTTCCCGCGGCGACAGGCCCGCGTCGACCAGCATTGCCATCTCGTCGTGCAGGCTGGCCCCGGGCGCCAGTAGCTGGTTGGGGGCGTCGGTGCCGGCTGCCACGAGTCCCCCTTCGCCGTGGAACAGACGCACGAAGCGGTCCTGCACGCCGCGCGAGCGGCGGAATGCGGAAAAATCTTCGGAGCGAATCCCGGCGCGCCGGATCAGGTCACGGATGTTCCATGCCTGCTGGATGGAATCGGGCACGCCGGACAGGTCGAGTTGGGTGATGTAGGAGCGGTCGGTGAGGCGACTCCACGCCTGGTGGAGCGCGAGGGTGGGAATGATGCTGGCACCCGGCTCCACCAACAGTCGCGCCGTACGATGCAGCGACGCGGAGTCGAGCCGGCCCCAGGTACGCTCCTCCAGGTTCCAGCCAGCGAAGAAATTGTCGTGCGCCCGGGCGAACCGGGCCGCGTCGCGCGACGCCGACGCCACGACACCACTCATGTGCTCCAGGCAGCACACCCCCAGGTTCACAGCGCTCACGGCGTCCAGTTTTCCGAGGTGCGCCGTCACCGGCAGGTTGAGCGTCTGCGCCTCGTCCATCAGCGGTCGCAACAGGCGCCGCGTGACCTTGGTGTAGACCTTCGCCTGGGAGGCATCGATCAGCAGGAGTTGGTCGATGGCCCGCCGTGCCTCGGTTGGCGTCCGCACCTCGGTGGCGTCGTCCCACTGGGCCGGCGCTCCGTCAATCCATGCACCGGAGATGTACATGCGCGGTGCGGGAGTAGCGCCGAGCGAGGTTTCGTCGCGCAGCGCCACCACGGCGTTCTGATTGCCCCCGACGTCGCGAATGCTGGTGACGCCGTAGGCGAGGAACCGGCTGAGCGTCCACGGCTCGGCATGAACGTGGGCGTCGATCAGGCCCGGGATGATCCACTTTCCGTCCACCCGGACTTCCCGTGCGCCCCGAGGCACCGAGACGACGTCGGGTGGTCCTATCTCCTCGATGTGCCCCTCCGACACGATGATCACCGCATCCAGGACGAGCGGCGTGCCGGTGCCGTCATAGAGTGCCGCGCCAACGTACGCCACCTTACCGGTGCCGGGGTTGCAGCCCACGATCACCAGTGAAAGCACTAGCGCCAGGCATCTGAGCACGGGGGAACGGGGAACGGGGAACCGGGAACGGGAAGGAGGTCGGAGTGGACCGTTCTCCGCTCCCCGTTCCCGGTTCCCCGTGCTAATCCGTCGACGTGTGGTCATGGATGATCTTCCACTCGCTCCCACTTCGCTTGAGTGCCAGTGTGAACGGCCCGCTGGCTGCCACCGAATCGCCACGGAACAGCACGAACCGGGCTGTAGCCAACACATGGTCGCTCCCTAGGGAGCGGGCCGCCACGCCCTCGAACCGGAGGGAGTCCCGCTGAGGCAGCCCGTCAGCACGAGTGCGAGTACCGCAAGGGTCCTAAGCGGCTGGCGCAGGCGCTGGCCACGGTTGGGGATTACGAGGCCGGTTTGAGCCAGTTCGAGGGAATGCTCAGCCGCGCCAATCACGTGGGGCTGTACTCCGAGGAGATTGACCCGGCGACCGGGAAGCTCCTGGGGAACTTCCCACAGGGGTTGATCCACATCGCCCTGATCAACTGCGCCCACGTGTTGGCGCGGCTGGATCCCGCGCAAGCAGGCCGGTAAAGCGAGCTAGCGCTTCTTCTTCCGGCCGGCCTTCTTCTTCGCCCGCTTCTTGGTGGCCCGCTTCTTCGCCTTCTTCTTGGGCCGCTTCTTGGTGGCGCGCTTCTTCTTCTTCACCGCTTTCTTCTTCTTGGCCTTCTTCTTCGCCTTCCTCTTCACCGCTTTCTTCTTGGCGGGCCTCTTCCTCGCCGCCTTCTTCTTGGCCGGCTTCTTGGGAGCCGGCTTCTTCGCGGCAGGCTTGGGGGCTTCCTCTGCAGCTGGGGCAGCCGGCTCCGGCCGGGACCAGATGAGCTCGTCCTGCTTTGGCTCCGAGGGTGGCCGGACAGGCGGTACCAGCGGCATCGGGTCCCACATGCCCGGGCCGCCGCCGCCGAACCCGCTGCCGGAGTTCTCGATGGTGGTCATGAGGCACTCCCTCCACGTAGATGGCGTATGAAGGTCTATTCTCTGCCCCTATTGGGGGATGCGCAAGAGCCCTCGAGACGAAGCGGGAGCGAGGTCACGCTTGTGGCGTGATTTTTCGGCTTGACACTGCTCGGGAGCGCGGCTTACGTTGGCTGCATATCTCCTACTCTTGTCGTGATTTACGGGCATTTGAGGGGTGGCTGAGCCCATGGTGCGATGCGTAGCGGTCGTCGTGATGCTCCTGGCCGGTCTTGCGGTGGTTCGGCCGCCGTCGGCCGTCGCGCAGGCCGTGGCCGACCTGGAGGTGACCCCACAGACCCTCAGCGTGGTCGTGGGAGAGCGCAAGGAGGTGCTCGCCACGGCGTACGACCGCGACGGCGATATCGCCTCGGTCTCGTTCCAGTGGACGAGCTCCAACGTCGGAGTCGCGATGATCGAGGAGGAGCCTGGGCTCCCGGGCGTCGCCTACGTCATTGGCGTGACGCCGGGAAGCGCCTCCGTCGAGGTGCGGGCCGGTGGCCGGACGGCGAGCCTCCAGGTGGCGGTGGGGGGCGGCGCGCTGGCCGGTCCGGCGGGCACGGGCAAGGCGACCATCCTGCAGGTCGAGCCCACCCGAGTGTTCCTCTTCCCCACGGAAGATCTCCAGCTGCGGCTCATCTTCCTCAAGGACGACGGCTCCCCGGCCGCTCCGGAGGCGGTGCAGTGGCGCTCGTTCCGTCCCGAGGTGGCGACGGTCGATGGGAGCGGGCGTGTCGTGGGCCTCTCCGACGGCACGGGACTCGTCGAGGCGAGTACGAACTCGGGTCTCACGCGCCGGGTGCAGGTGCAGGTGGGACAGGCTGAGTGGAGCTTCGCGTTGCCCGTGGTCTCGCTCTCTCCCGCGTTGTCGGACACCGTCCGGGCAATCGTACCCTCCCAGGGTAACCGGGCGGTCCCGCCACGCGCTTTGCAGTGGGGGTCTACCAACCGGAACGTCGCCACGGTGACGCCGCTTGGGGTGGTCACAGCCATCGCCGGTGGACAGGCTGAACTGGTGGTCGTCGGGTTCGGGCAAGAGCACCGGTTGCCCGTCACCGTCCACCGGGAGGTGGAAGGGCTGTCGGTCCTGTCGCCGCCCGGCGACACGATCGTCGTGCCGCTCGGCGGGCCGATCGCCTTCAAGGCTACTGCGCTCGCGGTCGATGACACGCCGGTGCCCCAGGCGCCCCTCATTTGGCTCGTCGGTGATACCTCGATCGCGACCTACTCCATCGTCGACACCGCAGCGATCGGGAAGGGCATCGGGATGACCAGCCTCACGGTGCGGGCACCGGGTGGGCTGGAGAAGACCTGGACGCTCAACGTGGTCGCCGCCGGCCTCGTGCTAGAAGCCGACCGGCTCGGAATGGGACTCGGCGACGAGCGTACGCTCATTGCGCGGTTCGCCGACGATCTCGGCCGGCCCCTGGCGCAGGCCAGCGGCGTGTCCTGGAGCTCCTCGAACCCCGAGGTGGCCCGCGTGAACGCCGACGGCCACGTGACCGGCACGGGCATCGGACGCGCGGACATCGTGGCCAACACGCCCTGGGGCGTCTCCGATACGGCAGCTGTGTTCATCCAGGGGGAGATCGTGTTCTCGTCCAATCGGGCGGGCACGGGTGATCTGTATGGCCTCGATCGAGACGCGCCGGACCAGCTCCATCAGATCACCGAGGGGCCGGGAGACGACTTCTCTCCGGCGTACTCGCCCGATGGCTCGCGCATCGCGTTCGTGAGCAATCGGGCGGGGAACTTCGAGGTGTACCTGATGGATGCCGACGGAGGTAACCTCGAGCGGCTCACCGACTCGCCCGCGACAGAGGGTAGGCCCAGCTGGACCCCCGACGGACGGCAGATCGTGTACACGTCCGGCGCGGCCGGCGGGATGCACATCTGGATCATGAACGCCGACGGCTCCGGCCAGCGGCAACTCACGGCGGGCGAGGGTGTGAATCTCATGCCGGCGGTGTCGCCCGACGGCAGGCGGATCGCCTTCGCCTCTGCGCGGGCCGGCAACTACGACATCTTCGTGATGGGCATAGACGGCTCGGACCAGCAGAGCTTCACGTCGACAGCGGTCAACGAGTCGGTTCCCGCCTGGATGAGCGACACGGTCATCGCGTTCGTGAGGGAGGAGCGGCGCGGCCGGATCACGAACCGTACGGTGGTCGCGGTCGGGGCCTCGGGTGAGGCCACCTCACTCACCGGGCCGCAGTACGCGGTCGTGCAGTTTGCGGTCTCGCCTGCCGGCGTCCTGCTGGCGGCGATCGTGGGGATTCCCGGTGAGACAACGGGGGCCCAGCGGCTGGTCCTGCTGCCCGTCGGCGAGGGCGCGCCGGTCGAGGTGTCCCGGGTCTCGGAGCGGGAGCTGCAGTTCACCCCGGCGTTCCGACGCTGAGCTGGCGGGCGGCTTCGCACCGCCCGGCTCCCACAACCCACGAGGATGATGAAAGCACTCGTCTTGCGGGGGCACGGAGATCTGTCGCAGCTCGAGGTGGCCGACGTCCCCCGGCCGGAGGTCCGGAGTGACCACGGGGTGCTCATCCGGCTCCGGGCCGCGGCCCTCAACCACCTGGACCTGTGGACGGTGCGGGGGCTTCCCGGCCTCTCCCTGACGTTTCCCCATGTCGTGGGAGCCGACGGCGCAGGGGAGGTCGAGGCGGTCGGGTCCGAGGTCCGTGGATTCGAACCGGGCGACCGCGTCATGTTCAATCCCGGGATCTCCTGTTACCGCTGCGAATACTGCCTCGCAGGCGAGCACTCGCTGTGTGAGGAGTACGGGCTCCTGGGTGAGCATCTGCCCGGGACGCTCGCCGAGTACGTCGTGGTGCCGCAGCAGAATCTCGCGCTGGTGCCCACCCCCCCGGACGGGGAGCTCACCTGGGCCGAAGCTGCCGCCTTCTCCCTCGTGTCGCTCACCGCGTGGCGCATGCTCATGACGCGGGCGCAGCTCCGCGCCGGGGAGCGCGTGCTCATCTGGGGGATCGGTGGTGGGGTGTCCTCGACGGCCCTCCGCATTGCTAAGCTGGCGGGGGCGTACGTGATCGCGACGTCGTCCAGCGACCAGAAGCTCGCCGGCGCTCGGGAGCTGGGCGCGGACGCCACCGTGAACCATTCCTCCCAAAACGTCGTGACCGAGGTGCGTGCACTCACTGGGAAGCGCGGAGTGGACGTAGTGGTGGAGAACGTGGGCGAGGCGACCTGGGAGCAGTCTCTCCGCGTGCTCGGGCGGGGCGGGCGGCTCGTTACCTGTGGCGCAACCACTGGGCCCAGCGCTTCGATCGACGTGCGTCGCCTCTTCTGGCACCAGTGGACGGTCATGGGATCCACGATGGGGAGTCGAGCGGACTACCAACAGGTCGTCCGTCTGCTCGGTCAGGGCAAGCTGCGGCCGCTGATCGACTCGACGTTCCCATTGGATGAGGCTGTGGACGCAATGCACCGGTTGGAGCAGGGTGGACAGATGGGGAAGATTGTGGTGGAGTTACCCTGAAATGTGAAATGGCGCCGGGGTGACGGTCGGTCTCACTCCCAGCGCCGCAGCAGCATTGATCGGGCGCCCGGCCCGAACGCCGGCGCGCCCGTGGGCCCATCGACCCTTCCGACGAACCGTCCATCCTCATCGAACAGGGCCATGCCTCGCCGCGTCCGCACCGTCCTGGCTCCGCAGGGCACCCACCGCTCCCGGACGGCCCGTGCCGGCAGGACCGAGCGCGCTCCGGTGATCCCCCAGCGTGATATTGCAGCTGCCTGTGCCATCGCTCCCTCCTTCATACATCACTACGCAGGGCGGAAGCCCGGGATTCGCATGTCCCAATCCGCTCCCCTCATACACCTTAGATGCGCGTTGGCACGGGAGCGTTGCGCCATCGTCTAAGGTGTTGTGGGACAAGGGTTTAACGTTCTGAGCCGGCGTTGATTTCGCCTCCCGGATTCGGTATATTGCTAGGACCTCTTCCGGGGTCGCCTGCGGCCCCGTTTTCGTATCCCAGCACAGGACATCATGACAGCCCCGAATCAGCGCGAACGCATTCTGCCTCGTCTCATCGAAGACGAGATGAAGGAGTCGTTCATCGACTACTCGATGAGCGTCATCGTCCAGCGCGCCCTCCCGGATGCGCGCGACGGACTCAAGCCGGTGCACCGCCGCATTCTCCACGCCATGAACGAGCAGGGGCTTCAGCCAGGTCGGCCCTACAAGAAGAGTGCGACCGTGGTGGGAGACGTGCTCGGCAAGTACCATCCGCACGGCGACATGGCGGTGTACGATTCGCTGGTCCGCATGGTGCAGGACTTCTCGCTGCGCTACCCGCTGGTGGATGGGCAGGGGAACTTCGGCTCGGTGGATGGCGATCGTGCCGCGGCGTATCGCTACACCGAAGCGCGGCTCACCCCGCTGGCCGTGGCGATGTTGGACGACATCGACAAGAGCACCGTCGACTTCATCCCCAACTTCGACGATCGGCTCGAAGAGCCGACCGTGCTCCCGTCGAGACTCCCGAACCTGCTGATCAACGGCTCCTCCGGAATCGCCGTGGGTATGGCGACCAACATCCCTCCGCACAACCTCGCGGAGGTGACGGGAGCGGTGAAGCATCTCATCGACGATCCCGAGTGCGAGATCGCCGACTTGCGGGAGCACGTTCCCGGGCCGGACTTCCCCACGGGCGGGTTCATCTACGGCAAGGATGGCATCGCCGAGTGCTACGAGACGGGACGCGGCCGCATCGCGATGCGCGCGCGGGCCATCGTCGAAGAGAAGAAGTCGGGCAAGGAGCAGATCGTCGTCACCGAGATCCCGTTCCAGGTCAACAAATCCCGACTCATCGAGCAGATTGCCGACCTCGTGCGGCAGAAGAGGATCACCGACGTCTCGGACCTGCGGGACGAGTCGGACCGCGACGGCATGCGCGTCGTGGTGGGGCTCAAGCGGGACGCCAACGCGACCGTGGTGCTGAACCAGCTGTACAAGCACACCCAGATGCAGACCACCTTCGGCGCCATCATGCTGGCGCTGGTGAACGGTCAGCCGCGGGTCCTGAACCTCAAGGAGATCCTGCAACACTTCATCGATCACCGGCACGAGGTGGTCACCCGGCGCACCAAGCACGAGTTGGAGCAGGCCGAGGCCCGGGAGCACATCCTGGAGGGGCTCAAGGTCGCCGTCGACAACATCGACGAGGTCGTGCGGATCATCCGCAAGGCGAAGGACGTGCCCTCGGCCGACACGGCACTGCGAGAGCGGTTTGAACTCTCCGAGAAGCAGAGTGAGGCCATCCTCAACATGCGCCTCGCCCGGCTCACGGCGCTGGAGATCGGCAAGCTCGAAGAGGAGTTGACGGAGATCCGCAGCCTCATCAAGAAGCTCAAGGGCATCCTGGCGTCCAAGGCCAAGCGCATGACCCTCATCAAGAAGGAACTGGACCACCTGGTGGAGAAATTCGGCGATCACCGACGGACCGAGATCGTGGCCGACCAGGGAGACTTCTCGATCGAGGACCTCATTGCCGAGGAGGACATGGTGGTCACCATTTCCCACTCGGGCTACATCAAGCGCATCCCGGTGACGACGTACCGGCGGCAGCGGCGCGGTGGCCGCGGCCTCAACGGGATGGGTACGAAAGAGGACGACTGGGTGGAGCACCTGATCATCGCCTCGACCCACGACTACGTGCTGTTCTTCACCGACGCCGGCCGGGTCTACTGGCTCAAGGTGTACGACATCCCGCAAGGCGGCCGCGCGGCACGCGGCAAGCCGATCGTGAACTTGATCAAAGTCGCGTCGGGCGAGCGCATCACCGCGTTCGTGTCGGTGCGGGAGTTCAGCGACGACCAGTACCTGATGTTCGCCACCGCGAATGGGATGGTGAAGAAGACCGTCCTCTCGGCGTACGGCAACCCGCGCTCGACGGGGATCAACGCGATCAACCTCGAGCCAGGGGACGAGCTCATCGAGGTGGCCCTCACTACCGGTGCCAACGACATCGTGCTCGCCACGCGGCACGGGATGAGCATCCGGTTCAGTGAGAAGGACACGCGCAAGATGGGCCGGGGTACGGCAGGCGTACGCGGCATCATGCTCGCGAAGGACGACCGGGTTATCGGCATGGTGGTGGTGCGGCGCGAGGCCACGCTGCTGGTCGTGGCCGAGAGGGGGTTGGGCAAGCGCTCTCCGCTGGGCGACTACCGGGTTCAGAAGCGCGGGGGGAAGGGTATCATCACCCTCAAACGGACCGGGAAGACCGGCGACGTGGTGGCGCTCAAGGAGGTGCTCCCCGGCGACGAGCTCATGATCGTGACGCGCCACGGTGTGATCATCCGCGTGCCCGTCGAGGGGATCCGCATCAGCGGACGCAACACCCAGGGGGTGAAGGTCATGAACCTCGACGCCGGCGACACCGTGATGGACGTGGCCCGTGTGGTGGAGGAGGACGACGAGGCTGGTGAGGTGGCCACCGAAGTGGTAGCGCAGGGCCGCGACCAACGGGAGATGAAGCTGTAAGCCGGGACGCCGACAGCCCGGTGTCCCTCGAGGACATCCGCGAGGCCGCCCGCGGGATCGCCGGAGTCGCGGTACGCACCTCGCTGGTGCGGCTCCCTGCGCTCTCGGACCACGCGGGCGTTCCCGTGTATCTGAAGCTCGAGAGTGAACAGCCCACTGGCGCCTTCAAGCTGCGTGGCGCGTGGACCTTCGTGCGCCGACTCCCCGAGGAGACCCGCGCCCGAGGGGTCATCACCTATTCCAGCGGCAATCACGGCCAGGCCGTGGCGTTCGCTGCCCAGCGGGTCGGTGTGCGGGCCCTGGTGGTGATGCCGGAAACCGCGCCCGCCACCAAGATTGACGGTGTGATGCGTTGGGGCGGCGAGGTCCAGTTCGCCGGGACCACGTCGGAAGACCGCTTCGAGCGCGCCATGGAGATCGCCGAGCAGGAAGGCTTGGCGGCCATTCCCCCCTACGATCACCCGCACATCATCGCCGGGCAGGGCACCGTGGGATTGGAGATTCTCGAGGACCTGCCCGATGTGACGCACGTCGCTGTCCCGGTGGGGGGCGGTGGGCTTATTGCCGGTATCACGACGGCGGTGAAGGCGCTGCACCCCGAGGCACGGGTGACGGGTGTGGAGCCGGAGGGCGGCGCCTGCCTCGGCGCCGCTCTCGCCGCCGGCCAACCCGTGCGGCTCGAGAAGACCGCCAGCATTGCCGATGGATTGCTTCCACTTTCGGTGGGTACATTGACCTTCCGCCACCTGAAGGGCCTGGTGGACGCGGTGACCGTCTCGGACCGCGCCATCGCCGAAGCCACGGTCTGGCTCAACACCGACCAGGAGATGACGGTGGAACCGTCGGGTGCCGCGACCACGGCAGCCCTCCGCGCCGGCGCCTTGCAGCCGGAGGGGCCGTGCGTGCTTGTGGTGAGTGGCGGCAACGTCGATTCGGAGACCGTGGCCGCGCTCGCACGATCGTAGCGCCCCTCACCTGCCATGCCGGCCAAGATTCTGGTCGCCGATGACGATCGGACCCTGCTCGAAGCCCTCTCTATGATCCTGAAGGACAAGGGCTACGATGTCGTGGCCGTCCCCGACGGCCAGGACCTCAAGCGCCTGCTCGACGAAGAGCGCCCCGACCTGCTGATGCTGGACATCATGATGCCGAAGGTAGACGGGCTACAGCTGCTGCAGCAGGTGAAGGATGACGAGCGGTGGCGGGACCTGCCTGTGCTGATGATCTCGTCGATGGCGCCGGAGGAGGCCACAGTCCGCTCCCTCGGTCTCGGGGCGGCGGACTTTATCGCCAAGCCGTTCCGGGTCAAGGAGCTCACCGCTCGGGTAGAGGCGCAGCTGCGGCAGGGGGAGGCGCTGCAGGCCGCGCGCCGCGAGGCGGCCCAACGTGCCGAGGAAGCAGCGATCAGGGCCGAAATGGTGGACATCCTGCACGAGGTCACGGACGCGCTCGCGCCCGACGACATCTATCACGTGCTCACCAGACGTGTGGCCAACGTCCTCAACGTGACCAAGTGCTCCATGGTGCTGGCCAAGCGCGACGACAAGGTCGGCAAGGTCGTGGTCGCATCCGAGAACCCGATGCTCCGCAACCTGGACATCCACCTGGATCGCTACCCGGAGATCCAGAAGGCCCTGGAGACGAACCGCCCCGTCCTCGTGACCGACGTGGCCACCGATCCGCTGTACGACCTGGTTCGGGAGAAGTGGGGGCACGAAGGGGTGACCGTCACGGTCCGCAGCGTGATCGCCATCCCATTCGGGCTGCGTGAGGAACAATCGGGTGTGTTCTTCCTGCGGAACGCGGGCAACGCCACGGCGCTCACCTCCCAAGACCTGGAGTTCGCCTCGAACGTGGTGCGCACCGCCGTAAGCGCCATCGAGAAGGCCTACGCCCTGCAAACGGCGGTGTCGGACAGCGAGCGGTATCAAGCGCTGGCGATCACCGATCCCCTCACCGGCTGCCTCAACCGACGCGCGCTCATGGAGGAGCTCTCGGTGGAGCTCAAGCGCATGCAGCGTTACGAGCCGTCGCTCAGCATCCTCATGATCGATTTGGATCGCTTCAAGCAGGTCAACGATACACGCGGCCACCTGGCGGGAGATGCGGTGTTGCGCAAGGTGGGCGACCTGCTGCGACGGGAGGTCCGGACGGTGGACTCGGTCGCCCGCTACGGGGGTGAGGAGTTCGTCATCCTGCTGCCCGTCACGCAGCTCGATGGCGCCCTCACGTTCGCCGAGCGGATCCGGGAACGGATCGCCGAAGAGGAATTTGCCGAGACGGGCGATCCCCTGAGGGCCACCGTGTCGATCGGGGTGGCGAGTGTCGCCCCGGGTGAGGAGATTGATCCTGAGGGCTTCATCGCCCTCGCGGACGAGGCCCTCTATCGCGCCAAGCACGAAGGACGCAATTTAGTTCGCTCATGAGTCGACGCTGCCCCAAGTGCAAGACGGTTTACGCCGGCGAGGCCCGGTTCTGTCCCAAGGACGGCAGTCCCCTGGTGGACGTCGCGGGGACGGGCGGCCGGCCGGTGAGCGCTCCTGCGCCCAAGACCGACGTTCGCAAGGTCGCCAAGTCGGAAGGGCCCAGCATGAGCCGGGCCGGCCAGCTCACCGACCAGGTCCTGGACCGCCGCTACCAGATCCGGCGCAAGCTGGGCGAGGGTGGGATGGCGTTCGTGTACGAGGCGCACGACATGAGCACCGGCGACGCGGTGGCCGTTAAAGTCCTCAGTCCCAAGCTCAGCAAGGACAACAGCTCCGTGGAGCGGCTGCGCCGTGAGGCAGGCCTGGCCATGCGGCTGGAGCACCCCAACGCCCTGAAGATCCTGCGCCTGCAGGAGACCGAGGACGGCCTGATCTACCTCGTGATGCCCTACCTCAGGGGTGAATTGCTCTCCGATTGGGAGGTCAAGCGGGGACCGATACCGCTGGCGGAGGGGGTCGACATCCTGGTGCAGTGCTGCGCCGGCCTGCACCACGCGCACAAGCTCAACATCGTGCACCGGGACCTCAAGCCCGAAAACATCATGATGGTGAAGGACGAGAGCGGGCTTGATCAGGCGGTGGTGATGGACTTCGGGCTCGCCAAGGAGAACCGTGCCGGTCCGGGCGTTGCGAAGCTCACCGCCACCGGGATCATCCTGGGAACGCCCGAGTTCATGAGCCCCGAGCAGATCCGCGGCAAGCCGCTGGACGCCCGCAGCGACGTCTACGCGCTGGGGATCGTGGGCTTCGAGCTGTTCACGGGCAAGCTCCCCTTCCAGGGACGCACGCCGCAGGAGATGATGGTCGCGCGACTGCGGGGGAAGCCGATGCCGGTACGGACGGTGCTTCCTGACTTCCCAAAGAAGCTGGAAGCCGTGATCATGAAGTCGCTGGATTCGGAGCCGGGCAACCGCTATGGCACAGCGCTCGAGTTCGGCAAGGCGCTGCTCGATGCGGGAGAGAGCGTCGACAAGAAACGCTTGAAGAAGCTCCTGAAGTAACCTCGCCTACGGAACTTCGAACCGTCCCTGCGCGACCTCCGGGTTGACCGCGACGTCCGAGATCACCAGCGCCTTGGTGCGCTTCCCCGACAGGGTAAGCCAGTCGCGCCGCACCACGTAGGGGTAGCGGATCTCCCCCACCCTGCGGGTCTCGCCCCACAGCAGACGGTCGAGATTCTCCCGACCTTCCTCCACGTACGTGACCTCGTAGGGGAAGCCGCGCCCCGGAGGGAAGTAGTACGTGAAGACGTCCTGGTGCTCTCCCACCCCGGCGCCGAAGGAAACACCGATCGCATGGAAGCGGTCGCCGGGTGGTGTTTCACCCTCCCACGTGGCACCGGGCCGCTCCTGTAGGCCGTGGTAGGCGAGATGGACGCCCGGGTCGCGCAGCTTGAAGGGGAGGCCCAGCCAGTAGAAGAGGTCACGGGACACGTAGAGTGCCTCGCGCGTGTCCTTGGCCGTGTCCGGCAGCAGCTCGCCGTCGAGTGCGGCCCACGCGGCGTCCCGTCCGTTGAAACCCTGCTCGATGAACCCGATGGCCTCCCAGCGCTCCACCCGTGTTTCCTCGCCGTGGGGTCCCTTCTTGATCCACGCGTAGCGAGGCCGGGCGCGCTTGAGGCGGCCCGAGAGGGTGTCATACAACTCCGTGGTGACCGTGAACGCCGCCGCGTGGAACGCGTGGTAGGTCTCCATGCCACCCACCGAGTCGATCCATAGCCCTATGAGCGAGTCGGCGACGGGGTCCTGCTGTTGCTGGGCCGGCGCCTCTGTAGCACAAGCCCCGATCGCCACGATGCTGATCCAGGCAGCCGTGAGGCAGAGCCGCAACACGGTGTGAGAGGTCGCGCCATGCGAGGCGGGAGAAAGGGGCACGGTCGGGTTGCTCGTCAGACGGTAGTCGGGGATATTAGGCCCTACCGCGACTCAGATCAACTGGCGTTCACATGAAACGGTTTCCGGCGTTCGATCCACCCGAATACGTCGACTGGCTGCCCGATCCGGAGCTGGTCGTGGCGTACTCAGGGGCTTGGGAGCGCCACGAGGAGCGCCGTGCGGTCGTCGAGGGTCTGGACCGGGAGACCGAACTCGTGCTCTACCGGGGAATGCTCCGCACCCGGCTGCACGACATCATGCTCAAGCGGTGGGTGAAGCTGGGCATCATCTCGAAGGCGTGGCTCGGGACGGGAGAGGAGGCCACGACGGTGGGCCCCGTTCATGCGCTCGAGCGCTCGGTGGACGTCGTAGCGCCGATGATCCGTAATGCCGGCGCGTGCAGCGAGATGGGGATGCCGGTGGCCGACATGCTCCGGGGTTATCTCGGGACCTATGACGCGCCGTCGAAGGGGCGCGATGGCCACGTGGGAGACATGGAACACCGGGTACTGCAGCCGATCTCCAACATCGGAACGATCCCACCGGTCACGGCCGGCATCGCGCTGAGCTTTCGGTTGCGCGGTGAGCCGCGCGTCGTGCTCACCTGGGTGGGTGATGGTTCGGTCAAGTCGGGACCGACCCACGAGACGTTCAACCTGGCGGCGGTGTTGCAGCTCCCCCTGATCTTCATCATCCAGAACAACCAAGTCGCGCTCGGAACGCTGGTGAAGCAACACCACGTGCCCGACGACTTCAACGATGTCCACCGCGCCTATGGCTGTGCCGGCTGGTCGTTCGACGGCAACAACGTCGTGGACGCCTATGCCGCGACCAAGCTGGCGGCGGATCGCTGCCGTCGGGGCGAGGGGCCGGTGATCCTGGCGGCGGAGACCTTCCGCATGGGCGGTCACGCCACCCATGACGAGCAGGATGCCCGCCGGCTGATTCCTGCAGAGGTCTACGCCCATTGGGGGAAGCGCGATCCGGTGGGGCTGTACGAGGCATACCTCGAGGCTCGCGGCGTGAGCGCCGCGGGGCTGGGAGGTATCGAGGAGGAAGTGACGGCCGAGGTCGATCGGGCGGCAGAGGAAGCGCTGGCCAGCCGTGAGTCGAACATGCCGCCGCCGGCGTCCGCCATGGATGACGTGTACGCTGGATGAGGAACCGCAACCGCGCAGGAGCATTGCCATGAACAACACGCGTCTTGCAGCTATCGGGGTCGCCGTCGGCCTCGTCCTGGTGATCGTGATTGTCTCCATGGGACCGCTGAGCCGCATGAGCGAGAGCTACGGTGAGCCACCTGGCGTGGCTCCCACCCACGGGGAGTGGGTGACGTACACCGGCGCGGCGGGCGACACGGTCACGGCATACATCGCGTTTCCGGAGCGTCCGGACCCGGCGCCGGCTATGATCGTGATTCACGAGATCTACGGGCTGTCGGATTGGGTGCGGTCGGTGGCCGACGACTTCGCGGGGAAAGGCTACGTGGCGATCACACCCGACATGCTCTCGCGCCGTAGTGGGACGCCCGAGAGCGCTGACGAGGCACGGGGCCTGATCAGGAGTCTGCCACCCGATTCGATCACGGTCGACCTGAACGCCACCTTCGGATACCTGCGCACGCTCAACTCGGTTCGGGGCGATGCGATCGGCGTGATCGGATTCTGCTGGGGGGGCAGTCAGAGCTTCCGCTTCGCCACGAATAACCCCGATCTGGGGGCAGCGGTGGTGTGCTATGGCGGCGCCCCCGATCCGGCGACGCTCGGTCGCATCACGGCACCGGTGCTCGGCGTGTACGCGGAGAACGACGCGCGCATCAACGCGAACCTGCCAGAGGTGGAAGCGGCGATGGCGGAGGCGGGCAGGAGCTACGCCTATACGATCTACCCCGGTGCCGGGCACGCCTTCCTACGACGGGGCGAGCCGGAAGCTGAGATCGAGCGCGCCTGGGCAGATGTGTTCAGTTTCCTGGAAGAGGCCATCGGGAAGTAGCCAGCGACGCGGTACCCGGTCGCCCCCCTGTCGTTATGCGTGCCGCGTCGAATGTGTCGTCCTACCCCCGCCCGAACGTCAGCAGCGTGAGGAGCGCCCTCCACGCGGCGGGCAGCATGAACCAGATCACGATCAGCAGCAGGGCCGGTGTCAGATACCGCACGAAGAACGCCCACGCCTTGCGCGGCGCGGGGTTCTCCATCCCCTTCGCCAATTCCTCGTCTGCCTTGCCGAGAATGGTGTAGCCCACCAGGATCGCGGTGAAGAAGCCACCCACGATCAGCAGGAAGTTGCCCACGAACGTGTCGGCGGCGCCGAGGAAATCGATGTTGAAGGCTGCCGGCAACCCGGCCAGCGCAATCATGATCCCGAACCAGAGTGCTGCCTGCTTGCGCGACCAACCCCAGCCGTCGATCACTGCCGAGACCACCACCTCCAGCAGGGAGATCGACGAGGTGAGCGCTGCGAAGAACAGCATGATGAAGAATGCGCTCAGCACGACACCACCGAGCGCCCCCAGGCTCTGGAGCCCGGCGGGGAGGGCGATGAACAGCGTCCCGACGGTGTTGTCGGATATGGCGCCCCCCAACCCGATGGTGCCGGAGAGGCCGAAGTGGAAGATGACGGGGAAGATCACCAACCCCGCGACGAAGGCCACCCCGAAGTCACACAGCGCGACGGTGGCCGCCTCCTTGCCCAGGTTCTCTTTCGAGGTGAGGTACGACGCGTACGTCATCATGGCGCCCATGCCGAGGCTCAGCGAGAAGAACGCTTGGCCTGCGGCGAGGCGGATGACGTTGGGATCGAGGAGCTCGCCCAGTTGCGGCCGTAGGTAGTAGCCGTAGCCTGCTCCGCCCCCGCCCAGCGTCGCTGCCCAGATCGCGAGGCCCACGAGCAGGAAGAACAGGATCGGCATGAGGATCAGTGCCGCCCGCTCGAGACCGCGCTTCACGCCGGCAATGACGATGAAGATCGTGAGCGCCATGAAGACGACGTGGGAGACGATGGCGGGCACCCCCGTCGCGACGGACTGGAAGTACGCACCGGTATCGGTGGAAATGGCGCCTCGCATCGCGTCGAGCGCGTAGCGCATCGTCCATCCGGCAATCACGGCGTAGTACGACAGGATTCCGAAGCCGCAGAACACGAAGAGCCAGCCCAACGGCGCCCACTGAGGGCCACCGAGGCGCTGCACTGCCACCACCGGCGACTCTTGCGACATGCGCCCCACGATGAACTCGGAGGTCATGACCGGCACGCCGATCACGGCGACGAACACGATGTAGAGCAGCACGAACGCCGCACCGCCCCCCTCGGCGGCGACGTACGCAAAGCGCCACATGTTGCCCAGACCCACTGCCGAGCCGACGGCAGCCAGAATGAATCCGGCTCGGGTTCCCCACGAGTCCCGACCGCCGGTCGCCGCGGGATGCGTCATGACGTTATCTCCTGGTGTGTGATGCCCTACTGAGCCTTGATGGCGTCCCACGCCGCGTCGAACACCTGCTGTGGGCCGATGTGCTGCGCGGTCCAGTCGTCGTTGGCGATGCGCTCCAGGGCCAGCTTGATCAAGGCCAGCCACACGTCGGTCCACACTTCGGCCGAGCCGGAGCGCACCGCGCCGGCCGACTTCCCGGTCGCGATCACCTTGCTGATCTCCTCTCGTAGCTCGGTGAAGCCGTCGCGACTCTTCGAGTCCAGCAGGTCACCCAGTCGGGTGAGGAAAACCAGCTTGATGAGCGCCGGGTCGCTGCTGGCCAGATCGCGCCACGCCGTGGCGATGCGATCGAGGCGGGCAGGGCAGCTGAGCGAGACGGGCGCGTCCTTGACTGCTGACAACAACAGTCGCACGGCGGCGCGGTAGATCTCGTTGAGGAGGTGTTCCTTGCTATCGAAGTGCCGGTAGATGGTGCCTTCGGCGACCGCCGCCCGCTTGGCGATCTGCGGCGTGGTGCTGGTATGGTACCCCTGGGTGGTGAACAGCTCGAGGGCAGCGCGCACGAGGCGCTCGCGCGTTCCCGCGGGGTCGCGGCGTCGGCGTCCGCCCGGCTTGGGAGTCTCGTGGGGGTGAGCCATCACTCGCTACTCTACCACCGCGGAGCCAGTCTGCCAAGCCGATGCCTTATCTTTGATGCGACTTATGGGTGGCCATGACCGGCCGTGGTCAGAGGAAGCAGTGTGCGAGGGGGTGATGATGGCGGCGGGAACGACGTTGGGCTTTCCGCGGCTGTGGGAAGCCGCGATACCATATGCGCGCTTCGCAGAGGAAGCGCAGGACCTCAAGGGTCTGTGGGAGGGGGTCTACAAGAAGACCCGGCCCCCCGAGTGGGCGCTCGACGCAGCCCGAGCCAAGGGCAACGGGGCGCACCTGTTGGTGATCAATGAGGATTGGTGCTGGGATGCCGCCAACACCATGCCGCCGCTTGCCAGGCTCGCCGACGAGGCGAGCGCCTTCGAGATCCGCATGATCTCGCGTGACGGGCATCCTGAGGTGATGGATCAGTACCTCACGGACGGAACGCGCTCGATTCCCATCGTCATCGTGCTGGACGCCGAGTTCACTGAGCTGGGCCATTGGGGTCCGCGGCCCAGCGAGTTACAGGCGTGGGCCAAGGCGAACAAGGGGACGATGGAGAAGAAGGAGTTCTACACTGAGATGCGGCGGTGGCACGTGAAGGACGGGGGCGAGTCGACGCTCCGGGAGGTCTTGGAGATTCTCTCGTAGCTCGGCGCTCGGCCTCGCGTTCCCCCCAGAACCGCTGCGTTGCGAGGTCCCCCCGTCCCCTCAGCTGCGAGGCTCCGACGAATCTCCCGCCCTCCTGGGCGCCGAGACCCCCGCGCCGAGGATCGCTTCGGAGCGCCCCTCCCTACTTTCCCAGCTGCTCCCGCAGGATCCCCAGCGACTGCTTCACATCATCCTGGCTGAATACCAGGCTGGGCCGGAAACGGACCGAGCGCGGGCCGCAGGCGAGCGTGGCCAAGCCCGCTTCCCAACACCGCTGGCGCAGCGCGTCGCGGGCTTCTCCGTCGGGCATGTCGAACGCGACGAGCAAGCCCCGTCCCCGCACGTTGGTCACCTGGGGGAAGTTCGCTTGCAGCTGCTCCAGGCCCGCCTTGAATACCGCTCCAACCTTGGCCGCACTCTCCACCAAGCCGTCCTCCTTCATGATCTGGAGGTAGCGGGCGCACCGCACCATGTCGACCAGGTTGCCGCCCCAGGTGGAGTTGATGCGTGAGGAAACACGGAAGACGTTCGTTTCTACCTCGTCGATCCGTGTAGTGCTCATGATGCCGCACACCTGTGTCTTCTTGCCGAACGAGACGACGTCCGGCGTCACGCCCAGCTGTTGGAACGCCCACATCGTGCCGCTCACGCCCATTCCCGTCTGCACTTCGTCGAAGATCAGCAGCGCTTCGCGCTGGTCGGCCAGCGCGCGCAGTCGCTGCAGGAACGCCGGGCGGAAGTGGCTGTCGCCGCCTTCACACTGGATGGGCTCAATGAGGATCGCGGCGATCCCATGGGGGTCCTTGGCGAAGGCGGTTTCGATCTCCTTCACCGATTGCTCCTCCGCCTGCGCGAGCGTCGCTTCGTCCATCGGGAAGTGGATCTTCGGGTTGGACACCCGCGGCCAGTCGAACTTGGGGAAGTCCCGGATCTTGAGCGGCTCGGTGTTGGTGACGGAGAGGGTGTAACCGCTGCGGCCGTGGAACGCCTCCCGGAAGTGCAGGATCTTGTCGGCCCCTCCCTCGATTCCCTTCGCGCGGTTCTTCTGCGCCTTCCAGTCGAACGCCGCCTTCATGGCGTTCTCGACCGCCAGAGCGCCGCCGGCGATGAAGAAGAGGTAGCGGAACTCAGGTGGCACGGCGAGCTCGCGGAACGTGCGCACGAACGCCGCGAACTCCGAAGAGTAGATGTCGCTGTTTGCCGGATTGGCCAGCGCGGCCTGCATGAGCGACGCTCGAAAACCGTCGTCGGCCATCTTGGGATGGTTGTGACCAATCGGCAGCGTGGCGAAATACGTGTAGCAGTCGATGTACTCCTTGCCCTCCAGCGCGTCCACGATGACGGAGCCGTGGGACTTCTCCAGATCGATCACGATATGAAAGCCGTCGACCAGGATATTGCTCTCCAGGATCGGGAAGACCTGGTCGGGGGAGACTCTGACCTCAGCCATGGTGCGCTCCTTTCACGCGGTGCGGCCCAACTGCACGACGGGACGTACGGGGGAGCGACCGGCTCGCCCTCGGGCGGCGGTGAGTGCCCCGGACTCGGGGCGGTGTTGCGGCTCGGGGACGGGCGCGGCGCTAACGCGCCGCTCCGTTGGGGGGCGCGAAGATCCCTGGCCGGGCCTGCCGGGGCAGGAGTTTGCTCGGTGAGCGGGCAGGACTACGCAAGTTGATATACCTCGTTCCCTTATGGGGTGCTGCGTCTCTGTGGAAATCTAACCGACGGGCCGAGCGGGGCCAGGCATAGGTCCCGTCGCCACGCCGTCAGTAGGTCCAGGAGGTGTGGAACAGCGCGAGGAGGCGGTTCTCGGGGCCGATGCCCACGGTGCCGCCGATGATGGCGGCGCGGAACAGCTGCACTATCAAGCCGGCGCCCCCGCCCCACTTGAGATCCTCGCTGGTGAGCGTGAACTCGCTGGTTGGGAAGACGCGACCGACGTCGAGAAAACCGACCAGCGTCACGCGGAACAACGTGGGCTCCGCCAGCAAATCGTAGCGCACGTCCAGGTTGCCCAAGAGCTTGTCGGAGTCGAGGTGCCGCGCGCGCCACAGACCACGGTGAGAGTGCGAGCCGCCCAACACCGAGAACGGGCGCTCCATGTTCTCGAATCGGTAGTACGTACCCAATCGCGGCGCCTTGTTCATCGTCTGACCCAAGGCCCGCGCGGCAATCACCAGCTTCTCGCCGATGCCGACGTAGCCCTGCGCGGAGAGCAGGAAGCGAGTGTAGGTCAGATCCCCCAGGATGGAGGAGTCTGCGGCGGCCGCCACGGCCTGCACCAGCAGCCCGCGTCTTGGGGCCACCTCGTCGTCCCGGGTATCGAGGATCAGCCCGAGGCGCGCCGACACGTCCCCAGTGGGAATCCCAATGGTCGGGTCCACCCCGGCCTGCCGGTCGAGCGCCAGCTGGCTCTCGCCCGGCAGGGTGTCGATGTGCCATTCCTCGAGGTTGAAGCCGACCATGAGGCGGAGGGGACCGATGATGCGGCGTTGCACCTCACCGTAGGCGAACGCCCGCCGGTTGTTGGAGCGATAATAGAACCCGTTCTCGTCGGTGACATTCGCCTCGTCGTACACCGACGCGTTGCCGATCCCGAAGTAGTTCTCCCGCGCTCGCCGTACCCACTGACCCTGCAGCACGAAGCGCCATCCGTCGAGCAGCTTGGGGGCGCGCCACTCCAGGTTGAATTGCTTGCTGCCGTGGGTCCCGAAGAAGAAGTCGAATGAGAGCTTGGCGCGGTACGGCGGCGGCGCCTCCCAATCGTCGTACCCCAGCTGGTTGATCTGCGCGTAGTACAGACCCAGCGCGAAACCGTCGCGGTTGGAGTAGTAGATCTTGGGGTACGAGACGTCGGTCCAGTCGTCGCCGAACGTGGGTAGGTTGGGCAACTGCGCCCACGCCGTGCCAGCCGACGCGGCAAGCAGGACCAGAACGACCGCGGTGTATCTCACTCGCCAGTTTCTGGGTGGCGCTCGTAGAGGTAGGCGGAGTCGTACAACCGAGCGGTCTCGCCATCGAAGGCGGCATACTGCCGGCGCGTCCGGCGCTCAGGGTCGTCCGACGCACGGTGCGACCAGATCGTGGCTCCGCCGAACTCACCCCGCTTGTTCACCGCGTAGAAGTTGAGTCCGAACCGCGGGCGGCCCCGCTCGTCGAGCAGGCGCGGCTCGGTGGTGGCTACGACGCGCCGCAGCGTCTCCAGGGCCGCGTCGGTCGGTGACATGCCGCGCCGCATGAACTCGACCGTGAGGAACGCGCCGCACACCTTGATGTTCGCCTCGCCTCGCCCCGTGGAGCCGGCGGCGCCGACGTCGTTGTCGGTGTACTGGCCGGCGCCGATCAGGGGGGAGTCTCCCACCCGGCCCGGGATCTTCCACGCCAACCCGCTCGTGGTGGTGACGGAGGAGATGTCGCCGTTCGCGTTCACCGTGTTGCAGTTGATCGTGCCGTGTCGTTCGGGCACGACCATCTGCTCGTCCCGAGGTACGTCGATCCAGTCGTCGTCCGGGCCCCGGTTGGCACGCCAGCGGAGCCAGCGCTGCCTCGCCCGGTCGGTAAGCAAATCCTCCTCCTTGAACCCGTAGGAAAGAGCGAACTGCTTGGCGCCCTCGCCCACTAGCATGATGTGGTCGGTGTAGCGCAGCACGTACTTTGCCACGACGCTGGGCGTCTTGATTCCCTCCAGCGCGCCGACGGCTCCCGCCCGGCGAGAGGGGCCATGCATGCAGGATGCGTCGAGCTGCACGACGCCGTGCTCGTTCGGCAGGCCGCCGTAGCCCACCGAGGTGTCCTCTGGGTCGAGCTCCTGGATCTTCACACCCTCGATGGCCGCGTCGAGCGTATCGACTCCCTGGTGCAGTAACGCTCCGGCCTTCTCCACAGCCCGGAGCCCGTTGGCCGACGCGACGGCGACGTTACGTGCTGCCGGCCGCACGTGCACGGCGGGCGCACCCTTCCCGATGATCCCCGGACCTAGCATGGTGCCGGCCGCGAGCCCCGTGGCGGCACCCAGAAAGTCTCGGCGTGTGAGTGAATCGGACACGATCAGCCCCTCCTCCCGAGGTGGAACGTCGTAAGGCGAGCACCGCGAAATAAGGTGGGCGGGCGGAGCCCCGTCAACTTGATTCCGGGTCTGGAGCACCGTACGTTGCCCCCGTGAAGGACCCCGTGGTCTCTGTGGTGCTGCCGGTCTATAACGAGCGGGAGAGCCTGCCGCCGCTCCTCGAGGAGATCGCGGCGGCCTTGCGGGATGTCCCGCACGAAGTGGTTGCCGTGGACGACGGCTCCACCGACGGCTCACTCGACGAGCTGCGCCGGCTCAGGGCGCGCCACCCCCGCTTGCGGGTCGTGGCCTTCGAGGCCAACGCGGGGCAGAGTGCCGCGTTCGCGGCGGGAGTGGACGCCGCCGCCGGCGAGGTCGTGGTGCTGATGGATGCCGATGGGCAGAACGATCCGGCCGATATTCCCGGGCTGCTCGAAGCCCTCGCGGCTGATCCATCGCTCGCCGCCGTGGCGGGGTACCGTGCCGGGCGCGCGGATTCCTGGTGGAAGCTGCTCCAGAGCCGGATCGCCAATCGGGTGCGGAACTGGATGACGGGTGACACCGTGCGGGATACGGGCTGCTCCCTGAAGGCGATCCGCGGGAGCGCCATGGTGACGCTGCCGCGGTTCAACGGGATGCACCGCTTTCTCCCCACGCTGGTGCGAACGCAGGGCGGCGCGGTGGCTGAAGTTCCCGTTTCCCACCGGCCGCGGCAACATGGGCGGAGCAAGTACGGGATGTGGAACCGGGCGGCCCGGGGGCTGCGGGATGCGCTCGGCGTCCGCTGGCTGCGGCGGCGTGCCCTGCGGTTCGCGATCAGAGGGGACAGCACCTGACCATGCCACGCCGGAAGCGCCTCGACCCGGCCATCTTCCACCTTCCCGTGGAGAAGATGCAGTCGGGGTACTACACGGATAAGTACTTCGTCCGGGCGCGGGAGGTGGTGTTGGCCGATGGTCATCGGCCCACGGTGATGATGCAGGTGTTCTGCAAGTCTCACGCGTACCTCGGCGGCGTCGACGAGGCGATCGCGATTCTCAAGCTCTGTTCCCACTCCTGGAAGGACCTCACCGTTTACGCCCTCCACGACGGCGACGAGATCGCCCCATGGGAGACGGCGATGACGATCGACGGTCCGTACGATGCGTTCGCGCACCTCGAGACGCTGTACGTGGGTGTGCTCGCGCGCCGCACCCGCGTGGGGACCAACACGCGCCTCGTAGTCGAAGCGGCGAAGCCGAAGGACGTGATGTTCTTCCCCGCCCGCCACGATCACTGGCTGGTGCAGACCGGTGACGGGTACGCGGCGCACATCGCGGGAGCGATCGGCGTCTCGACTGATGCCCAGGCCTCGTGGTGGGGAAGCGAAGGGGTGGGCACTGTGCCCCACGCCATGATCGCCGCGTACGGCGGCGATACCGCGCTGGCGGCGGAGAAGTTCGCGGAGTACATGCCCGAAGATGTGAAGCTGATTAGCCTGGTGGATTTCGAAAACGATAGCGTGCGCACATCGCTAGAGGTGGCGCGTGCGCTCGGATCCCGGTTGTACGGGGTGCGGCTCGACACGTCGGCGACGCTGGTGGACCAGTCGATCTACGGTGACATGGGGGACTTCGATCCCTGTGGAGTCAATCCCCGGCTCGTGTGGAACGTCCGCGAGGCGCTCGATGCCGAGGGGTTTGCGGATGTGAAGATTGTGGTCTCGGGCGGTTTCACCGTGGAGAAGATCCGGGCGTTCGAGGATGCGGGAGTGCCGGTCGACTCGTATGGTGTCGGCTCCTCGCTGTTCCGCGACGGAGGCAAGTACGACTTCACGGCGGATGTGGTGAGGAAGGACGGTGAGCCGTGCGCCAAGGTGGGGCGGTGGTATCGGCCCAATGAGCGGCTGGAGTTGGTGGAGTAGGGAGAAGATGCCCGGACTCCCCGTTCCCATCCACTTCGACCCTGCCAGGGTCGGAGAGATCTGGCGAGTCGACTATGAGTCGCGTGCCCGGGAGGCTGAGGCGTGGGCGCGGGAGCGGAATGTCCGACCGGCCTCGACCGACGCGCGACGCGTCTGCCTCGTGCTGGTCGACTGCCAGAACACCTTCTGTATCCCGGGGCACGAGCTGTTCGTCGGTGGGCGGTCGGGGAACGGGGCGGTCGAGGACAACGTCCGGCTGTGCGAGTTCATCTACCGGAATCTCGACATCATCAGCGAGATCGCCCCCACCATGGACACGCACAGCGCCGTTCAGATCTTCCATCCCATCTTCTGGGTCAACGAGGCGGGGGAGCACCCCGCGGGTGCGCAGACCGTCATCACGCCCGAGGACGTCGAACGGGGCGTCTGGAAGGTGAATCCGGCGATCGCCGGCATCGCGGCGGGGCGCGACTACGCCTGGCTCAGCGAGCACGCCCTGCACTACGTACGCACGCTGCGCGAGGGCCGATACCCCCTCATGGTGTGGCCCTATCACGCCATGCTCGGCGGGGTGGGTCACGCGCTCGTGTCCGCCGTGGAAGAGGCCATCTTCTTTCACAGCGTGGCCCGCGTGGCCCCCCCGGGGTTCGAGGTGAAAGGCAACAATCCCCTCACCGAGAACTACTCGGTGCTGAGCCCCGAGGTGCTCGAGGGGCCCGAGGGCGCACCGATCGCGGCCAAGAACCTCAGGTTCATCGAACGGCTGCTTGCGTTCGACGCGGTGGTCGTGGCGGGCCAGGCCAAGAGCCACTGCGTGGCGTGGTCGATTCACGACCTGCTGACCGAGTTGCAGGCGCGGGACCCCGGCTTGGCGGAGAAGGTGTACCTGCTGGAGGACTGCACCTCCGCCGTGGTGGTCCCCGACGTGGTTGACTTCACGGAGCAGGCAGACGAGGCTTTTCAACGCTTCGCGGACGCAGGCATGCACCTGGTTTGCTCGACCCAGCCCATCGACACCTGGTACGGTGAATGAGCGCATCTGAGTTTGGTCGGTTCTTCCTTCCCGGACCCACGGAAGTCCACCCCGATGTCCTGGCGGCCATGAACCGGGCGATGATCCCGCATCGGGGCCAGGACATGGTCGACTTGCTGAAGCGCATGGAGCCACCACTCCAGCGCCTGTGCCGCACCAAGCGCCGCGTGCTCGTGGGCACCTGCTCGGCCACCGGCTTCATGGAGATGGCCGTGCGCTGCGGGGTCAAGCACCGCGCCCTCTCCCTCGTGGGTGGCGCGTTCGGCGAGCGCTTCGCCGCGATCGTGGCCGCCACGGGACGCGACGTCGTGCGGCTGCACGTTCCGTTGGGGCAGACCGTGGAACCCGACATGTTACGGGACGCGCTCAAGCGCACCGACGTGGAGGCCGTCACGCTAGTCCATTCGGAGACGTCCACCGGCGCCCTCGCGCCCCTCGAGGAGCTTGCCGCGGTGGTGCACGAGTTCGATGACGTGCTGCTGTTGGTGGATGCGGTGACGTCCGTGGCCGGATCGCCGGTGGAGACAGACGAATGGTCGCTGGACTTCGTGCTGACGGGATCGCAGAAGGCGCTGGCACTGCCGCCCGGGCTCGCGCTGGCGGTGGCCTCCGAGCGCATGCTGGAGCACGCGAAGTCGATACCGGAGCGTGGCGCATATCTCGACGTGATCGCGTTCGACAAGGCCGCCGGCAATTACCAACCCACCAATACGCCCGCGATCTCGCTGCTCTACGCACTCGATGCGCAACTCGCGCGGATCGAGGCCGAGGGGGGGATCGAACAGCGGTGGCAGCGGCACGACGCCATGCGCCGGGTTGTAGAGGAGTGGGTCGGGGGACGCGGCCGGGAGCTCGGATTCTCGTATCTGCCGCGGGAGGGTCGCCGCTCCTGGACGGTCTCGTGCCTCGAGGTGCCTGAGGGGAGGAACGGCCGCGAGCTGGTCCAGGCGGTCAAGAAGAGGGGCTGGATCATCGGCACGGGCTACGGGGAGCTCAAGCCTACGACCCTGCGCATCGGACACATGGGTGACCACAGTCCCGAGAGGGTGGGGGAGGTGCTGGGTGTGGTGGAGGAGGTGGCGGCGTGAGCTTCGTCGTCGTCGTTGCCGACCGGGTACACTCGGCGGGCCTCGCCCTGCTCGAGAACGAGTCGCAGATAGACGTCGTCTCCGTTGCGGGGGAGCCGAACCGCTTGCCTAACGAGCTGGAGCGAGCGCATGCGTTGCTGGTCCGCTCCGACACGACGGTGACGGAGGAGCTCATGGCAGGTGCGCCGCGGCTCAGCCTGATCGGCCGAGCGGGCGTTGGGGTCGACAATATCGACGTGGAGGCGGCGACACGGCGAGGCATCGCAGTGCTCAACGCACCCGGCGCCAATACGGTGAGCGCTGCAGAACACACCGTGGCTCTGCTACTGTCGCTGCTGCGCAAGATCCCGTGGGCGGCAGCGAGCATGGAGCAGGGGCGTTGGGATCGGAAGCAGTTTCCGGGCACCGAGCTTCGAGGGAAGCGACTCGGGCTGATCGGACTCGGCCGGGTCGGCGTACACGTGGCGAGCATCACGCGCGCGTTCGGCATGAAGGTGGTGGCGCACGACCCGTACCTTCCGGAAGCCCGGGCCCGCGACATGGGCATCACGCTGCTGGGGCTGGACGAGGTGCTCGAGACGGCTGACGTCGTGTCGCTGCACGCACCGCTCACCGCCGAGACGCGCGGGCTCATGAATCGCGAGCGGTTGGCCAAGATGAAGCCCACCGCCGTGCTCGTGAACGCGGCACGCGGTGCCCTGGTGGACGATGAGGCGCTGCTCGAGGGCCTGGAACAGGGAACGCTGGCCGGCGCCGCGCTGGACGTCTTCGAGCCCGAGCCGCTCGAGCCAGACTCACCGCTGCGCAAGGCCGACAAGGTACTGCTGACCCCACACCTCGCCGCCTCCACCTCCGAGGCGCAGGAACGGGTGGCATCCGAGATCTGCGCCAACGTGCGGGACGCACTCCTCACGGGCACCCTCCGCGGTGCGGTGAATCTCCCCGGCATCCCCAGTCAGGTGATGGACCGGCTCGGGGGGGTGTTGGAGTTAGCGCGCCGCCTGGGGCGTCTCGCCGCCGGGATCGCGCACGACCGCGTGCGGTCGGTCGAGGTCTACTTTGGGGGTGACGACAACGACGCGCCGCGCCCTGCGATGCTCGCGGCCGTCGAGGGCGTGCTCTCTGCGATGGGTGTGGACTCCGTCAGCCTGGTGAACGCCGCGACACGCGCCGAGCAACGGGGCATGAACATCGGGCGGCGTGTGGGTCAGCCCATCGCCGGCTTCGAGACGACGGTTGGGGTAACGGTCCGAACGCCCGACCGAAAGGTGATGGTGGACGGCGCCCTGTTGGGCGAGCATGCCGGCCGAGTGATCCGGATCAACGGCTTCCCCGTGGACGTTCCGGCGGAAGGTTACGTGTTGCTGCTGCGTAACCGCGACGTACCAGGGGTGATCGGTCGGGTGGGAAGCCTGCTGGGCGAGGCGCAGGTCAACATCGCGTCCTACCACCAGGCCCGAAAGGACGAGGCCGGGGGCGAGGCCCTGGCCGCGATCGTCGTGGATCAGGTGCCGGCTACTGCGGTCCTCGAGAGTCTGGCGGAGTTGGACGATGTGCTGGAGGTGCGCTTCGCGAGTCTGAACGGCGGCTAGCTCAGGCCGCCGAGGGAGCGGCCGGCGCCGGCGCGCGCTTTCCCGACCCCGCCAGCCGGAAGGAGCTCACGGCCGCCGTTAGGCGCTCCGACGCCTCGGCGAGCTGGGCTGCTGAGCTGGCAATCTCCTGGGTCGAGGCGCTCTGCTCTTCGGCGGAAGCGGCAATCTGCTCGGCGGCCGCCACCACCGACTCGGTGCCGCCCTGGACGGCCTGAAGTCGCTCGGTGATCTCGTCCACCAGCTTCCGCACTTCACCGGCCGCGGTCGAGATCTCTCCGGTCCACGCACTGGTTTCCGCCGCACCGCCCGCGACTTCCTGGAGCCCACCGGCGGCGGCGTCGGCAATCTGGCGTACCGCCGCGCTCGACGCCGAGAGCGCGGTCAGGCGGTCCACGGTGGCCTGCAGCGTGGCGAGCACGTTGTTGACTGTTTCCGCCGTGGAGGCCGCCGCCTGCGCCGCCTGACCGGCGAGCTTGCGGACCTCGTCGGCCACTACGGCGAAACCTCGTCCCTCGCCCCCGGCCCGCGAAGCCTCGATCGCCGCATTGAGCGCGAGCATGTTGGTCTGGGTTGCGATCGAGCGGGTCTGTTTGATGAACGCCTCGATCTGTCCGGACATGTCGGCGAGGCGCTTGGCGTCCGACACACCCTCCTCCAAGTCGCTGGCGAGCTGGCCCAACTGCTCGCTGCCCGTGAGGAGCCGCTCGCGGTGCTGTTCAGCCGTCTCCAACAGGGCCGTGTTGCGATCGGCCGCGAGGGTGGCGCCATCGGCCAGCTGGGCGGTGATGCTGCTGATCCGTGTGGCGTCACCCACCGCGCCGCGCACCTGCTCGGCCTGCTTGGTAGCCTGATCGCTGAGGTTCTGGCAGGTGTCGGCCATCTCCTGGGTGGAGGCCGACATCTCCTGCGTGCTGGCCGAAATCTCCTCGGCCATGGAGGCCGACTCCTCGGACGAGAGGCGAATCTGCCCCACGAGGCGCCGCAGGGCCTCGACCATTCCTTCCACCGAGGAGAGCAGGATACCAACTTCCTCGGAGCCGGCATCTTCGGCCGCCACGGAGGCGGAGAGGTCCCCGTCCGCCACCCGGCCTGCCACCGCGCCGGCGTGGCGCACCGGTTGGGTCACCTTACGGTTGAGCCAGGAGGTGACGTAGAGGACCACGATGAGCACGAGGATGAGCACGGCGCCGGCTCCCATGTAGAGCGCACGCTGCAGTGAGCGGGATCCGGCGTACGTGACCGCCTCGGGCTCCCGCACAACCACCCACCAGCGCCCCTGGTTCGTCGGTGTCGTGCCCACCCACTCGGTGCCACCCGATGGCGGTTCGATCTCCATGACCTCCGTCAGGTCGCTGCGGCGGATCTGGCGGGCCTCGTCGATGGGACGCAGCAGGCGGCTCGGGTTGGCCGAGATCACCACCAGCTCCTCGGCGTCCACCACCTCGATGGTGAGCGTTTGCAGATCGGAAACGGCGAGGCGCGCCAGCCGGAAGAGCGTCACCGTGCCCCGCATGACCCCGATCGGCTCTCCCGTCGCCGGGTCGGTGATGGCGTGGGCCAGGGTGAGCCCCATCATGCCCAGGGTCTCATCCACCTCGGGCTCGCCCTGATACGAGCCCTGCTCCATGGCGACCTGCCACCACTCCTCGTCGGCCTGGACGAAGTCGTCGCCCGGCAGGCTGCTGGTGATGGTGAACCCGTGGCGTTCGGTAAAGGACAGTGCCGCGAAGTCGGAGACGTCGCCGAACTCCTCCAGGAACCGGGCCAACATGCTATCGGGAGAGAGCTGGCCAGTCGCGGCGAACCGCTCGTCGAGCGTGGCGGCCGCGAGCCCGTCCAGTCCCCGTCGGGCGGCGTCCCGACCGGCGATGCCCGTCAAGTCCACGATGTCGGGGATGTTGGCGAAGAGCTGCAGGGCGGAGCGGCGCTCCCGCAGGTATTGGTCGACGGTGCTGCTGGCCCGTTCCGCAGCGGCGGCGATTCGGAGGTCCGCCGCATCCTCGAACTCCACCTGGACGATCTGGGACGCAATCCAGGCGGCCCCGGCCACCAGAATGACCGCGAAAGGTGCCCCGGTCAGGAGCGTTCGCTTTTGCAGATCAGCGGATTTCCGGGTGGCCATACGGTTGCGCCAAACCTACGGCGGGCTTCCAGGGGGAGCAAGCGGTGGTAAATTACGCGTGCTATGCCAGCCGAACGGACCGAGATCGAGACGTACGACCCGCAGGTTGTGGAGGCTAAGTGGCGCCGCCGGTGGGAGGAGCGGCGCACGAACGCGACCGACCTGCACGGGGCCGAGCGGCCGTACTACAACCTCATGATGTATCCCTACCCGTCGGCCGAGGGGCTCCACGTGGGAAACGTGTTCGCCTTCGTGGGCGCCGACGTCTACGGACGGTACCGCCGCCTCCAGGGTGAGAACGTGTTCGAGCCCATCGGGTTCGATGCCTTCGGCATCCACTCGGAGAACTACGCCCTCAGGGTCAACACGCACCCGGCAGAGCTGATCCCGCGGAACATCGCGCGATTCCGGGAGCAACTGCAGCGGTGCGGGTTGATGCTGGACTGGGACCACGAGGTCTCTACCACGGATCCGCGGTACTACAAGTGGACCCAGTGGATCTTCCTCAAGCTGTTCGACGCCGGCTTGGCCGTGCGCAAGAAGGCACCGGTGAACTGGTGCCCCGAGTGCAAGACGGTACTCGCCAACGAGCAGGTGATCGACGGCCACTGCGAGCGGCATCCCGGTACGGTCGTGCACCAGCGGTTCCTGGAGCAGTGGTTCTTCAAGATCACCGACTACGTGGAGCGGCTGCTGCAGAACCATGAGTGGCTCGACTGGTCGGAGTCCACCCGCACGATGCAGGTGAACTGGATCGGCCGCTCCGAGGGTGCCGAGCTGGTGTTCGAGACGCCCACGGGCACGCCCATCACGGTGTTCACCACGCGTCCCGATACCATCTTCGGCGCCACCTACATGGTGCTGGCGCCGGAGCATCCGCTGGTGCGCAAGCTCACCACGCAGGAACAGCGGCAGGTGGTGCACGAGTACCAGCGGCTGGCAGCCGCCATGGACATCGTATCGCGCCGCGTGGGAGAGAAGGAGAAGACCGGGGTCTTCACGGGGGCATATGCCCGCAACCCGGCGACGGGCGAGTCGATTCCCATCTGGATCGCCGACTACGTGCTGATGGAATACGGTACCGGAGCGATCATGGCGGTGCCCGGGCACGATGCGCGGGACCTCGAGTTCGCGCACAAGTTCGATCTCGAAGTGCGGCAGGTGGTCCAGCCCGACGACCCCGCCCACGAAGGTATCGGCTTTGTCGGCTGGGACGGCACGATGATCAATTCGGGTCAGTTCGACGGGATGCCCTGCACCGAGGCGGTTCCGGCGATCACAGCCTGGCTCGAGCAGCAACATGCCGGCAAGAAGCAGCTCCAGTACCGGCTGCACGATTGGTGCATCTCACGGCAGCGGTACTGGGGCCCGCCCATCCCCGCCATCTACTGTGATGACTGCGGGGTCGTGGGAGTGCCGGAGCAGGATCTTCCGGTGCTGCTGCCGCCGCTAGAGGATTTCCGCCCCGACGAGTCGGGCGTGTCCCCGCTGGCGCGGGTGGAGGAGTGGTACAAGGTGCCGTGCCCTACATGCGGCAAGGAAGCGCGGCGCGAGACCGATGTCTCCGACACGTTCCTCGACTCGGCGTGGTACTTCTTGCGGTACCCGTCGACCGAGTACGACGACCGACCCTTCGACCAGGAGCTTACTGAGAAGTGGCTCCCGGTGAACTCGTACATCGGTGGGAACGAGCACGCCGTGCTGCACCTGATGTACTCGCGATTCATCTCCATGGCGCTGCACGACCTCGGGCACCTGCCCTTCGAGGAGCCCTTTGCGCGATTCCGCGCGCACGGTACCATCGTGAAGGACGGGGCGAAGATGTCGAAGTCGCGCGGCAATGTGGTGGTGCCGGACGAGTACATCGGCAAGTGGGGCGCCGACACGTTTCGTATGTATCTCATGTTCCTCGGACCCTACCAGGAGGGTGGCGACTTCCGCGACGAGGGGATCTCCGGGATCCGGCGCTTCCTCGACAAGGCCTGGAGCCTGGTGGCATCAGCAGAGGAGGGCCGGGCCGACGACCATCCTGATGCCAACCGCAAGCTGCACCAGACGATTCACGGTGTGGGCACGGACCTCGAGGCACTGCGCTACAACACGGCCATCTCAAAACTCATGGAGTACGTGAACGTCCTGCGCGCGGGGAGGGATGGAGACGCGGGCCTGCCGGGAGCGTTGCTCGAGCCGCTGGCCATCATGCTGGGTCCCCTGGCGCCGCACCTTGCCGAGGAGTGCTGGGAGCGGTTGGGACACCGCACCAGCGTGTTCGACGCGCCGTGGCCGGCGTACGACGAGGCGCTTGCCCAGGAGGAGCAGCTTGAGCTGGTGGTGCAGGTGAACGGCAAGGTGCGGGGTCGCCTCCGGGTGGCGCCGGGTATCTCCCAGGAAGAGGCCGTGGCACGGGCACTCGCCGAGGAGGCCGTGCAGCGCTTCACGGAGGGTAGGCAGCCACGCAAGACGATCTACGTGCCCGATCGGCTGGTGAATCTGGTGGTGTAAACAGGGTAGCAGTCGGGGCGGTAGCGGGGAGCGAGCGTGGGTTCGCTTCCCGCTCTTCTTGTCGGGGAACAGGGAACAGGAAGAGGCACGACGGGTGGTGCCCGGAACCCCGTGGTTCCCGCAACCATATAATCCATAGGCGGTTACGGATTCCGGGGTGGTGGTGCGGTTCCCTGTTCCCCCTTTCCCCTTCCCCGGAGTGGGGCAGGGTGGGGCGGCCTGCGACCTTCCCACCCCCCCGGGCGTCTATCTTGACGGGAATGGCAGACATCACCCTGGCCGCATTGGACGATCTGGCGATCCACCGGGCCAAGTCCGGCGATCTGGCTGCACTCGAGCGGGTGTACCGCGCCTACGAGGGCACGGTCTACACGCTGGCGCGGCGGATATGCCGGAGTCCGGAGGATGCCGAAGAGGTGATGCAGGAGACGTTCCTGGAGGTCTGCCGCAGCTTCAAGAAGTTCCGGGGGACCGGGCCGGGCAGCCTCACGGCATGGATCAAGCGGATCGCGTCCAGCAAGGCGCTGATCCGGATCCGCTACGAGAAGTACCGACAGACGGAGGAATTCCTGGAGGACAGCGGCTGGGCCGGCAGGCTGGATGGAGACACGGGCCTGCAGATGGATCTGGAGGCCGCGCTGAACCAACTGTCGGAGACCTCTAGGGCGGTGGTTTGGCTGCACGATGTGGAAGGGTTCACCCACGAGGAGATTGCCGAGCAGATGAGCAAGACAGTCAGCTTCTCCAAGTCGCAGTTGTCGCGGGCACATGCGCGGCTGCGGAAGATGCTCGGTGAGGAGGCGCAATGCTGAGACATTGCACGATCGCGGAGCTGTTGGACCTGCGGGACGGTGAGGGGTCGGCCGTGGCGCGCGCGCACGTGGACGAGTGCGATGCCTGCCGCGCCGAGCTCGACCGACTGCACCAGCGGGTGGCGGTACTAAAGGCGTTGCCGAGCTTCACGCCGCCGCGCGACCGCTGGCCAGTGGTCCGTGACACCCTGGCGCAAGCGCGCCGCCGCAGTCGGTGGCAGCGAGCGGGTGGGGCCGCCCTGGCGGCGGCCGCCGCGCTGGCACTCATGATCGGCATCCCCGGTGTGAGGGGGTCCGGTCCGGATGCGGCGATTGCGCAGGAAGTGGACGAGCTCAAGCAGGAGTCGCACCAGCTGGAACAGGTGCTGCACGAAGTCGAGCGCGAGCGTCGTGTGGTGAACGGGCGGGTGCTGGTGGTGATCGTCGGGCTGGAGGATCGCATCGCGGTGATCGATGCCGGCATCGCCACGGTCCAGACGGGCGGCCACGTGACGGTCGAGCTGCGAGACCTGTGGGAGGAGCGCGTGATACTGGTGAATCAGCTGGTGGTGACGCACGTGCAGCAGACCGCATACGTCGGACATTGAGATCATGCGAGTGCGGCCGCGCGACCCTGATCGCTGGCTACGCATCGTTGAGCAGTAAAGGAGCAGTGAGAACGATGATGAAACTCAGAATGTTGACATTGATTGGGTTGGCCGTGTTGATGGGCCGGCCGGCCACGGTCCTGGCGCAGGAGCCGGAGCGGGAGTATGAGGTTCAGGAGGCCGTACGCCGCGTCCAGGAGGCGCAGCGAGAGCTGCAGCGGGCGCTCGAGCAGTTGCAGCAGACCGAGATCGATGCCGCCAGCCTCGCCATGCGGGAAGCCATGTTGTCCCTACGCATGGCTCAGCGACAGCTACGCGATGATGAGCTCCGCACCATCACGGAGCGCATTCGTGTCCTTCCGAGCGGCGAGGCCAACGTGGTCGTGAGCCTCGGTCGGCCACGCATGGGCGTGTTCCTCGGCTCGGACGACTGGAACACCGAGACCGATCCCATCGGTGCCGTGCTGCAGGGGATCACGCCGGATGGCCCGGCGGACGAGGCCGGTCTCCAGTCGGGCGACATCATCACGAGCGCCGACGGCAAGTCCCTGGTGCGGACCGGGCGGCGGGACGATTCGCCGGGCGACAAGCTGGTGGCTGCCATTCGGGAGCATGAGGAAGGCGACACGATGCGGGTGGAGTATCGCCGGGGCGACGAGACGCACACGGCCGACGTCGTGCTGCGGCAGCTGGATTCACGTGCCTACTCCTTCGGGGTCTTCGCCAGCCCCGAGACCCGGATCGATATCCGCGAGGTCCCCGAGATCGGCTACGTTGCACCGTCGGAGTGGTCAGTTCGTGTCCCGGCGGTCGAGTGGGCCTTGCCCCACCGCTGGCTCGGTATCGAGCTGGTGACGCTCGACGATGAGCTGGGGGAGTACTTCGGGACCAGCGAGGGGCTGCTCGTGGTGAGTGCGCCGCGGGACGAAGAGCTCGACCTCAGGAGCGGCGACGTCATCCTGAGCATCGGCGGGCGTGAGCCCACCGACGCACGGCACGCGTTGCGCATCATGCGGTCGTACGAGCCGGGCGAGTCGATGAGCGTCGAGATCATGCGGAACCAGCGCCGTCAGACGATTACGATCACGGTTCCCGAGCGGGACGGCGGGTTCCTGTGGCGGAGCGAGCCGGTGCCGGACAGCTGGTAGCGCCGCGTCCTCCCAGAGCTGTGGCAACACGAAGGGCGGCACCGTTGGTGCCGCCCTCGTGCGTTTCGCGCCCTCCTGTCAGGTAGCCTTACCCGATCGGGAATCCCACCCTCACCAAGAACTGCCAGCTGCGATTCTTGAACTCGGCCACCTGGGTTCGCGGGACTCTCGAAAGGCCAATGGAATACCGCCCGTCCACGAAGAGTAGCACCTTGCCGAGGTCGAACCCCACTGTGGCGCCAATGGGAACCGACCATTCCAACGCCTCGGGCTCCGAGGCGAGGCTCGACTCGAAGCAGTCGAGCGTCCTGCCGTCCGGCTCCGTCACGTCGCAGCCGATGTTGTAGCCCATTGCGACCCCGCCATACAGGCCGCCGTAGAGCTGGCCGCGCTTGAGGCCGACCTCTACCACTGCGGGGAGCTCGAAGTACACCAGATCGAAATCCAGCGTGTCACCGGTCACAGCTCTCAGCCCCGCCCCACCCTTGGATACGTAGTTGATCTCGAGGCGGAGATTCACGTTGGGGTGGAACAGGAAATTGGCGAAGCCGCCGACCATCGGGCCCCAGACGAAGTCGCTCGAGCCCTCCGTGCCGAAGAACGCCCCGCTGAGGTTGGAGCCGACGTGGCCAACGGGTGGCTGCCGCGGCCAGCGTCGTCCTACCGTCCGGTGCCAAACAGTATCGCGTTCGTGAGTAACCGGGCCGGCCCACGCCAAAAGGCCCGGTAGAGAGGATCCTCCGCTAGGAGTACTACCTGTCCCCGGCCCTGACGTTCCGCCGTGGCATAGACGGTCTCCCCCAGCAGCCGCTCTGTGTGGTCGGGCCACGCGAAGCCGGCAAGCAGCAGCGAGTCACCCACGAACGCCACCGGGTTGTCGCCGTCCTCGGATGGCACCAGGAAGGTGCCGCCCCGCAGCATCACCGGCAGGGTCTGCTGGCGGTAGCCCAGAGTCAGCCAATGGCTCCGATCGAGCGTCGCGCGAAAGATCGACCCGGGAACGTACTCTGAGCGATCGGGCTCGGCGGAGGGGGATGCCAGCGGCGGTGTGAGCTCCGGGCCGCTCGGGAGGCTGTCCTTGTCCTCCTCCGGGCCGAGTCGCTCCACGGTACTCAGCCCGACGTCCTCGTGACCGGGAAAGAGTGCGGCGTTGTCGTACGCGATGAGCACACCGCCGTCACGCACCCACTGCTTGAGCCGCTCGATACCCCGCGCACCCAACTCGCGCCGGATCGTCCCGGCGCTGCCGCTGGGGACGATGAACACGTTGTAGTCGGCGAGCGTGTACATGCCACCGATCCAGCTCAGCGGCACTGGAACGAAGGGCTGCCCGAGCTCCGCCTCCAGGAAATGCCACAGGGCCCCGTAGCTCGTGATGCTGATGCCGCGCCCCGACGCCACCGCGATCCGCGGCGCGAAGACCGGGTCCACGCTCTGTGACCCCACGCCCACCTGCCCGCTGTCGGGGAAGGCCGACTGCACCGCGGTCACCGGCACCCCGATCTCCGAGGCGAGCGCCGCCACCCGGTCGTGTAGGGACTCAGGGTTGCGCGACGTGCGGATGACGAAGGTGCCGCGTGGGAAGCTGCGGCCATCCGCCCGGAGCGGCTGTCTGCTCACGTTCACCACGAAGTCCTCCCGCAACAGCGACATGGCCAGCTGCGTGGCAGCCTGGCGGTCGTTGGGAAAGACGTAGGCAGAGCGTCCGCGGCCGGTCACGCCCCCCGCAGGAGCGAGGGCGCGCACCGGATCCCCGCTCTCGGGGAGGACGAGCGGGGTGGCGCTGACGTCGCGCAGGTCCTCGGTCCAGTAGGCTTCGAGTCCGAGCGTGAGGGGCAGCGACCAGGCGGTGAGGTCGTAGAACTCGTACCGCTCGCCCATGGCGCTGGAGCCGCGGCGCTGGTTGCGCCGGAACTTCTCCAGTTGGCGCTGCACGAATTCCACGTCCAGCTCGGCCCGCGGCTCGAGCAGGGCGCGGGCCATGCGGCCCTCGGGTTGGGCCAGGTCCACCACCAGCGCTCCGGCGGGGAGGGTACGGCGTTCACCGCGCGCACCTGGACCTGCCAGGTAGCTGTGAGCGGAGGACGCATTGTACGGTGCGTCGAGACGGCTCACCTGGACGTGCTGGTGCAGCAGGAGCGTCGCCAGGCGTGCCGCATTGGTGTGGTCGTTGTCCGGGAGGATCACCACGCGCTTCATCGTGGCGGAGCGCGCCTCCGCGATGGCGAAGCGGTGGAAGTCGTAGAAGTCGCCGAGCCGGGCCTGCCGGTTGTCAGCGGCTGTCTCGATGGTGGCCAGGGATGCCACGTAGTGGTGCGCGATGCCGTCGGCGAAGGTGATCACGGTACCGTCGTCCCGTCGCCGCTTGAGCGCCTTGCCGCCGTCGGTCTCGTACGTCATCCCGGTCGCGCCGTGCAGTGACGGTCCGGTGTCGAAGTACCCCGCGTAGAACAGATCGAAGATGTCGCGCGAGTAGTACTGCCACCCGAACCGATCGAAGGCGGCCGCGTTGCCGCGGCCGAACGTCTCCATCCAGCGACCCGACTCGGCCGGGAGGTTCTGGTTCACCGGCTGGGCAGGGGGCGGGAAGAAGAACTGTTCGGTCGTGCTGTGGAGGTCAACGAAGACTTGGGGGTGCCAGCGCATGATCGTGCCGACGATGGCCCGGGTGGGAGCCTGGGAGAGCGCGAAGAAGTCGCGGTTCATGTCGAACCGGTAGTGTCCATAGCGACCCCAGATGCCCCACGGCTCGTTCCACTCGTACGAGTACGGCTCGTCGGTCGCCATGGAGAGCGAGTTGTACCACACCGCGAAGCGCTCGTGCCCGTCAGGATTGGCCGAGGGGTTGAGCACGACCAGCGTATTCTCCAGCAGCTCGACCGTGCGGGGTTCCTCCGAGGCCAGGAGTTGATACGCCACCCACATGGCCGCTTCGAACCCTGCCGGTTCGTTGCCGTGGATCGAGTAGGAGAGCATCACGACGACGGGATCCCGGGTCACGATCGCCTGAGCCTGCTCTGGGCTCGTGGTACGGGGGTCGGCCAGTCGCTCCACGTCGGCCCGGATCTCGTCGAGGCGGGCGATGTTCGCAGGCGAGGAGATCAGCAGCACCCGCATCGTGCGCTCTTCCTCGGTCACACCGATCACTTCGGCACGCACCCGGTCGGGGGCCGCGGCGACCAGCGCGTCGAGCACGGCCTGTTGCTCGGCGTATTGCGTGTGCCGTGCGCCGGCTTCGTACCCCAATAGGTCGCCGGGGCGCGGAACCTCGGCGCGGTATGGACCGCGCCCGTAGAATCCGAAGTGCTCCTGGGACTCGAGGGCGGCGGCGGGGATGAGCAGCAGCGCAGCAACACCTGCGCCGAGGAATGAAAGCGTTGAGAACGTGGACGTCATCGTCGGGTGTCGGGTGCGGGACGGAGTGGACCTCAGGGACGCTGGCAAACTAGCGAGGGGGGCGGGTCCTCGCGAGGGCAGCCTGCTTGCGCATCGCCAGGCTTACGTACATCGTGGTGCATTACGTACTTGATCGCTTCGCGAGGAGGCCCGGATGCCGGAGGCATTGGTCCCACTGTATCCCTGGATGCACCTGATCGGCCGTATTCTCTTCTCCATGCTCTTCATCGGGAGCGGACTGAATCACCTGCTCAAGGCAAAAGAGATGGCGTCCTACGCGCAGAGTAAGGGCGTGCCGGCGGCGAAGGTGGTCACGGTCGTCTCCGGATTGATGATCGTCGTGGGCGGCGTGCTCGTGCTGCTCGGCTGGCACCGCTTCATTGGGGCCGGGCTCATCGGGATCTTCGTGCTGGGCACGGCCGTTGTGATGCACGCCTTCTGGAAGGAATCCGATCCGGCGATGATGCAGATCGAGATGTCGCACTTCATGAAGGACCTGGGCCTGCTCGGCGCAGCCCTCTTTTTCGCCTTCTACGCCGGGACGTCGTGGCCGATGAGCCTGGGAGGGTAGAAGCGGGCGTTACTCTCGACACCCGGCGGTACTCCAAGGCGGCACCCACCGGCCACGCGCCCACTCCGGAGGTGCCGCTGTGCCGCCCCCGCCACCGACCCCAGGTCGGTCCTTCACAACCGCGTTCCCAACTCGCCACTCCGTGCCCCTTGACCTCTCAAGATATATCGTGCGATATTACCTACGATATAACGTCGCGATATATCACAAGGAGGTCCCTGTGGCCAAACATCGCAACGCCTGGTGGTTCGGCTTCGGTCCCGACGGTCTCTGTGGCTGGGGCGACCTGCGCGGCCAGCGCCGCCGGGGCCACCGCAGGGTCTGGTTCGAGTCGGGCGACATGAAGTACGTGATCCTGAAGCTGCTCAAGGAAAAGCCGATGCACGGCTATGAGGTGATGAAGGCGCTGGAGGAGCAGACGCAAGGTTGCTACAAGCCGTCACCCGGGACCGTCTATCCCACGCTGCAGTGGCTCGAGGATGAGAGTCTGGTGCAGAGCGAGGAGGTGGAGGGCAAGAAGGTCTACTCCATCACCGATGCCGGGCTCGAGTTCCTGGAGCAGAACAAGTCCACGGTCGAGGACATCTTCGACCGGGTCGAGGAAACCATCGATTCGATCTTCACCGACCCCATACCCGAGATCACGCGCCTGGTGGGCAAGCTGGTGGGCCAGTCCTACCGCTCGGCGTGGAAGCTGCGTGGAGCAGGCTCTCGCGGACCTGGACGGCGTCGTCTCCGAGTAGGCCGCACGCAACGGGCCCGGCCGCGGCAACGTGCCGCGATCGGGTCCGCGTACGAGGTGGGAGGTCTACTCCTTGTCCACCGAGAGCAGCGTGATCACCCACAGGATGGGCGCGGCTGCGAGCGCCGCGAATGACCCGGCTTGAACCCCCACGTACCAGTTGGTCCAGGTACCCTGCGTCGTCCCGACGATTTCCACCTGCGTGGTGAGCGCCACCAGGTCCTGCCAGCCGATCCCCAGCTGGCCAATGAAGCCGGGCCAGCTCCCTTCGAATAGATCGAGATCGCCGGCCACCAGCACACCCGCCGCCGCGTCTACGGCAAACCCGCTCGCGATCCAATGGCGGTAGCGGGGCCGGATGCCGAGCCGCCAGCCGTCGTCGTCACCCCCCAGATACACGCCGCCGCCCACCGCCGAGCGCGAGCCGATGTTGTACAGCGCGCCGATCTCTCCCGAGTAGTAGACCCGGGGTGTGTCGTCGAACCGGTTCTGGTCCGCGATGCGGGAACTCACGGCGAATTCGGCGAGGGTGAACCACTGACAGCCGGGCAGCGGTTTGCCGCGGAAACAGAAGCTGGGCGGCGGATCCAGCGGCTGGACCAGCGTGCCGCCGGACCGCTGTGCCATCAGCGTTGTCGGTAGGAGCAGTGTGCCCAGGAGCAGCGCGGTACGCGCGCGCATCACGATCCTCCCTTTCCTCCCGTCAATCTGGTACCGCGCCCTCCGCTGGCGAGTTCCGTGGCGGGTCGTCGTCGCGTGCGAGACGACCCGCCTGTTGCAGGGCACGTCGCAAGAGGAACTCGATCTGACCGTTCACGCTGCGCAGCTCATCCCGCGCCCAGCGCGCCACGGCGTCGTGGACCTCCTGATCCATGCGGAGCAGGAATGGCTTCCGTTTGGACACGGTTGCCTACTGGTACAGCGATCCCGTGTTCACGACTGGCTGCGTCCCGCGGTCGGAGCAGAGCACCACCAGGAGGTTGCTGACCATCGTGGCCTTGCGCTCCTCGTCGAGCGTCACGATGGCCTTGCTGGATAGTTGCTCCAGCGCCATCTCGACCATTCCAACCGCGCCGTCCACGATCTTGCGCCGTGCCGCGATGACTGCGGTCGCCTGCTGCCGCTGCAGCATGGCGTGGGCGATCTCCGGCGAGTACGCGAGGTGGCTGAGCCGCGCCTCGATCACCTCCACACCGGCCTTGTCGAGCCGCGCCTGGACCTGCACCTGGAGCTGCTCGGCGATCTGGGACGTGTGGGTGGTGAGGGCCATCTCGTCCTCGGCCTCGTGGGCCTCGTACGCATAGTGCACGGCGAGCCCGCGCAGGGCCGCCTCGCTCTGCACCTGGACGAATTCCTCGTAGTCATCCACCTCGAACAGCGCCTCGGCGGTGTCGATCACCCGCCACACGACCACGGCCGCCACCTCGATGGGATTCCCCGTCTTGTCGTTCACCTTGAGCTTGCCGGTCTCGAAGTTGCGTACGCGTACCGAGACCTTCCGTTTCGTGTAGAATGGGTTGGCAAACCGCAGTCCCGGCGTCTTGCAGGTGCCCACGTACGAGCCGAACAGCTGTAGTACCCGCGCCTCGTTGGGGTTCACGATGAACAGCCCGCCGAAGCAGACGCCCAAGACCGTGAGGACGAGCGCCGAGACGATGATCCCGACCGGATCCTCGGCGATGATCTCCCGGACCATCCAGTAGGTCGCGGCCGCGGTCGCCACAATGAGCACGGACAGCGCTAGGTACCCCGAAGCGACTGCCCGCTCCTTTTCGCGGATCATGGCTCCCTCCCGAAATGAGACTATCAATATGATATCAGATTGATAGTCTCACGTCAAGGCGCCGGCTTGGGTCAGATCCGTAAGTATCTATTTAGCAATTAGTTGCGGCTACGGCCGATGAGGTGGCGCGGCGGTCCTCAGTCGTTGAGAATCCGCAGGTAGGCCTTCCACGGTCCCACTTGGTCGCCGTACTGCTTCGCCATCGCACGCACCACCTGCGCGATGTGCCCCAGATCGTGGGCCACCCAGGTGGAGAGCAGTTGGCGCAGGGTGACGGGGCCGAACTCGGGGTGCCGGCCCGGGCGGTCGAGGTCTTCCTCGGTCAGGTTCCAGCTCTTGAGGGTCTCCACGTTGTCGGCGCGCCGCGTCTGAAACTCGTCGAGTAGTTCCTCCAGCGACTTCCCCCGCGACTCCCGCTCCTGCGCGAAGCGGTCGAACGGTTCGAAAGCCCGCGAGTCTCCCTCGTCCAGGATGATGCGGGCTCGGCCGATCCAGTCGGCGCGCTCGCCGTGGATCAGGTGTCCCACCACGTCGAACGCGGACCACGTGTTCTCTCCTTCGGTGCCCCGGATCCAGGGCTCGGAGAGCCCCTCCAGTAGGGCGCGAAAGGTCCGCGGGGTGCGTGACAGGACCTCGATGGCCTGGTCGAGTCGATACTGCACGTGCGTTCCCTCCATGTGACAGCGGCCGGCTGAAGCCGGCCGCCGCCCGATCAATGCTGGGAGAACACTGTGGTCTTGCCGTCCTCGTCGAAGGTGAGCACGTCGTAGTGCTCCGTCTCGCCGGTGGGCATCTCCATGCCCGGGGAGCCCAGGGGCATCCCCGGCACCGAGAGCCCCTTCACCTCCGGGCGTTCCGCGAGGAGCCGTCTCAGATCTTCGGCCGGTACGTGTCCTTCGATGATGTAGCCGTCCACCTCACCGGTGTGGCAGCCCTCCAGCTCAGCCGGCACGCCGTGCCGGCTCTTGATGGCGGCCATGTCGGGTACCTCGACGGTGGCGACTTCGAATCCGTTGGCTTGCAGGTGACCCACCCACTTTTCGCAGCAGCCTCACGTAGGTGTCTTGTACACCGTGACCGTGGGTGGATCGGCGGCCGCCTGGGTGCATGCCGCTACCGCGGACGCCGCCAGTAGCAGCGCTCCGCCGACGATTGCCTGTCTCATGCGCTTCACTTCCATGCGTAGGACTCCTTTGTAGGACTCAACGCGCCCGGCTCTCCCGTCGTTCCCCAATGTCAGCCTGCATACAGATCGATGATCCGCTCGAGAGCCCGGCGGCACACCCGACAGAACCCGAGCATGTTGCGGGTGAACATGATGCAGTCCACCTCGGACCGGTACAGGCCCCTCGCTTCGTACATGGCGCCCTCGAATGCCCCCACCACTCCGGCATTGGCGGACGCTGAGAGCATGTCTCGCTCGATTGCCCGCTGCTCTCGGAAGAGAGCGTCAAAATCGGCCTCGGAGGCTCGTTCGTCAATGAGTTGGCCGCGACGGGCCCGGATGGCGCGGGAGTGCTCCTCGAACTCGCTTGATCCAGGGGGTGGGGAGCGGCGTGGCCGGTTGTACCAGATCCTTCCACTTGAGCGTTGCCGGATCGTGCAGGGCGGTGACGTTGGGCTCCCATGGCTCGGGGTGGGTATCGCCCCCCGTCTCATAGGCCACCGACGACGTGTAGTACTCGTCGGCCAGACCGGCGAAGTGGTGGCCAAACTCGTGCACGAAGACATAGTCCGAGAACTCGGAATCGACCGCGGACGTCGCCTGCCAGCCGAAGATGCCGCCGCCGCCGTACTGTGCCTCGTTCACCAGTACGGCGACGAACTCGTACGGTGCCGCCGACAGCACGTCTCGCATGGTGCGATTGTCGGGCACCAGCATGTAGCGCTCGCTGTCGAAGATGCCGTACTGCGTGGAGATGGGCGTGCGGTGGTAGCGATCGGAGTGGGGTCGCGTCACGCCCGAAACCGGCGACGGCAGATCGACCGCGCGTACGTTGAAGTCCGTCTTGCGGCTCTTGAAAGGCTCGTACGAGAAGAGCTGGCCGACTAGGCGTTCGGCGTCGTCATGGAACTTGGAGAGCTCCTCCTCGGTGTACCCCACGCCCAGCACCACCAGATCCACCTTCTCGCTCGGCGGCCCGTGCTCGAATAGGGGCCACACGGTGCCCATCGGCTCGAGGTCCGCGGGGTTCACGAAGTGGGAGCTCGGATCCACTCCTAGGGTCGCGATCTCGATCCAGTCACCCTCCGGGCCCCGTTTCTTGAGGACTACCTGCACCGGCTGCTTGGGCCACGGGAAGCGCACGGATTCGTGGAACGTACGGTGTGTCTCGCGGGCCTCGCCAATGGTCTCCCATTCTCCGTACAGCGTGGCATAGCCCCGGGAGTAGATCACTGCACTGCTCGCCGCGTCCACCACGTCGAACAGGTATTTGCCGAGGTTGGTGTCGTCGCGGAGCCGTGTGCGGCTGCCGGCCCAGGGACCGTCCGACACCACGCGGTCGAGGCTGAGGAGCTCGCTGCCCATCCCGCCCGTGTGGTAGTAGTCCACCCGCATCGTCTTGTCCGCGAAATAGCGGTCGAAGTCCTGCGCGGTCAGCGGCGTGGCGACGGCCACGATCGCCGCGAGCATCCCAACCCTGCGTATCCATTCACGCATCATTGCACTCTCCCTTGTGGTTGCCTGCTGACGGTGTGCCCGTCGTTCATTCGTCGTTCTCGGATACTCGGTGGCGGTGACGCAGCCCGAACTCGATGTTCGCCCGAGGTTCTCGAGGGATCTTGCCGGGCGGAACGTCGAGGAACGTCTCCAGTTGCACCAGGGCGGCATGCAGCGTGGTGACCACGGTGGGCTGCCGGATGATCGGGTCGAAGTGCTTGGACGAGGTGCGACCCTCCGCGTAATCGAGGATGGCACTCAGCGCCTCGGCAACGTCCCGCTTGGGGTACGGCAGCAGGGACGCCGGCTTGAACGTGCAGTCCGCAAACTCGCTCTCGTCGTGGCTCAACAGATTGGCGTAGGCTTCCCGGATCTCGTCGATCCGGACGACGTGGTCCGGGTTGTCGAGATCGTAGGAATGGGGGATGAGCTGTGGCGTGACCGGCATCGGCGCCAGGCGTCGCCGTGCCGCGCGGCGGCTCAGCACCCAGACCACCGCCAGCACCACGACCAGCGCGATCCACCACTCCATCAGCGCGCCTTCAGGCTCGTCGCGAGACCGCGCATCAGCACCATGATGGCGACGATCTGAACGAGGTGGAACACGCCGTTGTGATCGAAGGGCCAGATGATGGTGACGGACACGGCGCCGCTCGCCTGGATGGCTGCGGCGACGATGTTGAGGCCGACGCCCGCCGCGATCCAGCCGGCTCCCGGGAGGCGGTGCCGCACGGTGAGCGCGACGTAGATCGCGAGCGCGAAGAGCATTGCGGCGGCCTCGTATAGCACGAACACCAAGAAGGTGCCGCTCGCGAGTCGCGTGATCGCGTAGAAGAGCAGGGCCACCACGAGCATGATCGGGAGAGCGCGGCGCGCCGCATCGCGCCCGCGCCAGTCGTACACCGCGGCCACCACGAACAGCGCCACGACCAGCCCCAACGAGAGGAACAATGGCTGCCACAGGAGTGCTTGCATCCGTTCGGAGAGCACGAGGCCGTGGACCACGGCTCCCAGCAGGGCCGCCGCGGCGAGCAGGCCGAACACCCAGGACCACACGCCGACCCTCCACCGGTCGCGCTCGCGCCGCTGCCATAGCAGCACCACGCCGATGGCGGCGAGCGCGGCAATCAGCCCGTCCGTCGCCGCGGTCGTGAGCTCAGTCGGAACGGGGTTGAGCTGCACGCCGCCGGCGTCACGCCGGGGGTGACTGCGACTGCTTCATGAGTCGCACGTAGGTCATCCGTAGCTCGGTGAGTGAGCTCTCAATGAACCGCTGTTCCTCGTCGGTGAGATTTCCCTTCGTCTTCTCCTCCAACATCACCAGGGTGTCGATCAGCTGGCCGGCCGTGCCAAGCCCGCTCTGCGCCTGCTTCGCCAGCTCCTCGGGCGAGGGTGGCTCCGCTCCCTCGGCTGGCTTCTCACCATCCGGCTTGAGCAGCCCCTCCACGTGGTTCAGCGTGACGGCAGCGGTGGCCGCGACGCTCGCTGCGAAGGCCGTGAAGTCGACCGGCATCAGCCCTCCCGTGCCCAGCGGATCTCGATGCTCTGTTGGTGTCCCAGCGCCCCCCGCAGGAGGTCGAGCAGCTCCGTGTCCGCGCCTACGTTCCCGAACATCTCCAGCGTTTCACGGCTGATGAAGTAATCCTGATCGGTGGATGACTCCTCTTCCAGCTGGTCGATCAGGAACTGGAGTTGCTCCTCCGTGATGTTGCCGATGATGTCGCCCGTTTCGTTGTCGTAGATCCGAATGTCGTCGTCCACGTTGCGCACCTCCTTGTCTAGTCGGTCTCGCCGCGCTGTGGCGGCTGCCACAGTTCGATGCGGTGCCCCTCCGGATCCATGATCCAGCCGAACCGTCCGTACTCGTACTCCTCGACCTTGTCGTCCACCTCGATACCCTCCGCGCGCAGCTGCTTCAGCAGCGCGTCGAGGTTCTCGACCCGGAAGTTGACCATGAACGGTTTCGTGCTGGGTTGGAAGTACTTCGTGTCGTCCTTGAACGGGCCCCAGACGGTGTAGCCAAGGGTGTCCGGATCGTCCTTCTCGCGCCACTCGAAGGAGACATAGCCGTCCTGGTCGGGGGTGATGCCGAGGTGCTGCTCGTACCAGGTCTTCAGCTGCCCGGGATCCTGTGACTTGAAGAAGATCCCGCCGATGCCCGTGACGCGTCGCATGTCGCCTCCTGGAGAGTGCGAATCATGCGGCCGCGTCCGCCCTCCCCGCAAGCCGGACGAGATCCTCTCCCAGGACGGCGTCCAGCACCCCCACGAAGCGGTCGGCGTCACCCCGGGAGAAGGGGAGTGGCGGCTTGATCTTGAGCACGTTGTCGTCGGGCCCGTCGGTACTGAGCAGGATGCCGTGGTCCTTCATGCGTTCCACGACGTAGCGCGCGATATCGGTGGCCGGCGTGCGCGTCTCGGGGTCCGTCACGAACTCGACCCCGAGAAAAAGGCCCCGGCCGCGGACATCACCCACTGCGGGATGCCGCTCGGCGAGGCCCGCGAGGGATTCCTTGAGGTGCGTGCCCACCTCCAAGGCGTGCTCTGGCAGCCGCTCGTCACGCAACACGTCGAGGACCGCCAGTCCCACAGCGCAGGAGACAGGGTTGCCGCCGAACGTGTTGAAGTACTCCATCCCGGTGTCGAACGACGCGGCGATCTCGGGTGTGGTCACCACGGCCGCGAGAGGGTGCCCGTTTCCGATGGGCTTGCCGAGCGTGACGATGTCGGGCACCACGTCCTGTGTCTCGAATCCCCAGAAGTGGGTGCCGACGCGCCCGAATCCCACCTGAACCTCGTCTGCGATGCACACCGCGCCGGCCGTCTTGGCATGGGCGTACGCGGCCGCTAGGTAGCCGGGCGGGAGCTCGATTTGCCCCCCGCAGCCCAGCAGTGTCTCGGTGATGAGCGCTGCTACGTCGCGGCCCTCCCGCTGCGCGCTCTCGAGAGCCTCCTCAACGTGCGCGGCGTACTTCAGGCCACAGTCGGGGTCCTCCCGCCGGTAGGGGCCGCGGTAGTCGTCTGGCATTACGACCTTGTGGATGTGTGGCGGCGCCCCGTGCCCGCCCCGACCGTCGAACTTGTACGGGCTCGCCTCGATGAGGGCCGCCGTGTTGCCGTGGTACGCCCCGTCCAGCACGACGAGGTCGGTACGTCCTGTGTGCTCCCGCGCCATGCGAAGTGCGAGCTCGTTGGCCTCGCTGCCGGAGCAGACGAAGTAACAGACCCGCAGGGGGTCGGGAAACAACGCGCTCAGCCGCTCGGCGTAGCGCACCAGGTGCTCGTGCAGGTAGCGGGTGTTGGTGTTGAGCACCGCCATCTGCTGTTGGGCTGCCCGGACCACGCGCGGGTGCGAGTGCCCCACGTGGCACACGTTGTTCACACAGTCGAGGTAGGAGCGGCCGACCTCGTCGTAGAGATACTGGCCCCTGCCCCGCACGATGTGGAGCGGTTCCACGTAGTGCAGGCTCAGGTTGGGACCGAGCCGCGCGCGGCGCGCGGTCAGCAGCGCCGCGCGTTTCGTTCGGTCCTCGGCTCGCACGCCGTTGGGGAGACGGAGTACGAGGTTGGGGTCGGGTGAGAGGCCGAGCCAGACAGCGCGCTCGCTCGGCGCGGCCACGCCGGGGAACTCGCCCACGCGGTCGAGCACATCGGTGACGATCTGGAAGTGGAGGTGTGGCGGCCAACGACCGTTCACGTCGGACTCCCCGATGCGCGCAAAGGTGTCACCCTTCACGACGGGCATTCCCGGCTTGAGGGCGAGCGCGTCCTCGGCCAGGTGTCCGTAGAGCGTGTAGAACGTCGGCCCGCCAGTCGGCGAGTGCTCGAGGATCACCGTGGGGCCATAGTCCAGCGCGTCGGCGTTGTTCCGCACGCTGTGGACGCGCCCGTCGAGCGGCGCCATGATTGGCCCTCCGGGCTCGAGAAAGAGGTCCACGCCCAGGTGCACGGTGCGGCGCTCGGGGTGCTCTCCCTCGGTGCCGGCGAATGCCGCGCTCGTGTAGATCGCGCGTGCCTCATCGTACCGGCCGATACCCAGGCTCACTCCCTCTCGTCGCATGCGTCCGAAGAGCAGATCCGAGAACGCCTGCGACCCGACGATGCCATGCGGGTCCTCCAGCTCCGGGCTCCCAATCGAGAGGTCGAATACCAGGTGCCGAGTTTCCCGCGGATCGGACTCCACGAGCGGGCCTAGCTCGTCGGCGTGCGCCTCGAGCCACGCAACGACGCCGGGGCTCGCAGGGCAAGGCGGCAGGCCGCAGCGTTCGCGAAGCACGCTGCGCACGAGCCGCGGGTGCACGTCGGCCAGGCGTTCCAGCGCGTCCCACGCGGGCTGCTCGCTGATCACGAGGTAGTCGTTTGCGGGTTCCGTGTCACGGCGGTGCGCGGAGTAACACACGCTCGTGGCGAGCCGTGCACGGGCGAGCGTATCGAGCACTTCGAGCTCGGGCTCGGTGAGCGGGAAGACTTCGTGGAAGCCCACCACCACCCGTGCCGCCGCCGCCACGGGGTCCCGCTTCCCGAGCATCGCGTACGCCATGGCAATGGCGGGATCGCTCACGGTGCACGTCTCCAGCATGTCGCCGAAGTCGATGAAGCCCGTCACGTGCCGCCGGGGGGCTGGCGCGCTCACCAGCACGTTGTGGTCGTTGGCGTCGTTGTAGGCCACGCTGCGCCGTAGCTCCGGCCAGACCGGGGCGACGACGGTCTCCCACTGCCGCAACACGTCCTCGATGAGGTGGCGTCGCATTGGGTCGACCGCGTCGAGGTGTGACGTGATGACCTCCGGTGCCCGTCCGAGGTCCCACATGAAGCCACTGCGCGTGGCAGCCGGGTGCGAGAACCCCTGGAGCGCAGCTACGAGGTAGGCCAGCCGCCGCCCTAGGTCGGTTAGGAGTCCGGGCGTGTGAGGCCGTGCGTCAGCCAGGGGGGTGCCGGGGAGCCAGGTGAGCAGACGCACGCGATGGGCCTGGGCGTCGCTTCCGTCCAGTACCGTCATTTGCTCGCCACTCTTGGTCGGGCACAGACGGGGTACTAGTGCCTCACCATTGTGGTCGGCGAGCCAGCGCAGCGTGGCGTTCTGGAGTTCGAGGTGATCCGGAGCTTCAGCGGCTCCGGAGAGCTTGAGGACGAACGACTCCCCGCTCGGAGTCGTCAGCTGGAAGTTCTGATCGCGCTCGCTGGGGAGAGGCTGCAGCGTGCCTGTGAGACCGTAGAGCTCCTCGGCGAGACGGATGGCCTCGTCGCTGCTGAGGGTGGGCCGCTGCGCCTGGAGCGTCACGGGGGTGTGACCGGCGCCTCCCTACCTGGAAACAGGAAGGTGGGCTCGGCGCCACCCTGCCATGTCGCCCGCGAGGTGCTGCATGTGCTGTTCATTACTCCTTTGCGTACTCGTCGGCGCCCAGGAAGTGCAGCGACACGTAGAGCTCGTCGCCCACGACCCAGCTGTCGTGCCCCGGTCCGATGGCGAACAGGTCACCGGCCTTGAGCTCGATTTCCGTGCCATCGTCCATCCGCACCATGGCACGGCCCGTGAGCACCAAGCCGATGTGATCCACCTGGCAGCTCGCCGATCCCGTTGCCGCCCCGACGTGCTCGGACCACTTCCAACCGGGCTCGTAGCTCGCCCGTCCCAGTGTCATGTCGCCGATGGTCACCAGCTCGAACTTGCCCTTCTCGAATGTCCGGGACTCATCGGGCATGTCGAATCGCTTGATGTCCACGTGCACCGTCATCACCCCGCTTCTACGGGTATCGAGGGAATCCGGGTACCACCGCAAGATAGCACGGCAGCCACAGTGTAGAGACGCCGTCAGGTCTCGCGCTGCAGGAATTCGATCGGAGCGCCGTTCTCCACGATGAACGCCACGGTGACACCCGGCGACGGGCTGTTCGGCGCGATCAGCACCTCCCTGCCGGCGAGCTCGGCCCGCAAGTCGTCCACCTCGAACGCCACGTGAGGCACGGTCTTCACGAGCTCCGGCAGGGGCGAGTCGGGCTCGAAGCGCATCCACTCGACACCATAGTCACTCTGCTCGTAGCCCGACACGCACATCCCGTACTCCTCGAGATACTGCTCGCCGTCGCGCGGTGTCGCCGTCGGAATGCCAATGTGGTGATAGCGTCGCATGTCGGTCTCCGCGAGTGACCTGGAGGATGATGCTGCCCGCTGCGTCGTCTGAAAGAAAGGGCGCCCGAGTAGCTCGAGCGCCCTGCGGCCCGCGGGTCCGGCGCCGCTAGAGTGCCATGACCAGCGCGACGATGGCGATGATCAGGGCGAGCAGCTGAACGAGGGTCCCCCAGCTCAGGCCCGGGACGGCGCTCTCCTTCCTCATCCACCACTCGAACCCTCCCCACTCGGCGACCTCCACCGTCTCTTCCAGAGGGGGCGGCGGTGGGAGGTCGGCGACCGACATCTGCAGGACGCCGTCGATGGCCTCGAACAGCTGCTCTGAAGTGAATGGCTTGGGGAGGGTCTTGAGGGCCCCGAGGCGATCCGCCTCCGCCAGCAGCGAGGGCACGTCCTGATCCAGCGCGCCCGAGATCGCTACGATCCGGGCCTGCGGGAACTCGCGGCGCAGGTCCCTGATCAACCCCTGCCCGCCCTTGCCCGGCATGACGAGGTCGGTGATCACGACATCCGCGGGCGTGTCCCGGTACGAGCCCAGGGCCGCTTCCCCGTCGGAGGCCTCGCCGACCTCGAAGCCGTTCTTCTCCAGGCGCTTGCGGAGGATCCCACGCACCTGGTCATCGTCGTCGACCACGAGAATTCGACTCACGGCATCCACCACGTCACGTTTGGGTCAGAGGCTAACAATCTATCACATCCCGTCGTGACCCCGTTAGGCCGAATTGGGGGCGTGGGGTGCCCGGATTGGGACATCCCAATCCATGCCGCAGTTCAGCGCTCAGGCTCCCGTCCCATCGCCGCCCATTCCTCCCGGGCGGGTCCGTAGATCCCCGGTACCGTGAGACGTGCTTGTCGCATCAGCACCGTGAGCTGGCCGCGGTGATGCGCCTGGTGCCGGATCACGGATGCGAGGATGAACCCCTTCTTCCACTCCTGGCCGAAGATGGAGACGGACTCCTCGAGGGTTGCGTCCGTCCAGGTCGTGGATATCCGGTCTGCCAACTCTCCCGCTACGCGTTGGTACGTATCCGCGATATCATCGGCGCTGGTGGGTGCCGGGGCGTCATCCGCGGGCCCCGACGTCGAGAACCCCAGGCGCCGCAGCGTGTCGGGCAAGGCTAATACCATGTGCCAGGCGAGGTCCTGAATGGAGCGTCCTTCGTCGGTCACGCGCTGCGCCAGCGACGCGTCGGTGAGCGAGCGGAGCAGCCTGAGCGTGGCGCCGTGCTCGTGCTCCCAGTCGTGTGTGAAGTCGTCGATACGGCGGATCATTGGTTTCCCTCATGCCCCGTCAATCGTGGTGATCCGCCGGCCGCAACTGCTCGGCTCCTGGCAGAACCCCGATCAACCGGGCGGGGTCGTGGATCAGCACGGGAAGATGCTGCGGGCAGATCCACAATGTAGTGTCCCGGTACTCGAGCGTGATGAGAGGTGTCTGATCCGGTCCCCTGTGGCAGGCCAGGCAGGTCCTCGCCGGCTGATCGCTCATGGGTGTGCTCCGTCGGAAGGGGTCGTGTTCCGGTGTTCGTCGTGTGGCCGGAGCCAGGTGCGGTACAGGACCAGCGCCACGGTGTAGGCGCAAGCGAGTGCGATGAGGGCGATGCCACCCCACCACGAGATGGGAAGCAGGTACGCCGCGTTCGAGCCCTCGGTGGCGATCAGGTACACCCACTCATCGAGGGCCATGCCCAGCCCGACCCCGAACACGACGAGCGCGAGGTCGAGGCGGCGCGTGAACCCCCGGAACACGGCGAGCGGAATCCCGCCCAGCGTGATCAACAGCAGACCCGTGAACAGATGGTGGATGTTGTACGAACCCACGTTGAAGTCCGAATCGGGCGAGATGAGGAGCGCTACGCGCAGCACCGCGAAGGTGGTGACGATGGATGCGGCCAGCAGAATGGCGTTCCGCTTGACGATGGCAGGGGGAGTCGTGTAGTACCGGGCCATCTCAGACGGGCTGCTGCTTCCTGGGCACGAACCGCGGCACGCGCTCCATGTAGTCCCGATACTCGGTACCGAACCGCTGGAGCAGCTCACGCTCCTCCAGCATGGCGACGACGTACAGCCCGGGAACGGTGAGTGCCACGACCACGTAGAGGCCGAGGTAGTTACAGAACAGGGCGACCGCGATCATGCCGAGCAGGACGGCGATGTACCTGGGGTGCCGCACCCGGCCGTAGATCCCCTGGGTGAGCAGCTTGCCCGGTCCGGTCTTCGGATTGAGCTCTGGTCCTCCCAGGAGCATGCGAGCCGACAGCAAGCGGCGGCAGCGGATCTCAATGGCCACACTCGCCAGGTACACCACGACGGCGAAGCCGATGAGGATCCAGTTGGTGCCAAACTCCACGCCAAGGATCGGCCCGCTCACGGCGTACATCGCCGCGGCCACCGCCACATACAGGGCAACGAGCATGATGTAGCTCGTCGGGGGGCCGATCCTGCGCCAGAACCGTGCGAACGGGTGGACCACGAGCCAGTGCACGATCGCCGGCGGAACCATCACGATGGAGAGGAGCGCGAGGACGAAACGGGCCGTGTTCACTTCGCTCCCTGTTCGCGGTAGAGCCACACGGCCAGGGCGAAGAGCGCGACAGTCGCGACGACGCTCGGCCATTGCGGGACCGATTGTCTACCGACGACGAGCTCGATCCCCAGGAGGACCCGTACCAGGTGGCCGAACGCCACGATGCACAGGAAGATCAGGGTGACGAGTAGTGCGGGCTTCATGGTCGCCTCCGGGATGGAGTGCGAGTGAACTACGGAACGACCAGTGTCAAAGTGCCGGTGCCGGGTCGGTCGCGCCAGAGCCCACCGCTGGGCTCAGGAGCGCCTTGCGAACTTGAGCCCGGACCAGGTGGCATCGATGGCGCAGATCTTGTAGTCCACCAGACCGTTGTCGAGGCCCGCCCTGCGCACTTCGGTCTGGATCAAGTCGGTCTCGACGCCCGAGGCCTGCTTGGGCCACGCAATCCAGATACCTCCGGGGCCGGTGGCGGCACCCATCTTCTCCACCCGGCGCTCGAGGTCCTTCCTTGAGGTAGGGAACCAGATCAGCAGGTCACACCTGCCACGCGCCGGCCGGCGCAGGATTACCCCCTCGGGCAGCTGGCCCAGCGTCTTCTCGAAATCCTCTGGGGCCCCGATGAGGCCCACGGTGAAGCCAGGTTTGATGCCGAGCTTCTTGGGAAGCGGCGTGCCCGAGTAGCCCGCCAACACCGAGGCCGTCTTGACCGGCTTCCGTGGCGGATGGGCAATGGCGCGCTTCAACGCGCTTTTGACGCGTCTCCAGGGGGTGTACTCGGCGTCGGGCACCAACTGCTTGATCTTCTCGATCTTCGCGGGGTCGCCGTCGGCAAAGACGATCGGCACATGCCGCGTCGTCTTCCAGTGGCGCACCGCCACTGCCACGTCACGCCCGTGCGACGGGGTGCGCGACAGGTCGATCACCAGTGCTTGAGGTGGCCTGTCGCGCAGCTTCTTCAGGAGGGTGGGTGTCACGGGCTCGAACGCCACCTGGTAGCCGGCCTTGCGGAGGAGCGCAGCCTTCTCCTTCCCTTCGGCGGCGTTGGTGTGGACGAGGCGAACCCGTCTACGCGCCGTCATCGGGGGGCAGCCCCAGCCACACCCGAGCCTCTTCCATGTCACGGAACACCTGGACGTGGGCCGGTTGATCGTCGGTCATGTTCTGGTACATGCGCGCCGTGCCGAACACGAAATCGGCACCGGCGACAATGGCAAGCTTGTAGTCACCGAGCTGGTCCGACTGATCCCGGTCGAGCGCCACCATGAGCCGCACCCCGTCGGGGGTGACGGCCAGCCGCTCCACGCTCCGCACGTCCGAGAGCTGCCGCATGCCCGGCGAGAACGCAGGGTCGGCCGCGAGCGCGCGCTTGTGCTCCAGCAGCTCGTCATCCGTGAGCACGCCGGTGGCGGCGGTGAGCACGAGGCCCCGATTCGTGTCGATGCGGTAGGTAATCGGCATCAGTCGGTTCGAGAGTATCCGCGTGAACGACGCGCAGCGCAAGTCCGCGCTGCTATGGGAAGTTGATGATCTGCGGCGAGTGGCGCTCGGCTTCGAGGAACCGCAGGAAGTCCTGCGCGCCGATGGTCACGGTCAGGCGGTTGTCGAGCGGGTGGAAGTTGATCGGTTCCCGCTTCAACACCTCGCGGTCGAGCACGACCCGCACCTTGCGCTCCGTGTCGTTAACGACCGCAAACGGCGAGACCGCGCCCGGTGTGATACCGAGGTACTTCATGAGGCGTCGCGCGCTGCCGAAGGAGAGCCGCCCGCCGCCGATGTGCTCGCCCAACCACCTGAGGTCGACAGTTCGGTCGGCGAGGCAGGTCACCAGCCACATCGCCTCTTTCTTGTTGCGGACGAAGAGGTTCTTGGTATGGCAGCCTTCGAGGTCGCCGCGCACCGCCTTGGCCTCCTCTACGGTGTACACAGCCTCGTGCTCCAGGACGGGGACCTCGATCTCCAGCTGCCGGAGGCGTTCGATGAGATCCAGGGATGTCGCCGGCGTACCGCCGTCGGCGAGCGTCACGAGGCGTCCTTCTTGGCGGGCTTGGGTTTCTCCTTCTTCTGCCTCTGCGCGGCGGGTGGCTTCTTGTCGCCGGCCTTCTTGGTCGTTCCCTTCTTGCTCGCCCCTTTCTTGCTCGTGCGCCTGGCGGGCTTGCGCTTGCGGGCTGGACGCTTCTTGGCGGGTGCCTGCTTGGACTGCGGCTTCTCCTGTTTCGGGGCATCGCTCGCGGCACCAGTCTGCGGGCTGCTCGCCGTTGCCTTCTGCTCCTGCTGGGGGCTCTCGCCGCTCGCGGGCTGCTTCTCGTCCGGGACCCGCTTGCCCTCCCCGCTCTTGCGTTGTCGTCGCCTGGGCTTGCGGGGTGCGCGCTCCAGATGCTCCTGCCGCCCGACGGCGTATCCCTCCCGGACGATGGTCATGAACGCGTCGTCCAGCTCCGCCGGCTGCTTGAAGCGGAAGTGATGCACGAACGTGCTCGGTGGGATCAGCTCGGTGCGGCGCAGTTTGGGGTGCTGCGCTGGCCGTGTGAGCCACACGCCAACGTCCAGGTCGCGCCGGCGCGGAACGACGCCGGCGAAACGCACGCGGACCTGGCACACGATACGCGTCTGCTCGGGGTAAATCGTCACGGGCCCGCACGCCTCGACCATGCCGGTAAAGCGGTCGAACAGCTCGCGCACCTTGGGATCGGAATCCTCGAAGTGGTCGGCCAGGCTGTAGCGGCCGCACGAGTGCCACAAGTTCTGTGTAACGAACTCGTGGCCACACTTGGGGCATTTCCAGAGCGGCTTGTCGCTCTTGCTCATGCGTCGGTGAGGGGTTGCTCCGCGGGGATATCTAATCGAAGGGTGTGCAGATACGCTGCACCCGATCCCCGCGAAAGTCCAGAGTGCGGGCCGGCTCTTGACGAATCCGAGTACTGCGGCCGGTATAGGGATGTTCCGATTCCGGGCCCGGCGCCGTGACCCCACCGCCCGCTGGGCGGTAACCAATTCCTCGTCAATGGGTTACGAGCCGGCCCGGCGCGAGCCCTACCTTACCGTGAGGAGGTGCGCCATGCCGGACCGTCGCGAGCAGAACCTCAAGATCGCCCTCGTGATCGTCGGTCTCATCTTCATCGCGGGGGTCTACCCGATGATGCTGGTGTGGCCCTCGGGCTGGGCATGGACCCCCCCGCAAGCGGAGTACCAGGTGATGATCCTGGGGATCTACGTGACCCTGGGGGTGTTCCTCCTGCTGGCTGCGCGGAATCCGATGGCGCACCGTAGCCTGATCTGGTTCACGGTGTGGTCGAGCGCCGTGCACGCGGCCATCATGGCCGTCCAGGCCGTTATGGATCCCACCGAGCGGGGGCATCTGTTCGGCGACGTGCCGGCGCTGTTCCTGGTGGCGATCGTGCTGGCGCTCCTGATGCCGCGGGGCGCAGACGCTACGGCGTGATCTCCAGCGCCATCGGGATGAACCGAATGCCATTCGGCTCGCGCTCCTGATCCGTCGCGTAAAACCCGAGGCGCTCGCGATGCCGCGGGCGTAGATTCTGCTGTACGGGGGAGGAGCGACGCGCATGGCATCAGACGAGCCCCCACGCACCAGCGAGCCCGAAGCGCCGAGCTCCGTGTCGCCCACGGATGCGGAGGCGCTGCTGGCGATCGCCCGAGCATCCATCCAGCACGGTCTCGATGTCGGCGAACCGCTGCCGGTCGAACTCGATGACGTGCCGGAGGCGCTCGTCCGCCCGGGAGCCAGCTTCGTCACCCTGCAGCTCGACGGCGCGCTGCGCGGCTGCATCGGGAGCTTCGAGGCGTACCGGCCACTCGCCTCGGACGTATCGCACAACGCGCACGCTGCTGCGTTTCGGGATCCCCGCTTCGCGCCGCTGTCGCCGGCGGAGCTCACCGGGCTGGAGGTCCACCTGTCTCTCCTGGGACCACCGGTCCCGCTCGCGGTCTCGAGCGAGGAGGACTTGCTCGCGGCGCTTCGGCCGGGAGTCGACGGCCTGATTCTGGAGGACGGTGGGCGGCGCGGCCTGTTCCTGCCGCAGGTGTGGGAGCAGCTTCCCGTGCCGGTGGACTTCGTTACGCACCTGAAGCGCAAGGCGGGACTCCCCGCCGACTACTGGTCACCCACGATGCGGTGCTGGCGGTTCGTGGTGGAGGAGGTGGGGGAGGAGTAGGGCCTACCCGTCGGTGGTCAGAACGCTCACAGGTGCTCCGGGTCCTCTACCGTGCGCTCGCTTCGGGTATTTCCCGTGTTGAGCGTGGTGGCCGGCTCGAACAGGAGCACGTGCGCTTCCTCCCCGGCCACGGGTTTGTGTTCCACGCCTCGGGGCACGACGACGCACTCACCCTTCTCGAGGTGCACGTCGCGATCGCGCAGCTTGATGGTGAGGCTGCCCTTGATCACCAAGAACAGCTCGTCCTCCTGCTCGTGATGGTGCCACTCGAACTCGCCCTTCAGCTTGGCGAGCTTCACCTGCTGACCATTCAGCTCCGCGATAATGCGGGGATGCCAGTAGTCGTCGAACAGGCTCAGCTTCTCGGTGAGGTTGATCTTGTCCATGGGTCGCTCCGCGCTGTGTCAGCGTGCCGTATCGGGTAGCGTCCAGGTGCGCAGTACGACAACGTCCTCCGGGCCGGCCGTACCACCCACGCACTCGCCGTACGTCGCATCGAGGTAGGCGAGCAGCCAATCCTCTACGACGTTCACGCTGTCATCCGCCGGGAGGGTCTCCGACCATGTCCATGAGAGGGTGACGATCGGGTCGCCCCGTGCGTCACGAGTTTGCACGATCCTGCCGCGGCTCCCCGCCGCGGCGAACGCGACCTCGGCGTACGATCCGCCGGCCGAGTCGTGAGGGAGTCCCTGGGCGGCGGTCGCGCCCAGCCGATCCGGCACGATCCTCGTGGTATCCACAATCTGTTGTGCCACCAAAGTCTGTTCCACGCACGCCGCTGACATTGGTTGCTGCAGGTGGGCGCGAACGCTCATGGTCCACGCCGAGGCGCAGGCGGCGCACAGGGCACAGCATGCGCCGCCGATCACCACCGCGCGCCTCATGAGGCTTCGGCCATCCTGTTCCCTACGGAGTGGGTTGCAGCACGAAGTCGATCCGCACGGTGTCGGGCACGTCGCTTCCGTTCGCCTCCACGCCCTCCCGCAGCGCCATGTCCGGCAGCAGGCCCGATCCGTCCGGGGGCTCCACGATGATCTGCACGTCCACCACGAAATGCGATCCCCAATTCCAGATCGCCCTCCCGTAATCCCCCGACGCGTCGGTGGTGTCGGTTGCATAGGGCGGTCCCTCCTCGAGGGGCCAGAACGCCCAGAGTTTCACGACCGCGCCAGGCACGGGGTTGCCGCCGGCGGTCGTGACCCTGCCGACGATCGAAACGGTGGCGATCTCTCCGTCGATGATCGCGTCTCCCTCGCACCCCGCCAGCGCAAGGACAGCGATGCCCATCAGTACAGACGCGACAGGTCTCATATGGCACTCCTCGTGAGGGACATGCATGGCACTACCCTGCGGTACTGCCGTCCGTTCCTCACTCCGGCGCCGTGAGCACCTCATAGTGGGTTACGTTGGGCGCCAGCTCGAGGAGGAAGTCGCGGTCCTCGGGGTAGTAGCGGGCGACCTCGACGTCGTCGCCCGCGAACGCCCGGATGGCGGCGAGCGAGTCCCACAACGAGATCATGAGGAAGTGTGCCAGCTCGCCCTCCGCGCGCCGCATGACATAGACGCCCTGGTTGCCGGCCGTAGCCTGCAGGTCGGGCACCCCCGTCTTCAGCAAGTAGGCGTGGTACGCTTCGGACTTCTCGAGCGGCACGGCACCGTGCCAGGTTCGTGCGATCATGGTTGATGTCCCTTCGCAGCCCCCCCGAATGTGCACCGCGACAGACCCAAAGCAAACGGGCCAGCTGGTCACTGGCCCGTCTCTCGCGGTCTTCCACCCAGACCTGGGCGGCGTTACACCGCTCAGCTGAAGCCGCTGGGTCCGCACCCCACCGCGCTTGCGGTGCCGCCCGATCCGGTCACGACGCTCACGACAGAGAAGCTGCGCGCGACGTGCTCCGACCCGCACTCCTTGCAGCGCGGCGAAAGGCCGTCGGAGTACGCGGCCATGGACGCGCGAATCTCGAAGGTCTCTCGACAATCCTGGCAGACGTAGTCGTATGCTGGCACGGTGTTCCGTCCGGGTGTCAGGCCCAGGCCCTACAAATAGTGAAAGTGCAATATATCTATGTGCGCCGGGGCCGGCAAGGGGCGGCTCCGGCCTACGCCTCGCGGTAGATCACGCCTCCCAGCAGCGCGGCCAGGATCAACTCCACCAGTCCCACGATGGCCCACTGGATCAGCAGGCCGGTGGGATACAGGCCGATCATCCCGTAGCCGATGAGCGACGGGAGCCAGCCGCCGAACCAGAGCGCCACCGCCACGATGATCGCCGTCCTGGGACCCGGGCCGAAGCGGGGGCGCGCCGCGGCGTAGAAGAAGACCAGCGTGAGTCCGACGATCAGGCTGATGACAACTGCGAGGACCATGACGCCTGCGCTCAGCTCCATGGACATGCTGTGTGCCGCGAGCGCCGCCTCCACCTCGTCCATGTACAACAGCATGCTGCTGAGGCCCTCCAGGACCCAGATGAGAATGCCGGCGGCGACGCCGCCTGCGAGCCAGCGGTTTACGTTGATGCCGCTCATCGTGGCCTCCTTGGTGTGGGGTCTGTCTGCGCTACTGCGAGCCGGCTTCCATCAGCAGCCGGATCGGCTCGTTGTCGGCGTACACCCGCCACTCCTCGACCAGATCGCCGCAGTTCCCGTCACTCATTGCGGCTCAGGTATAGTGTCCCCTTGGAGCTGGCGTAGTCGAGAAGGACCAGATCGTCCGTCCCGTCCTCGTTGAGGTCCACAGCCACCGCGCCCCACGGGTGCTCGCCCCCGCGTGCCCAGGCGGTTCGGATGCTCGGTCCCCCCAGAAGGAGCAGGACGTCCCGGGACATGTAGTTGGGGATGGCGGCGTCTCGCACTCCGTCCCCGTTGAAATCGCCGAGGACGATCTTCTTGGCTCCTCTGGATGCCTCGAACGGGGAGTCGCTTGCTGCGGTGAACGCTCCGGTGCCGTCACCGAGGAGGACGCGGACGTTGGGATCGGTCTCCGAAGCGATGACGAGGTCCACAATTCCGTCGCCACTCAGGTCCCCGAGCGCCACGGCGAACGGGGCCCGGCTGTCTGACACGCCGAGAGGGCCAGGACCAACCAGCGAAGGTATGTGAGAATCACGGGACTAGAGGTAGCGCGCCACCGCCATCAGTGCCGTCGCCAATGCCAACAACACCGCCACTCCGCGGCCCGCGGTCACACTGCGGCTGCGCAGCTGCTGCACGATGGCGAGCTGGGCGGAACGCTCCGATCCCTGCGGCAATGCCCCTGCCTGCTGGGCGAGGGCACCCGCTCGCAGCGCCGCCGGTCGCATGATGCCGACACCGATCAAGAAGGCAACGATCGCGAGCGCGCCACCAATGCCCAAGGCGAGACCACTGGGCGAGGTAACCCAGGCCGAGCTGAAGCCACCAGAGATCCGCCAGTACAGCCAGAACCCAGAAAGGATGGTGACCACGGCGACGGCGGGCATCACGTCGAGGAAGCGGCGCCGTTGCAGGGCCGCCATGACCTTGGCGCCGTCCGGGCCGGCGTCTCGGACCGACGGGATGAGGAACAGAGCGAAGAAGATGAGCGTGCCGACCCAGAAAGCGCCCAGCACGATGTGGAGCAGACGGAGAGTAATGACCAGAAGGCTCATGACGACTCCGTGTGTGCAAATCGCTCTGCCATCTCGCTCACCGTCGAGCGGAACTGTTTGAGCTCGGGAGAATCGAGGGGGAGAACCCCAGCCTTGAGGTCCCCAAGCACGCTTCGGCAGATTTCGTCCGCCCGCTGAAGTCGAAAGCGCGCGATGACCTGCTTGGCTCTCGGAGAATCGAGTCCCTGGTACTCGTCGGACCACCCGGCAGTCATCAGCGCTCACACGCTGAGCCGAACGTGGTCGACCACTCCTTTGAAATCCTCAAGATCTTCTGGTGCCATGCTTCCTTCTGCCAGCTCCTTCTCAACATCCTCGAGCGCACTCTTGACCTCGAACAGCCGTTGGCCAAGCGGTTTCGTCATGCGGTTCCTCCTTCACTAGAAGTTCCGCTCCCAGTGACATCGAGCCGTTGCGCCAGAGCCGGAACGAGACGCTCCAGCAGGCAGGGCGCATGAGTCCAGTAGCGATGCGGCGGTGAGAAGTCGCCAACGTCGAACACAAATGGGTGCGTGCCGACAACCGGCAGGGTCTCGCCACAAAACGCGCACCGCGCCTTGGGAGGAATGTGGCCGTGGTCCCTGGGATCGTCAAAGTCCACGGACGGGTTCCGTGGTGCCGCGAAGCATTCCTCGTGACACCGGAGGGTCACCGTCTCGGCGTCGGGTGGCGGGCTCAGCTCGAGCCGCAATGACGCCGCACCGCTCTCCGTGCAGTGCCGAAAGCAACATTCGGCTGCGGGGGCTGCGCTCACGTGGCCTCCTACGATTGGACGGCGTCGTTCGATCTATCGGACGGCGTGTTGTCGGCGACCGTCGTGAGACGTACCAGGTGCACCGTGACGGCGGTGGCGATCCCCAGGAGCACGACACGGAGCGCGAGGGTGTCGACCGGCCAGAGGACGGCGTAGCTGATCGTCCCCCACAGCAGCACCAGCGTCACGATTCTCGCCCGCCGCGTAATGGCCCGGTGCTCTCGGTAGTTCCGAATGTACGGGCCGAGCGTGCGGTGCGTGATGAGGCGCTGATACAGGCGGTCCGAGCTGCGGACGAAGCAGGCTGCTGCCACCAGCAGGAAGGGGGTGGTGGGCAGCAGCGGGACAAAGATCCCGAGGACGCCAAGTCCGACGCAGATCCCGCCGACAGAGCTGAGCAGCCACCGGAGCGGCGCAGGCGTATTCGTCGGCCGACGGAGAGCCGCCCGATCCCGCCGTTCAGACATCGACGTAGCCCTGGCCCCACGTGCGGGCCGGATCGTGGCTGCGCAGGTCCACCCCGAAGTCCGCCGCCGCCTTGAGCGTCAGCAGAACCGTTACCCAGCCAGCGAGATTGTCATCGCGCTCACCGAACGGCACTTCCTCCTCGGTGAGGGTGAGATCGGTACCGCCCGCGCCGAGTACGTCCCGGGAGCCTTCGTCTCTGGATAGATACCCACTCGCCCCCGAGCGAGCTCGATCACCTCTCGTAGCGTGGGCGCCCGCAGGTGTATTGGCTTGTTAGGCAGCGTGGCCAACCTCCAGTTCGGCAGACTGCTTACTCCGGTATCAGGCCGAGCTGCCGGTTGAGACTCACAAGATCTGGAATGAGCCATTGCTCTGCGATCTTGTCATCGGCAATTCGAAAGATTGTCATCTCAGTTATGTTGATCTGTTGGCCGGTGGGTGGGTTGCCTAGGAAGCTGCCGACGTTGGTCCCCGCTGACGAGAAATACACTGCGACCAAATCGCCCTCGGCAACCATCAGCTCTATCTGCTCTGACCAATCTGGAAACGCGCTTCGATGATCCTGAGCCCGAGCTCGAAACGCCGCTAAGCCACGCGTGCCAGAGCCGATCGGGAAATGCCGGACGAAGTCAGCCGAGAACAGCTGATCGACAGCGTCAAGATCTCCCTGATTCCACACTTCCTCAAAGGCACGACGTACCAATGCTTTGTTACGTTCCAAAGTTCCTTCGGGGTCAGCGGCGCATCCGAAAGCGAACGTCAAGACAGCCGCGCCAGCCAGCAGGAACCTAAGTTGATGCACCATAACTCACCTCACGCTGTCTAACGACCCTGTGCATCAGCTGCGGGCGACACACCGGCCATGGTCACCGTCAGCTGAGCGTACCGTGAGACCTTCCTTGCGGTGATATCAGTCGACTTCCTTATCAAGCGTACCGCGCCTCCGCAGGTGCATGCGCCTGTTAGGTGGCCTGCGCCCCACCCTCAGCTGTAGTCGGTAAGTTGGCAAATCTTCCCATCGCGAAAGACAAACTCGGAGCGTCCCTCGAGCCGAAGCGTTTCCCCTGCCTTCATGCCGTTCGGCAGGTCCGCAGCAAGCACTGCCTCGTATGTAACCTCAATCATCGCGATCCCTCCGCCAGACGCGAAGCTCCTTAGCGTTTGATTCCGCGATGAAAACAGTCCCTTCGTTTGCTCGGCCAACTGGCGAAACTCCCCTTCGCCCGATGCTGTGGCATTGACGACGCTACCAGAGACATTCCTGAACTCAATGTCCGGATGGATCGTCGCCATCATGGCGTCGATGTCAAATGCGTTGTATGCGGCAAGGTACCGGTCGACAACGCCGCGTTGCTGGTCATGGTCCATTCTCTACACCTTCATGTGCCTCGGCCGCCTAACGGTTCTAGGTGCCGTGCTCGACAAGTCCACTTGCCTGTTAGGTGGCGTGTCCCGATGATCCGCTTCGACGGAGTCCAGCTTAGTTGCTGGTGAGGGGAAGCTGGGGATCAGGTCACCTCTATGGATATCATGTCCCAAGATGGGTTTGCAGAAACCGTATCATGCGCGGCCAAAACTCCAGGTTGGCCGCGGCCGCATCTTTCGCGTTGCCGCCCAGCAGCAGAGAGCCGATCTTGTCAACCGTTCTTGGGAGGTTTGGCACACCAAGTCGATGGCCTGCACCGGGAAGGGCGATGTGTTCGTAGGGATATGCGAACTGACTCGCTTCGAGCCTCTTGTAGGCAATCTCTGACAACAGCGTGGCCGGAAGCGCCAAATCACCTATTCCCGATATTAGGAGGACCGGTCCGTTGATGCGCTCCACGGGGATCACGGCGTCGCCGAGCCCATCTCGCCTTATGAGGGCGTTGAATGCGAGGCGATACAGGAAGAGTGAGGCCCGGTCAAAGCAGGACCATTCATCAGAGTCCCCGCCGGGTTTGCACCCGGCCGGCTGCTGATACATCAGGTCGTCGCGCAGCGTCGGAGTGAGCGGCAGTTCGGGGAGACGGGGCACAGGGGCACCGCGATAGGTGAAATTGAAACTGTTGAGGCCGCTGCTCTTGATCGCCACGACTGCCACGATGTCCGACAAGTGCGCGGCGACTTGAAGCGCGACGACACCACCCGTGGACATTCCGACAATGCCAATTCGATCTCCCGAGACTTCCGCCTGCTGCCCAAGCCACCGGATCACCCCTTCGAAGTACTCCAGCGGGATCTCGGACGAGAAGTCCTTCGGCAGACCCTCGGCGCCGCAATACTGCAGGGCGAGCGTAACAAAACCGTATGCCGCAAGTGAAGCAGCCAATTGCTCAGGTGGCATGCACCCCACGCCACCATGTGGAACTATCAAAGCGCCCCGTGGCTCGGACCCAGGCGGCACAAACAGCGTACCGACTACGCCGTCTTCAAGCACGGTCCGACGCTCTACATCGCGGTCGGCGAACAGACGTTCCACCGTACGAGTCACTTCGGGGCGCCCCTGCGCCCTGAGCGTCACCGTGACCAAGACCGGCTCGCCCGGTTGCACGACACCGCTGAATTGGGGCGGCTTGGATCGATCAGGTTCCTCGGGTGACGATTGCTCCAGGCGTTCCATCGACCAGAAAAGACCCATAGCATCGACGTCGTGATAAGAGCCGGCAACCGGCGCCTGCGCGGCCAGATCCACGATGCCATCCGAATCTGCATGAAATGTCGCGGACGATTGCCACTCTGCATTGCCGTAATTGGCCATATTGGCGAGCAAGGTGATTTCTTCGCCTGGTTGAAGCCCGAACACCCTGATGCTCACCGGCTCTTCGTGCAACGCTCTTTGGGGAGAGACCTCCAGCCGTGGCGACTGTTCGCCGGAACCCTGAGCGTCGACGGTAGAAACAATGAAATTGCTCAGGAGGAACAGAAAAATCGTCCCAGTGCCACCTGGTCTTGGAAGCCGCATGGTTTCCTCCAAAGCATAGTCAAGTCGTCTCGGGCTGATGCTTCCCAGAACGACCGTTGCACTCCAATATCGCTGGGATCCACACCACCTAACGACTCTGCGCATCAGCTGCGGGCGTGATCACCCACCAGCGATGCCGCCAGTCGATCGTTCTTAGGTGTCTATCTGCACACAAATCAACGACTTCCTCATGCAACGGTCCGCGCCTCCGCAGGTGCATGCGCGGGTTAGACCGCGACCCGTCACTGGGCGAGTTAGCAGACCGACGGATCAGGTGATCCCGTCAGCCACGGTACATGAGCCACGTCAGTCTAAGTCATTGCGTGACAGGCGGTTGCGAGCCCGCACCGGCCATTTACAGCGGGTGTTTGTCAATCTACATCGACCGTCTGCACGGTGACGCGACCCTGCGTCAATTCACATCACCCCGATGTGAATTCGCATCGTGTTAGGTGGCGACTATCCCGCGTTCTCAGCCCCCGCGCGCCGCCTCTGCACTGGTGGGCACGGCATCGACCCGTAGGAACAGAACACACAACAGTCATCAGGTTGTGGCTTCAAGAGAGCTCCACATCCGTCGCACTCGTAGAAGAAGACACAGGCATCCAGTGGCATGATCTCCTTCTTCCGCATGCCACAACCGGGACATGTGATCGTGCTCTCTGTTGTAACTGCCCGGCTGTCGGTTGTCTGCGGATCCGCCAGTTCAGCGTGTATGCGAGCGGCCGCAATCCTACCTCGCTCTAAGGCCGTCACAAGATCAATCTGTTGGCCTGGCTCTGTCGGAACACCTCCATGCCATAACTCTAGGTGCCCGCTACTGCAGAAGAAGTTCGTCAGCGGGCAGTCGTATGCCGCAGCACTATGCCAGATCACAGTCCCTGATGGGTCAACCTCCCCAATCACCCCGTTGTTGACGCGAATGTGGATGGCGGCATCACAGTAGTGACAGCGAGATTTGATACTTGCCTCCGAGTGCGTCAGGAACGGCACATAGAACACGTCAATCGCACACATGCAGTGGAGCGGTGGTCCGTCCGGAAGCCGGACGGTGTGTCTCGTCGGAGCCGCTGAATACGGATAGGCATCCAGAATGGTGGCGCGCCCGGAATCGAGCCTCAGTGCCCCACCAGCCTCAAGGTCCCGCAGGTTGTCTACGATGACGGCCTCGGCGACCTGAAGCTCCCGCGCAAGCTCAGCTGGCGTCGGTGCTCGGCCCAGCCTGCGGAAGGCGTCTAAGACAGAGCCGTACGTCCGTTGCCGAACGGTCTTGGACGTCTTCAAGCGCTACCTCTCATGCCCTCGATTCGCCGCCTCCGCAGGTGCATGCGCCTGTTAGACGCCAGCCCCTGTACCTATCCCTCATGCTGCCCGAGGTGTCTCTCGCGAACCTCACGGAACTGCGGCTGGACCCTACCAGCCGAAACTGCCATGACGACAGCTTGCACAGCACCGATCTCCTGACTGGATAGACCTTCGTCCTCGGCCACGCCAAGGTAGTGCTCCAGTCAGGGGTAACAGCCGATCGCCATGGCCGTGGCTATGTGGAGCATCAGTGTGGTCTTCGGCTCCAAGATCTTGTTGTGTCGGGCCGACTCGTAGAAGGCATCAAAGGTCTTCCGCTGCTCCTTTGGTAGCATAAGCTCCTCACCTCCGGCTGCCGCCTAGCGCCTCCGCAGCTGCATGCGTCTGTTAGGTGGCCCGACAGGGCCGCCTAGTTCGCCATCTTGGCCGCCGCCAGCTTCTCCACGACGGTGACATCGTTCTTCCTTCGCACCTCGACGCGGACCGCCCGACCCTCGGCGTACTTCTTGGCTCCGTCGATGGCGGTCAGAACCGACGAGGGGAGATCACTTCGATGTGCGGCCTTCACCGCCTTCTCCCCAAGCGCAAATCCGGCAATGAAGTGACCACGGCACGGAGTCAGGTACAGCACTGTCCGCTTCCGCTGCTTCAGCTGGAGGGTCCACCCCCACTGCTGGCCACCAAACTTCCAAGTCTCACTCAGCGGTGCGTATTGGGAGGCCAACGTTGCCACGAGAGCCTCCCACAGCTGACCTGCACGGCCGAGCGTCGTCGCGAGTTGGTCGACCTGTGGTGGAGAGGATTTATCGTCGAAAGCGCTCGTTGCCATTCGTGCACTCCCATGAAGCGACGTCGCTCAATCCGGGCCGCCTAACGCCTCCGCAGCTGCATGCGCCTGTTAGGCGGCAGGCGACGATCCCGAGACCTCCCGGACGTACTCTGCTGGAAACCCGAACTGCGTGAGGAGCTGCGACAACTCTGCGCGATAGGATTCGTTTGGAGGAGTCGGTGGGCGAGTCTCCGGGAGGTTGTAGCACCAGCACTCGCGAAGCGACTCGGTCTCCAGCAGCTGGGCTTCCTCGTTGGAGAGAGCCATCACGACCCCGTACGATCTCGAGCCGATCTCTGCCGCAAGTGTCGCGCGGCTCTCGATCACAAGTGCGTAGCCGTCGAGAACCGCGGGACCGATCACGACCGGGCTGAGGCCTGACGCTCGAAGACGAGTGTCGTCCATGAAAAGACCGTAGAAGAAGATCTCGCGCATCAAACCTACACTGCCGCCTGTTAGGCGGCCTTCTCTGACCAGAGCGCATATCCAAGCGCGGCCCAGCCGAACGCGAAAGCGTAACTCGCAGCGTACGGGAATACCTTGGCCAACAAAGGTCGCGAAGCCGACCAAGTTGCGATAGGAGAGAGATAGGATGTGACCAGGAGAATCACGATGGCACTTAGCATCACACCGAAGCCCAACAGCACGCCGCGCCTCCAACCTGTGAATACTCTCTCCCTGATGGTGCCAATACCCAAGAGGAACAGCCCCCCCGGCAACATCACTAACCCGACCCCCATCATTACCCAGCCCGGCGTCTGGGTTCCGTAAAATTGCTCAGATACCCAGAATTCGACTACGTTGCCGAGCAGCATCGTAGCGGTGCCAAGCAGGCAAATTGCCAGGCCGGTCTTGCCCAACCGGCCTGATCGCGGCGCCTGTCGCGCATGCACCCCCCACAGGCCCGCCATGAAAAGCAGGATTGCAGGATTCAGCAGTAGTGTCCGCCAAAGCCGCTCAGCACGAGACCCACCTCCAACGAAAAAAACAATCGTCCAGCACGCAACCCATAACAGGCTGCCCAACATGGCGAACAGACCACCCTGGCGGCTGAGTCTTGCATTCTCCACGGCAGTATCTCCGTGATGTCCTGGCTAATTGACCAGCGCAAGTTTACGCGCTGGCTCCGGCGAACTCTTCCTCTCACGCCCTCCGTTGTCTGCTCTTTGCGTGCGGTTGTGGTTCCGGGTCCGTCTAACGACCGTGCGCATCAGCTGCGGGTGTCCTCCCTGCCAGGCGATCCGTGTGATCAATGACCGGACCTGGATGGTCCCAGGCGCTATAGCAACGACTTCCTTTGGAAACGTACTGCGCCTCCGCAGGTGCATGCGCGTGTTAGACGGCTGCCGGTGAGCTTCGGGCCGGTGGCTTTGGGCGTAACCAGCGTCTGACCAGTACGTCAACCAGCACTCCGTGTGCAAGGAACAGCAGCGGGAACGCGACGGCACTCAGAATGATGAACGCCGGAGGTGCCAGAATGGGGCCCCCGAACCCCACGATCGACCCTACAGCCAGCGCCGCCAACCCCAGAACGACGGTGCCAAACACGATGCCGCGGGCCCATTGCCAGCCGGCGCGCAACATGTCGAACAAGAGAAGGACCGGCCCCGTGACTGTCCCCCAGGCAGCTCCCGCTCCCAGCACCCCAAGCGTACCCAACCACGTGAAGCGCGCTGGCGCCGGGTCGGTGTAGGCGACTGCCCGCATGAGCAGTCGTCCCCCGACGCCCAAGACCACTGTGCCCGCAACGAGGCCAGCGGCCGCGGCAATCGCAACGCGGTGCGCCCGGCTCAACGCTCGCCCCTCAGACAGGAGGTTCATGTAGCCGTCTAACGCCTCCGCAGCTGCATGCGCCTGTTAGG